>NZ_LMHO01000021.1:66618-96338 GCF_001428185.1 Mesorhizobium sp. Root695 | reverse complement strand
GCCGGATCGCAACGAGATACGACCGCCTCGAAACTAATTTCCTCGCCGCAGTCTGCATCGCCGCGACCGTCAGCTTCTGGTTATGAGTCCGGACCCTAACCCTCGGGATATAGCGCCGACTAGAACCGAAGGATTACTCTTCCCCCGCCGCGCGCAAGCGCCAGATATCGCCGCAATAAGCCGTAGCGAGCGACGTCAGGGCGCCGCCGCCATACAGGTGACACCGAGGGCGCCAAGCCCCATCATCTTCCAGGGTGTCACCTCAGTGCAGTTCGAACGTGGTTCAAAACCCGCATCTGACTCAATCCTGCAAGTGCGGAAGCTGTCACTCGAAGCAGCCGGAATAGAATTCATTCCAGAGAATGGCGGCGGCCCTGGCGTGCGTTTGTCACGCAATCAGTGATGTTCTGTTCGCCATGCGACGGGATTTTCCATCCATTGATTTACTTCTGATTCCCGCCAGCCCGCGCCGTTGATGCTTATCTTGATCTGAGCGGGGAACGTGCCTTCGGCTATCTTGCGATAGATGGTCGAGCGGGAGAGGCCGGTCCGCGCGAGGACCGTCCTAAGGCGTATGATACGATCGGGTTCGGACATGGCTTGCCTGCACCTCACTGGTTCTCGCTGATGTCTGCTGGGACAGACAGGACGAACCCATGGGTAGGCAATCAGGTTTGTCGCCTCAGCCGGCTGCGGAGTGGAAACGGCGGCAAATCGGAGGGTGTCAGAGCCCAATACCCCGCCCCTTAGCGATGCCATGGCTGAACGCCAGTTCCGCACCAAGGCGCCGGCCGGAATCGAAGTTGATGCCAAGCTCGCGCTTACGGTTTGCCAGTAGGGATTCAAGTTGAGGATCGCGTTCGAGGCTCTTGGCCATATCGGACATGGCCGAGCGCGTTGACTTGTAGCCGGACATGTCGCCGGCCTGATATTGCTCCCGTCCAGTACGGTCGAGCTTTTGCCAACGTTCCACGAAACGGTCGGCGCGGCGGCCGGGGTCGATGTACATCCCAGTGCGGATTTCCGTTTCAAGCTGGAGAGCAAGCACGATGCGGCTGACGCGGCCGGCCCCCGCCTCGTGGACAAGTTCGGGATTTTTCCAATAAGCCGCTTCGGCATCGCGCCAGCCATACGGCCGCACCTTGTCGAAAGCGCTGCGGGCATCCCTCAATTCGCGCATCTGGTCGGGACTGCCGTGCCCGTCAGCATTTCCGGTACTGAGGATCGCGTCGATAGCGCGCGCGTGACGCACAAGCGCCTGGGTGCGGGCTCGGCGCATTTCTGCTTCCTGGTTCGCCGGCACATGCGTGTCGCGCTGCGCTCCCTCAGCAGAAGCTTCTCTTCCAGGCGTGGCGCCAACATCCCCGATCTGCGCCCCGACATTTTCCCTTCCCGGCCCAGGGCCACGTTCCTGCACAGGCTCGCCGTCTCCGGGCGAGCGCAACCCGTCCATCAGCTCGCCGATCTTGTCACGGAGCTTCTCCGGAACGATCCGACGCACGATCTCGACCAGGCGCTGTCGGAAGGTGATGCCGCGCCGCTCGGCATAGCTCCGCGCCGGGTCGATCTGCCCGTAGTCCGACGCCATGTCCTTGGCGCGGTCGCGTGACAGCGTCCGGACGAGCCGTTCGCGGGTTGCGAAGTCATCGTTGCCGTAATGCAGTTCCATCCCTTCGCGATGCCGCGACAGGGCAACATAACTGGCATGGGCATCCATGCCCGGCGTCGCCAGCACATGGACGCGGTCGACCGTCATGCCCTGAGCCTTATGGATGGTCGCGGCATAGCCGTGGTCGATGTGCGCGTAGTCTTTCAGGTCGAAGCGAACCGACCTGTCATCGGTGCGCACGGTCATGCTCTGTGTGCTGACCTCCTCCACGATGCCAAGCGTGCCGTTCTTGACGCCGAGCCCGCGCTCGTTGCGCAGGAATATGACCCGATCGCCGCTGGCGAAGTTCCTTGCACCGCGTTCGACATTCAGATGAATCTCGTCGCCGAGATCGCCGGCAGCGCGCATGCGCTCACGCGCTGCCTGGTTGAGCGCGCGTACTTCGTCATTGGTGTGGGTGAGGATGATCCGGCTTGCCTCTGGATGCGCCTGCCTGTCGCGATCCCAGCGCTCAACGAGTTCACCTCGCGCCTCATTGCGCGTCGCGGCCTGATACACCATGCCTTGCGCGTCGTAGGCGCTGATCGCGGCGCCGATCTTGCCGGTTGCCAGATCGCGCGTGGCGTCACGCTGCCAGTCCTCGCGCTGCCGGCGCACCTGACCGATTTCGACGCCGCCGTGTCGCTCGTGGATCGAGCGGAATGCAGCGCCCGCTTCGATTGCCTGCAACTGCTGCGGATCGCCGACGAGGACGACTTTCGCGCCAACGTCCGCCGCATGGGAGAGCACGCGCTCTAACTGGCGCGTGCCGACCATGACGGCCTCATCGATCACCAGGACATCGCTTGCTGTGAGCAGATCGCGGCCCTGTCCCCAGCTATGCTCCATACTGGCGATGGTGCGTGACGAGATACCTGATCCGCCTTCCAGGTTCTCCGCCGCAATGCCGGAAAGTGCCGCGCCTCGAACCTCGTAACCCGCCGCTGCCCATGTTTGGCGCGCAACGCCCAGCATGGCGCTCTTTCCCGTGCCGGCAAAACCGACGACGACACCGAGACCGCGACCATCGGTGATGTGCGCAAGCGCATCGCTCTGCTCGCCTGAAAGGACAAGACCGCGTTGCGCAGCGCGCGCCAGAGCTACCTCGCGATGTGCGTCACTCACCGCATGTCCCTCGTCCAAATCGATACGCTCCGCGGCGCGGTGAAGGCGCTGTTCGGTCTCGATCATCTGCCTTGTGGTGAAGCGGTCTTCGGCGCGTCCGTCCTTGCCGAGTTCGACCAGATCGGGCGCGTTGCTGATGGCTGCCACAACCGCGTTGAACTGCTCCATCCCGTCGCTGTGGCGATGCGCAAACTTCGCAATGTCTTTTCGGGTGAAGGTCGATTGCTGATGCGTGATGGCATCGAGCGCCACGGATGGATCGGCAATGATGCGCGCGCTATTGTTGCGCGCGATCTCGCGATGCAGTTCGGCGCGATCTGCTTCAATGTCGCCAGCAGCAAGGCCACTGCCCTCGATGCGCTGGGCTGGCGCACCAATCTGGGTTTGCGGCTCCAGGGCAATGCCCTGCGCTTCCAGGCTACGGTGATCGATGCGCGCGTCGATGTCGAGCTCGACCAGACGCTCATTGGCAAGTTCCGCCCATCGCTCGCGCCAGCGCTCGACCAATTCGGTGCGGTTCCAATCTCGAACCTTTGACCCAAAACCATTCTCTTCCACGGACCGCATAGTGAGCATGACATGAGCATGCGGCTTGGGACTGCCATCCTCTGCCCTGTCCCAGTGCACATTGAGATCGGCGACCATGCCCTTGCCGACAAACTCAGCCTGAACAAAGTCGCGCGCCAGTTCGATGCCTTGCGCTTGGCTGAGTTCACGCGGGAGCGCAAACTCCACCTCGCGGGCAAGCTGGGCATCCTTGCGCGCCTCGAACGCCTCGACATCGTTCCACAGCCACTCGCGGTCGCGCCAAGCCTCCGGTGCATCGTCCGGCAGCATCACCTCGGAATGAACGACACCGCGCTTGGCGGAGAAGTCGTGGCTGCGTTCGATCCGCTCGTCGCGCAGCCGCGAAGCCGAGCGATAGGCGGCCGACGCCACAGCGCTCGAGCCTGCCTTGCGGCCAATGACTTTGACATGAAGATGATAGATCGCCATCGCGACCAGATCATTTGCACGGCAAACCGCACGTCGGCACGACGTATAAGCGCGCCCTCCCTCGAAAAATTCTCGGGATGGACCAGCCCGTCCCGGGCTGTCTCGGCAGCCCTGAAGCCTTCCAGGGGGCGCTCAACTATCATCGCCGCATTGACGTCAGATGGAGACAGCCATGCGTAAACCACGTGACTTCGACACGGAGCTAAAGGCGCTGGAAGACAAGGCGCGGGAACTCAAAACGCGAAAGGTGCAGCAGCTTGGCGAGCTGGTTATCGCCACCGGAGCCGATCAACTCAACATAGACGAACTGGCTGGCGCGCTGGTCGCCATCGCCGAAACGAAAGACACCTCAAAGCGTGAGGCATGGGCCAAGCGTGGAGTGATGTTTTTCGAGAGCCGATCCCGGCGAGCTGCTCCGGCATCTCAGCGCAACCCTCGCGGCGCTCAAGTACAACCGGGCAACCCACAATCGCTGGCAAGCGGCTCGGGCTCGGCATGATATGCGCACGTGGCAGGTCGAGCGTCGCCAACGCACCCGACGTCTGATCGAACTCGGCGGTCTCGTCGTCAAGGCAGGCATTGTTGAGCTCACCAAAGATGATCGCGCTACCATCTACGGCGCACTGCTTTGGATGGCCGAGAAGCTGCACAGCCATGAACGGGAGCATGCGCGAGAGCTATGGTCCGCGAAGGGAAAGCAGGCCTTCGATGCGGAGCGGGATGAAAAGCAAAAGGGCTAAGGAGTCTAGCTTAGGTGTCATATCGCATTTCGCAATTGCTACGGTACGGCGTGACATATAGGGTCGTGGGTTTAAGGTCTCTTCCAGTGATGGCGGGCGATGGATCCTGCAGCCACTTGCGCGATCAGACAGAGTGGGTTGTTGCGAATTTTGACGCCGCAACCGGCCGTCGACTTTTTTGCCTGTTGAGCTGCTAATTTTAGCAACTAGGGCGTGGGGATTGAAGTCGAAGCGGTGCCTGATCCCGACTGACGGCTTCTTCGAATGGACGATCTCGCCGGCCGACGGCAACAAGGATCCCTGGCAAATCTACCCGCCCGGACACGCGCCCTTTTCGTTTGCCAGCCCTGGGCAACTCGAACCTCGACATCACAAGTCGCACCATCATCACCGAACCCGCAAATCCGGTGATGCAACCTGCATGACCGGCAGCCGGTCATTCTCGACCCGGCTTACTATGACGCATGGCTCGACCCAGCTACACCGAAGAACTACCTGGAGGACATCCTCAGCCACGACATCGACGGACAGCTTCAGTTCAACCGTGTCGGTCGCGAGGTCAATTTGACGGTCATCAACAAGCAACCGAATGACCACCCTGCCCTATCGGGCCGATCAATCCCCTATGAGCGACGAACCGATCAAGCTGGCCGAAGGCATGGCGCCAGCAGTACGCGACCACGCCCAGGTTTTCGGCCACACATGTAAGCACCTAGGCTGCGGCAAGGTCGCCGGCTGTGGTTTTGCCCGGCCGCGGAGTATGTCTCACTGGTTTTGCTTCGAGCACCGCGCCGATGGTGATCGGTCCCTTTAGGAGCGCAAATGTCAGACCAGGTCCTGCCGGGCCGGAAGAAACCGAAGCGATCGTGGTCCTTGCGTTCGACCGCGGTGAAGACGGGGAGTTGCTTAGGCGAATTGCCCGACCGACCAGCAGAGTGAAGAGCGCGCCACCCGCACCGCCAAGGCGCTTTCAAGACAACATGTCGGCGTCCTCGCCTGGCACCGGGGCGCTGACCTCCTCCTCGGCGATTCCGGAGCGCCAACTTTGCCTGCGGTGAAGTGCCGGATATGGAGTAGCTACTCCACAATCGCTGATTGTGCTGCCCATTGGGCAAAGCACACCAGCGCTGCTGATTTTCGGTAGGGCTCTACCAGGGCGGCAACGGCACGGTCGGCATCTCCATCGATGGCGGCTTCAGCGATAAGCCGGTGCTCAGCCGTGCAGTCCCGTTGCTCGCCCTCGGCCGCCGTTGCCAGCATCCGATAGCGATGCATTTGCGTTGCAACATGTTCACAAAATGAAATGAGCCAGTGTGATCCGCAACCAGATATTAATGCGCTGTGAAACGCCCGATGGACGTTCTCCCATTCCGAATCTCGGGAAGAAGGCTGTTCCTGGACACGTCCTGTTGCCCTAGCAAGGCGATGTAGAGCCAAAACGACTTGCTCTTCCCATCGCCCCGTCCTGTTTGCGATCGACTCCGCAACGCGCGCTCCTCGAGCCAGCAGCGAGTCCGCGTCAGTTCCTGCAGCTCGCCATCGCTCAAGGGCTTCACCCAAAAGCCGCGCTGGTCGATGCGATCGATCAAGCGCTCGGCGGAAAGCCTGTTAAGGGCCTCGCGAACAGGTGACAGTCCACACCGGTATTTTGCCGCTACTCGTTCAATGCGCAGCTTGTCTCCTGCTGGATATTGGCCCGTTCAACAGGTCGTCACGGAGCTGGCTATAGACGCTAGTGGCTAGTGTCGCAGCTGCGCGGCTTGACATGCATCGTCCTTTTCAAAAGCCATTCTGTCTTGGCTGGTACCTTCCGGCTGAATCGACGACCAGCAGTTACGGATCTATAGCTGCAGCCTCAATATTGAATACCTCTCGTCCCCGTTTGGTAAAATATGTACCGAGGACAGGAGCGGCCCGCGAAAGCAAAGGATAAATCGAAGGATGTGAGTGGCGCCAATACGGCTTAACCCGCAAACAGCGGTGGGCCGTCCCGGTTGTCTTAAGCGGCACTAAAAGCCGTTTACGATCCACGGGTCGGTGTCATATCCGAGACGTGGTTTCTCTGGCATTGCTCCACCGGGCAACTTGGCCGTTCCGGTGAAGCCGCAGTCCAGCTCGGCCACCGGCGTCTTGGAGGAATGTTTCGTAGAGTGTTTGGTCGAGCACAGGGCAGCGGCATCACTCACCACCACCTTCTTCTCCTTTGCTACAGCGACGCCGGTCGTCACGACGACCATAGCGGCGCAAAATATAGCTGCTCTCATAGCGGTTCCCCATGGCTTGCGCATCCCCAAGATGCGAGACCATGACCTTACGTCACTTTTATATGAGCGGAAACGAATATTCGCGCTGTTGTGCGCGTGGCTGACCCGTCGTCGGTTAACGCTCCAAGGACTGCAGCCCCGAAATCCTTGCAGTCGGTCAGGGTTGCATTATCCGGAACAAAATCTCCCTTGGTATGTTGAAGGGTCGAAGGGCACTACATTTTTCCGGAGTTCTTACCTTGAAAACCACTATCCTCTTGGGCGCTCTGGCGCTCTGCATTGCCGCGCCTTCCATTGCCTCGGCCGATGCGATCGTTCTGACGACCAATCAGCACCGCCATCATCACCGCGCCGCAGCAGTCGTCATCAATGAAGACGGCGGTCGTCTCCATCATCGCCGCCATGGCACGGAGGCGTTCTACGACAACGGGCATCGCCATCATTGGCGCAGGCATCATCGTCCCGATGTCGTCGTCATCAAGCGTTCGAACGATCGCCCGATGCACCGCCACCGCCACGTCGTCATCGAAAACAACGATTACTGATCTCGATTGGACCCGGCTCTGACATCGGAGCCGGGTCGATTCGTCCACCAGTCTCCCGTCGAGAAGGTCGAATTGTTTCAGCCAAAGGTGCAAGTGGTGAATTGCCCTTTCGCTCGTCACGGCGTCCCTGGATCGAAGTGCACAATTGCGCCAAAGAGGGTTCGACAGATGCTGTCTACCTCCTCATCGATCTCGTCCCGGTTGATGCCGAGTGCCATGGCGTCTGCGATCAGTTTGTGTGTGAGTTCTTCGACAGAGATGACATCGGCCTTGGTGGTCTCGGGGACGTTGTTGGCGATCCATTGATCAGGGACGTCGATTCCACCGGCGCTCATGACGCGATAAGCCCGAGCTCACTGTTAGGTTCCAGCGTCCGAGTTGCGGATGGCTGCATCATCAACTTCCGCTTCCATATCAGGGCGGACCGATTTGGACTGTATGCCCATCGATGTGCCCTCAAGGCCGTCAAGCCACGCGTCAAGCAAACTCCTGCCAGAAATCCGGCACGACCCGATCCTTCCCGTGGCGACAGCTGCGGCGTATGAACGCCTAAGAAATTTTGGCGTCTCGCGCAACGGCGGGAAGCAGTCGATCCGAGGACGCAGTCGAAAGACTTTAGGCGTTGGCGCCAGGTCTCGGAACTTCCCTTGCTCATCGAGCCTAGAAGTATCTGACATTCTCCTACCTGCCCACCATTCGGACAACCAACCAAAGAAAAACCCGCCGACCGAAGCCGACGGGCCTGTCTTCCTCGTACTACGCGGCTTCCCAGGATGGCCCCCGCCAGAAATCCAGAAAACTCAGCGCTGCGGCCATCCGTAGCTCAAAAGCTCAATCGGCGCTGTAACCCGGTGGCAACAAGCGGCCCGATTTCGCAATATGACCGCGCAGGCTCCTGTCTCGCCTTGTCGCGTTGGCTCAGATCGAACGCCAGAAATCTTTTGATCCCGGTCAAGGCGATGATTTCGCAATTACACTACTTCCTCCCTAGCTCAGCGCCATTTTTCTTGGGTGACACAGTGGATGACGAAATACCCGACCTCCTTGTCAGCAAAGCCGACAATTCAGAGTCTCGCTTCTTTTGCCAGAAACATGCCAATCTGCAGTGGACTGTATGGGATCGCGTCACCGACAGACCCGCCAGCCTCGGCGGACGTGAACTGGTCGGTTGCACGTCCTATCGCGCCAATGCGGCCGCTTCCGTGCTGACGCAGATCTATGCGCATGGGCTGGAGGCAGGTGTGCATCCGCAGCCGCCCGAGCCCGAAACGCCAAAGGGATCGGAAGTAAGCGCCTCGCGGGATGCGGACCAGGAAATTTCGCGCCAGTCTTCCTAGCGCCTTCCTCGGCCAAAGGCTGTCACCCCTTCCGGCCAGAATGAGACCGGCTTCTTGGCGCTCTCAGGGCGCGATCCCTCGGCAAGCCCAGGCGACATTTGCAAAGGAACGCGGGCCGTCCGGCTGGCCGGCCTGATATGCTTCGCGCACCGCCGCCTCGGCTCTCGCGCGATCCGGCGCATCGAGGGACGACAAGAACTTGCCGAACGGGCCCTCGCCTGCGGCTATCGGCGACCAATAGTCGTCAAAATTGCTGTAATCCATCCGGATCATCAGCTGCGTCTCGCTAACCTGCAGAAGCCCTTGCTCAATGAAGGTCGCCTTCATCTCTCCCGGCCTCATCATGGGTTGGAAGCAATAGCGCGCACGAAACTGGCGGCCGGCTTCGCCGAGCGCCGCAACCGTATCGACCATCATGCGCATGCCCGGCATGCCTCCCAGATGATCCCAGACAGAAGCGGCGACGATGCCGCCAGGCCGAACGACGCGGCGCATTTCGGCCACGGCCATGCCGGCGTCGGTGACGAAATGCAGCACCAGAAGCGCCAGCGCGCGATCGAAGGCTCCATCGTCAAAGGCCAGCGCGCAGGCGTCGCCCTGCTCAACCTTTATCCGCGGATCTGTGCTGCGCCTGATCGTTTCAGCCACGAAAACCGGCGAATAGTCGATGGCGGTGATCTCCTTGAGGTCAGCCGCCTTCAGCAGGGCAAATGTCAGACTGCCAGTGCCGCAGCCGACATCGAGGATCTTCTCGCCAGCCGAGATGCCCGCGAAATCTATGAACAGCGGCGCAAGCTTCTGGCTCCATCGGCCCATGAGCTTCTCATAGCCACTGGCATCATGGACGGTAAATGTCGAAGTCACTTGTCCCCTCCCTCAACGCAACGCGGACGCAGGCTTGTTTGGCCGGCGCGTCGGTTGTGGGAAAGTATAACGCTCGCTAGAGATAACGCCACCAATGCGCACCAGTGAGACGAATTTGTCTGAAAGTCAAACCGACAGGGTCATGCTGCGCGGCTCCAGCGCTCTGCTGGCGATGGGCCTGCTGGTTCTGATGGGCATCGTCGCCGCCACATACCTGCTCGCCGAGAAGTCGCGCATCAGTTTTGATGATGTAACTGCCGCGCGTGACACCCGCACCGCCGCCGTCGATGTCCGCAATTCACTGCTCTCGGCGGAATCCAGTCAGCGGGGTTTCCTCTACAACGGCAACGAGATCTATCTCTCTCCTTACGATACGGCAAAGTCGTCGGCTCTTCGCCGGTTCGAAAAGTTGCAGCGCCTCGTTGCCGGCGAACCCGAAGCGGCGGCATCGATCGACCAGCTCAAGGCAATCATCGGAGAAAAGCTTGCCGAAATGGACAGGACCGTCACCCTGAAGCGACAGCGCAAGGACGATGCCGTCGCGGCGATCGTCGCTTCCAACCGTGGCAAGGCGCTGATGGATCAGGCCAACGTCTACTTCAACGGCATCATCCTTGCGGCCGACGACCGGCTGACCGCGCGCGTGGCGGAACAGAGGTCCTACTTCGCCTGGCTACGCATGATCACTATAGCCGGCGGCATAGCGATCGTTATCGTGGTTGGCTTTGCCTGGGCGTCGCTCTTACGCCACACGCGCGAACTCAGCGCCGCGCGGCGGAACCTCGAGGCTCTCAACAGCGGGCTGGAAAGCAGGGTGCGCGAGCGCACCGCCGACCTCGTGCGGGCCAATGAAGAGGTTCAGCGCTTCGCCTATATCGTCACCCATGACCTGCGCGCGCCCCTCGTCAACATCATGGGTTTCACCAGCGAGCTGGAAGCAGGTGTCGCCACCCTGCAGACGCTCATCGAAAAGTCCGGCATCGGCGCCAACGCGTCCGACCCGCTCGTTGCCAACGCACGAATGGCGGCGGAGGAGGACCTGCCGGAAGCCATCGGTTTCATCCGCTCGTCAACGCGCAAGATGGATGGGCTCATCAACGCAATCCTCCAGCTTTCGCGCGAGGGACGCAGGCCGTTGCGGCCCGAAACCATACAACTTGGGGCTTTGATCGAAAGCACGGTTTCCAGCTTCCAGCATCAGGTCAAGGAAGCGGACGGGAAGATCGACGTTGACCTCGCAGGCATTGAGATCGAGGCCGATCGCCTTTCGCTCGAGCAGGTTTTTGCCAACCTTATCGACAATGCAACCAAATATCGCTCGCCCGCGCGGCCGCTTCGCATCAGGGTCGGAGCAAGGACTTTCGCCGGCGATCGCATCGCCATTGATTTCGAGGACAATGGCCGCGGCGTCGCCGAGCAGGACGTGGAACGCATTTTCGAGCTGTTTCGGCGATCGGGTCAACAGGACCAGCCTGGCGACGGTATCGGACTTGCCCATGTGCGCGCCATCCTGCGCAGGCTAGGCGGCGACATCACTGTCAAATCAACGCTCGACGTTGGGACAACTTTCAGGATAGAGCTGCCGATGATCGCGGCATCAAACGAAAGAGCGTTTGCATGAGCCAAGCCGGCAAACCAGTAACGATCGTCATGATCGAGGACGATGAGGGCCATGCGCGCCTCATCGAGAAGAACATTCGCCGCGCCGGGGTCAACAACGATGTCGTGGCTTTCACCAACGGTTCCAGCGCGCTCGCCTACCTGCTCGGGCCGGACGGCTCTGGCGACGCGAGCGTCGGGCGTCATCTTCTTGTGCTTCTCGATCTCAATCTGCCTGACATGACCGGCCTCGATATTCTGCAACAAATCAAGGCCAATCAACATCTCAAGCGGATTCCTGTCGTGGTGCTGACAACGACCGATGACAGTCGCGAGATCCAGCGCTGCTACGATCTCGGCGCCAACGTCTACATCACCAAGCCCGTGAACTACGAAGGCTTCGCCAACGCCATCAGGCAGCTCGGCCTCCTGTTCACCGTCATTCAGGTCCCGGAAACGGCCTGAAAAGCGATGCCTGAGACCAAGGTCCTCTACATCGATGACGACGACGCGCTCGCGCGCCTCGTGCAGAAAAAGCTCGGCCGGCTGGGTTTCGTCGTCGAGCATGCTTCCAGTCCGGAACAGGCTCTGACCAGACTTGAGGAAGGCGGCTTCGACGTCCTGGCGCTCGACCACTATCTGGGTGCCGGGACGGGGCTTGAATTCCTGGCAAGGCTTGCAACGCGCGGCGCCGGCCCTCCCGCCGTCTATGTGACCGGCTCTTCCGAAATGAGCGTCGCGGTGGCCGCCCTGAAGGCCGGGGCCAGCGACTTCGTGCCGAAGACGATCGGTGACGACTTCATAGCGCTTCTGGCCTCCGCCCTCGATCAGGCTGTCGCCAAGGCACGCCTCGTTGCCGAGAAGGAAGCCGCCGAGGCGCAGGTGCGTGCGGCGCGCGACCGCGCCGAACTCCTGCTGGCCGAGGTCAACCACCGGGTCGCCAACAGCCTTGCAATGGTCTCAGCGCTGGTCAACCTGCAGGCCAATGTGTTGACGGACAAGGGCGCCAAGGATGCGCTTGCCGAAACCCAGGCGCGCATCTTCGCCATAGCCTCGGTGCACAAGCGCCTCTACACCTCCGGCTCGGTCGGCATCGTCGAACTCGACGGCTATCTCGGCGGCCTCCTGGAAAACCTTGGCGGCTCGATGCGAGGCCAGGGGCACGGCGCCAACCTGATCAGCGATCTGGCGCCGCTGACACTGGGCATCGACGCCACGATCAATCTCGGGGTGATCGTGACCGAGTTGGTCACCAATGCCTTCAAATACGCCTATCCCGACAAATCCGGCGATGTGCGGGTGCTCCTGCGCGAGGACGGCCCGGGGCGCGCTTTGCTGACAGTCGAGGACGATGGCGTCGGCAACGCCGGCAAAGTCATCAAGGGCACCGGGCTGGGAACGCGCATCATCAAGGCAATGGCTAGAAGCATCGACGCCGACGTTGTCTATCACGCACGCGACCCGGGGACAGCGGTAGTGCTGAGCTTTGCCCTGCCGCAGTGACGGGCTATGCGCCCTCGCCCGCCCGGCAGGCTTTGCCTTCGCCATGGCTCATGCAAGGATACGCCGGGCGTTGTCTACAGGGGGAGAGTTCGATGTTTTCGCAGACCGGTAGATTCGCCATGCGGCAGTTGCTGCCGATCACCGCTCTGCTGCTCGCGACCAACGTCGCCTCTTCGGCCGAGGGGTCACCCGGCATTACCGTTCCGACGTCCTTGCAGCCCTTCGTCCCAACCGCGCCGCGTTGCTCGAAGCCAGCCGACCTCAAGCCGATCCTGGCCTTCGCCAAGGACAACAAGCGTGAGTTCATCGAGGGTGTCGATCATGGCCTGGCTCAGGCGGCCAAGGACAACCACCTGGAATACCGCGTCGCCCTCGCCGCAAATGACAGCGCCAAGATGATTTCGGACGTCGAGGCTCTGCGCACTGAGCGGGTGGGCGGGATCGTTGTGTCTCCGGTCGACCCGGCGGCGCTGGCCCCCAGCCTGCAAAAGGCGATGTGGTCGGGAACCTATGTCAGCACGGTCGTCGCACCGCCGGCAACGTCGCTGCTCAATGCGCCGCAATATCTCACCGGGAAGGAACTGGGAGACGCGGCGGTCGCTTATATCAAGGACAAGTTCGACGGCCGAGCCGACGTGGTGCTGCTGACCCAGGACAGCCTGCAATTTCTCACGCCGCGTTTCGTCGCCATCCGCGATGCGCTCGACACGCTGCCAGACGTGCGCATCGTAGCCGATATCTCCCCCAATCCCGTCAGCAAGGAAGGAGGATTGGCCACGATGCGGATGGTCATCCAGGCGCATCCGCATGTGGACGTGGTGCTGGGCGCCGATGGTGTCGTCCTTGGCGCCCTGCAGGCGCTGCGGGAGGCTGGCAAGGACAGGCCGGATCAGTTCATCGGAGGGATCGACGGCGAGCCCGAGGCAATAGCCGAAATCACAAAGGGAGGTCCCTACAAGATGACGGTCAGCCTGAATTCGCCTGTCTTCGGATATGCGATGGGCCAGCATGCGGCCGACTGGCTCGAGGGAAAGCCGATCCCGCAAGCGATGGATATCCTGCCGCACGTCATCACGGCGCAAAACCTTGGCGACTATCAAAAGGATGTTGCCAATCCAGGCGCGGTCTATGCCGATCCGGCCCGAAGAAACGCGTATCTTCGGATGTATGGCAACATCTGCTACGACAGCCGCGATCAATACCTCAATTTTCCCTGGTCGTCCGAAGCTCAATAGTAAACGCACCCTCCGGAGGTTCGGAAACGACTATTCGATCGGACCCCAGAGCTATTGCGCTAAGCGAGCCGGTCGACCGTCAAGGTGACGACGAGGCCGTATTTTTCCCAGTCATAAACAATCTTGCCGCGCAGATGGCCCGTGACGCTGCACTCGACCAGCTTACTGCCATAACCTGGCGTTCCCGCAGGCGGCCTGACTGAAGGACCGCCTCTTTCGGTCCAGACGATCGCAACGGCTCCGTCTTGCGCCGAGCACGACACGTCCAGCAGCCCAGTATCCATGCTTAAGGCACTGTGTTTTAAGCGAGCTGGTCGCCAGTTTGTGGATGTTAAGGGCGAGGACAGTCGTCGAGGATTCACCAACGCTCATTCTTGGCACAGGACACCCTGATCCGTCCGCAGCGCGGAGCGGCCTCAGTCTGCCCGGGCACGGGCCGAACAAGATCATGCGCACGGCCCAACGCTGTCAGGCGCTGCGTCAGCTCGCGAGCCATGTCGGACGTGGTCGTGGTTGAGCGCGACGTGATGGCAGTCAAACCGGCGGCGATGGCTAGCAGGTTCTTGACCCTGTGACCTCATCTCGCCGGCGAGCAGCTCGCGGCGCTCTTCTGCCTGTTTGCGGCCGGTCACGTCGAGAAAATGCCAAACATGATGCGCTGCACCATGCCTTCGTCGTCACCTTGCCCGCGCGCGGAAATCCATCTGAGTGTGTACCAGACCATGATGCGAAAGTCGATTTCGAATAGCCCCACGATTGCCCGTGTCGCATTGAACGCAGCCCGGCCCCGGTCACGGTCCGTTGGGTGAATGTGGGCTGAAAGGTCTTCAAGCCTGACGTCGGTGCTGCGCGGTATACCCCACAGATCGTACACGCTCTCATCCATGGCACCGCGCCGCTATCGACATTCCAAGACCACAGCGCGCCCCCTGCCGCTCTATGGCACGGATCAGATTTTTTCGGTTCCCAGTGCATAGGCTCAAAATGCAGTGCAGGCTTGGCAAGGTCCCCTTCGACAGCAAAACGCAGAAGTTTTTCCCGTTTGTGCCAACCCAACGTCAGCTGTCCGCACGCGCGCGCAACGTAGTTAAGCGCTAACAGTATACCACGGCAAGGTTCGGTCGGATTGGATAACCGCCCGTGATCCAGTTGCTGGCTTCTCAACTTTGGCCGCCCCTCCTCCCGCGAGCAGGTTTCAGAAAAGTTTCAGAATTTCGCCGGTACGCGCCGCTCCGTACGCGCCATGATCCCCGCGATCCAGGGAGTGGCGGTCATGGAAAACGACATAGAAAGGTTCCGCATCAGGCAAGAGCTTTATGAGCTTTACTTCAGCGGGGTAAACAGCTTGGCCTGCGCGCCAATGCCCGGCACCTTCTTCGAACTTCTAGAGCTGGGCGCCATGGCTTGCGATGAATCCTTGCCTCCGGCGGCCGAACCTGCTGCTGCGGCAAAGGTCTTGACCATAAGCGCGGATGACCGCTGTATGTCGACGAGCCTGGCTTGGTTTGGCAGAGCGCTTCTGAATGTCGCATACTGGATCAGGGAGCATAGCAATCGGCGAGTGCGTGTTTGACACTTGCGCGGGTTGCTGTTGCGCCAGGGTGATCCCGTCAACCTTCGTCCCAAAACATTTGCACTCCTGAACCATCTCGTCGAAAACGCGGGCCACGTTGTCAGTAAGTCTGAACTGATGGAGGCCGTCTGGCCTGGGCTTTTCGTCACCGAAGACTCGCTTACGCAGGGCGTGCGCGAGTTGCGCAAGGCGCTACGCGATGAGTCGCAATGCATAATTCGCACCGTCTCAGGCCGCGGCTACCTCCTTTCACCGCAAGACGCGGCGGAGAGCCCGGCGTCCGACCTGCCTGCTGTAGCGGTGCTGCGCTTCACCAATGAAGGCGTTGCGACCGACGCGCCCCTTGTCGATGGCTTTGCCGAGGACATTGTCAACGCTTTGGCGAGATTTCGCACCGCCGTAGTCCCGGCGCGCAACTCAAGCTTTTCCTTTGCATCGGACAACCCCGGCAACTGGATCGAAGTCGGCAAAAGACTCGGGGCGACCTTCCTGGTTCGTGGGCGGATGAGCCTTCGCGACGGCACCGTACGGGTGGCGGTCAACCTCATCGACGCGGCAAACGGCGCGGTCTTGTGGGGCGAAAAGTTCACGGCCTCGGGCTCTGGTGTTTTCGACATGCAGGAAGAGATCGCACTGCGCGTGACGAACCGTCTTGTCGCGCGGCTCGACGATGCTGGCCTGGCTCGCGCCCGTCCAAAGCCTCCAGCAAGCCTGGCTGCCTATGAGCTTCTTCTCAAAGGGCTGGTGCATTTGCGTGGCTACGGCGCCGACGACAACCAGACAGCGCGGAAATACTTTGCGGGCGCCGTCGCCAAGGATCCGCACTACGCGCTCGCGCGCTCCTACCTTGCATTTGCCGACCTGATTATCCGAGATTACGGAAGGGCTCCTCCAGAGGTCCTGGCCGACATAGTCGAGCAAGCCCGCTTCGCGGCGGGGCTAGCGCCAGAGGAGCCCCGCTGCCATCGGATCTTGGCGCAAGCCTTGCTGTGCACGGGCACATACGATGCCGCCGAATTGCACTTCCGAAAATCCTATGACCTTAATCCCTACGACGCGGACACGATTGCGCAGATCGGCTATCTGCTTGCCATCCGAGGCAAGCCTTTCGAAGCCCTGACCTGGATCGACAAGGCGGTTCAGATCAATCCGATACATCCGGACTGGTATCATTCCGACCGTGCATTCGCCCAATATGCCGCGGGAGACTACAAGGCAGCCGTTGTCAGTTGGTCGATGTTGCCGATGACTTCGCCGGTACGGCTCACATGGCTGGCCGCGGCACAGGCGCAGTTGGGCAACCAGGACGCGGCATCGCGGCTCGTCTCGGAACTCAAGCGTATCGCGCCGACCTACACTCCGCTGGAGTCGATCCGAGCCAGCATGCTTTACGAGCATCAGTCCGACGCTGGCCATCTTCTCGACGGAGTCGCGAAAGCGCTGAGGATGTGGAGCGGCACCTGAATTTCTCCCGGGGCATTTACCGGCTGAGCTGGCGGAGCCGGTCTTCGGTCTCCGTTGGAAACATTGCGACACCGACGTGTCGAATTGTTTGCATTCAAACGACTTTTGCGACGCTATCTCCGTGCCCTCACCTTGTGATCGTGGGAGGAACACATGGGATCGCCCGAGCACGCAGTAGAAATCATCCGCGACAAGAAATGGACCGTCCGCGTGACAGCCTACGGCAACACG
Organism: Mesorhizobium sp. Root695; assembly: GCF_001428185.1. Classification (NCBI taxonomy): domain Bacteria; kingdom Pseudomonadati; phylum Pseudomonadota; class Alphaproteobacteria; order Hyphomicrobiales; family Phyllobacteriaceae; genus Mesorhizobium; species Mesorhizobium sp. Root695. The sequence goes on along the minus strand of NZ_LMHO01000021.1, from coordinate 79,214 downwards.
CTGACCTTCCCTTTCGAGGCCGAAAGTTACGCACGCTCTTACGCGGACGGCCAGGCGTTCCGCCTTGGTGTCGAGGTGGCCGAACGCAAGAGTGCGTGTGGCGCTGTCCTCCAATTACGCGTTGAGCGGGTTGCGCGCCTGGCCGTTCAACCGGCGGCACGGGAATGTCGGTGCGTGAACGCAGCTCCTTGGAAAAGGTCACCTGAAGGTCGTTGACAGCTTCCGCAACTGCGCGGAACAAATTTCGCGCATAGTAGTTATTAGCGGTTAGTTAAGGGGGATTCCGCGATGCTTCTTGCTTTGGACGACGCGAGATCGACGGCGGTATTGGCCGGCAGGGGAACAGATGCGGAAATCTTCGGCGTAATTGATCTGAGCAGTAAAGCGGAAACACGGATCGGCGCCATCAGCCTGGGGCGAGCCATCCAATTCGTCGCCAACGCGTCCGTGCTTGGCTACGACGTTCGCAGTGCAATGGTCCTGTACGGAGAACCCAGAACCCCAAGCTTGAGGGTATGGGATTGCGAACATCTATGGGCGCAATATGGTGGCGCTCTGCTCCAGCCAGCCGAGCGTTCGGCTGATTGAATTGCCCACTAGGCGACGGGATGCTTGGAGCGCGGCCGGCACGGCTTCGACTTCCTCGGTCGGCCATGCAGCTTAAGGCTGAGCAGAACGCGGTTCCGCCGCCCCATCCCGCAATGCTCTATCTGAACGTCGGCTGACGGTCCCTGCTGACAATTAGCTAGAGCTAATATATTCTTTCCCTCAATAGCGAGGGGATCATGAAACAGCCGCGGGGATGGATCGCGCTGGCATGGCTTCTCTTGCCCGGCGACGCAGATGCCCACGATTGGTATACCGGCAAAAAAGATCCGGTTCTGCAATACGATTGCTGCGGCAACAAAGATTGCCATCCGATAGACTCTCGCGCCGTGAGGGAGACCAAAGACGGCTATTACGTCCGCCTTCCCCGTGCTGCCTATCTGAATGAGCCACAAGAGTCGGAGTGGTTTATCCCCAAGGAGCGCGCCCAAGCCTCCCTTGATGACCACTACCATATCTGTGAGCGTTTAATGACGTTCTATCGAACGATCATTCCCCATATGAAGTTCGAAGCTTACCACAGGTTCAAATGGACGTGTTTCTTCGCGCCTAAGGGCACGAGTTAGATTCAATCTGGCGCACCCAGCAATCGCCATTCCCATGCCCACGCCAAGGCGGTAGCAAAGCCCATGAGCGGCTTGCCACTCCAGGCGTCCACCGGCTGCGCTCTGAGCGAGTTCTTTCACTTGAGGATGAAATAGAGCGGGACGAGAAGTGCGAATGCCGCGATACCTGTGAGGAATAGGTCTGTGGTCATGAGCCCCTGCGGCGATTTCATAAACCACTCACAACTAATTTAGCTTAATACGCAAGGAACCAAAACAGCGCGGCGCGCTTGAATCGCGGTTTTCGGGTCAGTTCATGGGTTTGTCCCGAAATGGGACGGCAGCGCCGTGTCGAGCGCCCCTGCTTGTGTTGGTGGTCAACAGCACGGTTCACGATGGGAAACCATGCTCGCCTTGGGTGGCAAGGCTGAACTGAAGCCCACCCCAGACAGTTTGCCCTCGTCCGAGGCGGGCCGTGGAAGCGCGCTCGACACGAGCCCTTCCCATCGTCGCGAAGCCTTTGCCTCGGCTCCGTGCGGCTTCCGGAGGTCACGGGTGCGGGTTTGCTGCTGATCAGACGATGCGCAACAGCTCGCGCAGGCGGACCGCTAATCTGGGCGAGGCCTGTAGCTCGGCGCAGCTCGTCTCCCATTGCCGCAGATATTCACCAATGGGCAGGCCGCTGCGGCCGGGCCAGCGGTTGAGTGCCCCCAGCGCCTCGATGCAGTCCGACGCCCTCTCGTATTCGGCGAGGATGGTCAGTGACATAGCCTGGGCGAACGGATTAAGGGCGGGCATTTCGATCTCGCCGCGATGATCGGTGAACCAAGCCGCAGCGTCGTGGGTGAGCCCCTGGCTATCGGCGAGAGCCGTATAGCGGTCGATGATATCCTGGCGGTATCGGGCGATGGCATCGCCGAAGGCGTTGTCGCCGGCGAAGGGCGGGTTCTGCTTCCAGCTTCTCGCCAGACGCCCAAGCCCGCGCAGCGAGTGGGCCTCCACCATGGCTTCCTCGAGCCATTGGCAGGGCGGCGCCGGCCTGGCGTCAGGCTGCCAGCTGTTGCAGAGCACATGGCCGAGCTCATGGCCGAACTGGTAGGCGAGCTTTGACCAGTCCCGCTCGCCGATGTCGACGATGATCCAAGCCATGCTGCTGCCGTCCGGATGCAGCCAGATGGCCGGCGTGCCAGAAGTGTGTTCGTCGACACGCAGCCGCGTTGGCTGGCGGTCGGAGACAAGGCGGACGCCATCGAGGCAGGCATGTCGCATTCGCTCGACGACCTGATCAGCCGCGCCCTCAAGCATGCGGCCCCAGTCGCCGGCAAGCTCGATGGGCGCGGTGAGGAGGGTTGGCGGTTGGCCGGCCGAGGGAGATTTGGGAGACATGGCTGCGTAGGTTTTCCGCGAGTGACCCCCCAGCGTAGCTGGTGCCAAGCTGGTAGCCAATGAGACGGCAGCTAGTATGCCAAACTTTCGCCTGTTCGTCAGCTTATGCTCCTTTGTTCAAATATACCCATCGAGGTGTGGTGCGGAGCGTCATCGGGAACTTTCTCCTGGGGTGATGCGCTTTACTTCTTGGCGCCCATCGCAGGGCGTGCGGCACCCCATCGAACGTCGCTTAAGGCGGTATGCAAGTTGCTATGCGGACAGCGCATGCGGCGAACAATATCGGGATCGGGAAGACTCTGCCGCACGTCCAGAGCATTGTGCGGACGTCAAGCTCCTTGTCCTCGCAAGAACCTCGGGTAAACCTGCGAAAGCGCCAAGTGATGAATCGCGGGCTTGCTAGCGAAGCAGTCTAAGAAAAGAGCTCCTTTGGGATGCCGCACGCATCGAAGAACAGCGAAATATTTCCTGATAGGAGAAAGGGAAGGGTTTCACGGATTCGTTCTTCCTCCCAATCCCACCAGCGAATCTTGAGTAAAGTTGCGACCTCCCTCTCGGAAAAACGCAGTCGCACAGTCTCTGCGGGATTTCCCGCAACGAGTGCGTATGGCGGAACATCACGCCGGACTACGCTTCCTGCCCCTATGACCGCTCCGTCCCCGATCCTCACACCAGAATGGATCATGGCATGGCTCGCGATCCAAACGTCATTTCCGATAATGACATCGCCCCTGGTCGATGGGTGTCCGGATATATTTTCGGCCTCAGGCCAATGGGCGATGGCGGAAAAAGGGTAAGTTGTTATCCAATCTGAGCGGTGGTTCCCTCCAAGAAATATTTCAACGCCGTCTGCGATAGAACAAAATCTTCCGATCTTTAACGATGCTTTTTCGCCCCACCATCTGACGGTGGGAACTCCATAGCTATATTCTCCAATGTCAAAACCTCTGCCCTCCAACGCAGCTCGAGTGAAGATTGGAGTGACCTGAGGCATCTATTTTTTCGACTCCTGGACCGCGACGGAGATAGCCTTCTTCACAAGACTCGATGCCCCACTTCAATATCAGGTTGCTGCAATGGACGACACCGATGGTACGACATCGAACATAATTTGTCCGCCGCCAGCCGAGGGCATGTGGCGTGCCACGACAGCCGAATACCACCCAGAAGCGACAGCCGGACGGTCACCCGGGGTGAGCCGCAATTCGGACACCGCATGCGACTGGGGCATGGTGATTGGAAACGCCGCCTCTGCAATGACCATCACGACCGCCGAGGTAGGGAAGACTGCGGCGCAACTACTGGGAGAACGCGTATACAGTTCACGGAGTTACTGAGCTGGCCGAGCATACATTTCACGGCGACAAATCATAGCTGCCTGTCGGACAAAGCAAGGTCGCCGAAGTGGCGCTGACGGAGCTATTGGTAGCGCCTGGCGATGAGAAACGGATCTTGGGCTCGCCATCTGCGACGCTGAATCCGGTCCCTAGGAAAGGGTCACCACGGCGAGGCAAATTCGAGGAGCAGGCAGCTTGCATCGAATTTCACGCGCGCATGTCACCCCGCATTTGGCGCCCATGGGCACGCTCAGCCTCAGTTAGTTGCCTCTTGCGCAGCACCACATGCATCTCGTCTACCGCCCGCGGTGCACGCAAAATCTCGTCATGTGAAACGCCCCGTGCTGCAAGCTCGTGGCCCAAGGGACTATAGTGAAACGTCTGTTCAATCAAATCGAATCTAGCTTCGGTCCAGCCGAGATACCAGTACCATTCGCAATAGTAGAGCCAACTTCTTTCGTTGAAAGCGTGCACGTGAGTGGGGTCCTGCCAAGCACCATATGATAAATCATACGGAACAGCTACCTTAAGAATGCCACCTTCCGCCAATAATTCCAAGCAATTTTTCATGGCTAAGACGAGGTCATGAATGTGCTCTAGTACATGTGAGGCGGTTATACTCACAATCAGCGAGGGCTGGAGGCGGACAGCACCAAAACGCGTTGTTATAAACTCACGGGTCAATAGCTCCGGATCTGATATATCGGCGACAATATCAGGATTCCATTGGCTGCTAATGTCGATATTGAGCATATTTGGATCGTACATCTTGCCACTGCCGATCACCATATCCCCCGGAAGGCGTGGCAAATCACTCCAGGCTAATGCTTCAGGAAGTATGTTCTTGGCGCTGCGTTGACTAAATGCCTCGAAGCCTGCAGCTGCTACTTTATGACGTCGAGCTGGGTCGTTGACTAGCGCCTCGGTTACATCGACAAGGTTCTCGTATGTGGCTGCAACAAAGGCACTGGCCAGATCGGCATCCACCAGTTCGCCCGGGTTTACCTCGCTTACTACAGCTCGCTTGTTCGCCAACAGATCGAAAATGCGAATGATTTCAAGCTGCCCACTATCGTAGAAGTGCAAATTGAGTACCACTTTCGATCGAGCGATAAGCCGGTCAAGCTGTTCGCCGAATACGCCATACGCCGCCTCAACGCGCAGCCCGCGCGAGCGTATTTCATCAAGAATTTTAGATCTTCTGTCATTAAAGGAACCATAGAACAGTACATCTATATCTTCATGTTCATCAATTATCCTTGAAAGGCCGCGAACATAGAATGTTCTAAAGTAGTGAACTGGCCGAGAAATTATCTCTGATAAAAATAGTGAATTGCTCTGACTGAAATCCCAAACAGAAAATCGACGAAGTAGATTTGTGTATTCATTCGACATCCAGTTGGATGTATAATTTTCAACGTTAAATATAACAGAATTACTTGGAAGATGGGCTAAACCAGTCTCCCCATACAGGTTAGCACCTAGCACGATTGCCTGCCCATTGAACCCATGCGGCAGTTCATGGACAATATCAGTTTCGATGGAAATCTCGCGCAGCCCATCGGCGAGCATCTGAATCAAGCTTGCGAGCACCTCCACCATCCGTGGGTGAACGAGAAGTGTGATGTGACCCGCAGTGTTCACGCCATTCTCCCGAGGACTTCGTATCTTACCTGCCACAATTTTTGCGCTGAGGCGGGCAGACCCTCCGATCGAACATTACCCGTCGCGTCGACATTTGGCGCGCGACAGCGTCGAGCCCCCCAACGCCCCATAGGCGGGTTTTGTCAGTATGTTCATCTTCCCTCGCACGGCGCGCGCCGCGCTAATAGCAGTCTGTTGTGATTCCATGACAAACTAGCCCGGCTCTCGGTGATCTGCGTCTATCCGGTCTGACGGCAGTTCATTATCGTGAATGACGAGAGGTGGCATGCAAACGAAAGCTTGCATAGAGCCATATGCAGCACACATCGCGCAATCGATACCCGTGTCATCGAGGATGACAGCAGTGCCAGGAAAGGGGATCTGCCTGCTTCGAAGCGGCAGACACTTTTCCAGAAGTATTCGCGCGCCTCGTGGTGTGACCGTGTAAGCCTGAATCCCAAATGAGTGCTCCACCTTGATGAGGGATCGAGAAAGTTTATCGGCCTGAAACAAGGTGGGTTTATTCTTATACTGATGATCGTAAAATTCCAGCTTGGCTTTGGAGAAGCCGAAATTTAACCAAAGGAACAATGGGTCGAATATATATCCCCACTGGATCAAGTCCCAGCCTTCCGGTGCTTCAGCGGAAATATTGGCGGATTCCTCTATAAATCGAAACGATGCTCGAACGTCGTCTTCAAAAATAGTTATCGCCTTGTTATCTGACGCCGCCAGCTTCCATAAGCTGATATGGGATAGAGCGCATCCCAAAGTGCCCGGGGGGTATGCACAATCATTGGTGATCAGACCTTCCTTTATGAGCGCCGCCCTGTCGAGAGAAGTGCCGTCAACGGCCGATACACGAACCGTATTGTGTGTTAGATGCCAGTTATTGCTTTGATACCTGCTCCAGCGCTCCACGCTGCGGTCGAGGTTTATCAAGTGTATTTCCGGCGAATCCTTCGGCTCGACATGTCGATCTGGTAGGGAGCCCAGGGGGTTGGCGCCAGTGAATACCGGGGTATCGCCCGCACCCTGCAACAGCGCTCGAGCGCGCTCGATCCCGTCACTCACATGGTATTCGCCGTCGCCGAAGGTGATGTAGCCATAGACTTGTCGGTTATCCATATACTGGACGATGCCGGCCTTGCGGGCGCTGTCGGCAAAGATCACATACTCGTACCGCGATGTGGCGTCCTCGTATGTCAGTTCGGTCAGTACGTCGGCGCGGACAAGATAGGTGCAGTGCACAAGCGGCATCTCGATAATGCCGCGCACGTGGCGGTTGAGCACCCATCCATATTGATCGCACTGCATATAGTAGCCGTTGGCGTCGATCTCGGCGTGGTAGTTCGAATAGAATTGCCCGGGAGAGATGGAGCGAAGCAGGGGAGCGACGATCGGCACGTCGAGCGCGACAAGCTCGCGCAGCGTGGCCGGACGCACGAAATTGTCGACGTCCACAACGAAATAGAAGTCGCAGCTGTGTTGGAGAGTTTTCCGCAAACTTATGTTGCGGATTCGGCCAAGCACCCTGAAGCGCGTCTCGTTCCATTCGTGTTCGCGAAATTGCTCGACTCTATCGGCCACGTCGGAGGCATCGAATTCAACCGCGGCATAGAGGTGACCAACGCGCTCCACCCATTCGCGCAATATGTGCTCGGTCCTGTCGGTGTTGTTGTTTGTCCTGATATACAGGACAATCGACGCCTTCGGATAGTCGAGCGCCTCGATGCATTCAAGGTACAGCGGCAGTGCCGGCTCTTTCTGCTTTGCCAGGATTGCCACCAGGATGCGCGGCGTGCCCTCGATGCGCGACCGCAACGAACGCTGCCGGACAAGCCGGTGCTGGTCGATCAAGCTCTCGGTCCCGAACGCCCCAAGTTTCGGCGGCTCATTGACCGGAAGCTTGCCGGTGGCGAAGCGCGCGTTGGCCACCACACGCTTCGCCATTTCCGCAGGCAATTTGTCGGAGGTGAGCAATTTTAGACAAGCGTCGAGCGATTCCCGGTAAGCGCCAGCCCAGTAGGCATTGACGGCAAACTCGTCGAGCACTCCGTAATCGTAGACCCACGGTTGAATGAAAAGTCCGGCGGGTTGAACAAGGTCGAGCCCTCGACGCGCAAATTCCGTTCCTTCCGCATTTCGGCCCTGGTTGCGGCAATAGAGGCTCGCCGCGTGTAGAGCCTCCGCGCGGGCGGGGACGACCTGCGCCGCGCGCTCAAAGGCGGCAACGACCTCCTCGAATGGCCGCCCCAGTGTTGCCATCAGGTTGCCCGCCTCGAGCAGGCTGACATAGACCTCCTCGTCCCAAAAACCCAGCTCGGCGCGCTTCAGATAGGTCGCCAGTGATTTTTCACGCTCACCGCAATCTTTGTAGCTTTGCGCCAGATAGAAGGTGTATCGCGAAATAAGGAAAGGGTCGGTCTCCGTTGCAAGCGCATTTTCAAGAACGGCCGAGTCGTCCTGGTACTTTCGTGGGTTTTGACTGCGTGCTCCGCCACGCCCCGTCGCCACGCGAAAACCCTTGGCGGTCTCCCGCGTGAGATGGCCAGGAGGGGCCTCGAGATATTCGTGCAGAACGCCCTTGAAGGCGAACGGCAGACGGTTGCGGCAGATCTGCGGGCGATAAAACGAAATGCCACCATGTAACACCTCGACGTCGTATAAATCGTGGTCCATCTGCGACTTGAACCCGATCGGATCGAAGTCGGCGTCCCGGATCAGAACATCGTCCGCGTCGATGATCATTGCATAGTCGACAGTCTCGAGTTTACGCAATCGTTCAAGGGCGAAGGTACGGTTGTACGCGAAGTCCCGCCACGGCTCGTCAATGACAGCGCCTTGGACATTGTGATCGGCGAGGAAGCCGCGTATCAGGTCTTGCGTGCCGTCCTTGGAACCCGTGTCAACGATGAGCACGTAGTCGACAAGAGGGAGCACGCTGGCGAGGCATTGCAGGATAACCTTCGTCTCGTTCTTGACAATCATGCACAGGCCGATGGTGCTCATGCGATTCCTTCAGCTGAGCGGCGGACGTTGCGCGCCTGCTCGAAATTGTGGAATGGGAATTCGTGCAGCTCGCCCGGCAGGTTGCGGGCGGCGAAGAACGATTTGACGAAATCCTGGGTCCCGTCGGTCGAGCCTGTATCGCCGAGGATCCAGCAGTCGATGCGGTCGACAACCGCCCTGAGATTGAAAGTTCGCCATCTCGTTCTTGACGATCGTGTTGAGGCAGAGCCGCTTGCCGTTTGTCATTCGTGATCCATCGGCCCTCTATGTGACTGTCGGCGATAGGGACGGTTCGCGTGTCGCCGCGCCTTGCCGGATCCGTTTCGGTGCGGATTTGCCAAGCCTCGATCGCTCATGCCTTCCCCGCTGTCACTGTCCACTTGCCAGTCCGGCGGCGCAACAGGCTCTATTTCCAAAGAGGCGATCATTCCTTCTCACGGATCTCACAGGTCGTCCTCTGGAAACCGCGCTTAACTATATCCATCGTTGTTAGCAGCCAGCCTTCGTGCCAGCAGGCGGCAACTGCGATCGTGAAAGGGCCCTGCCCCAACTGCAACCGCCGGCATTCACCGCTCGGTCCGGTCTGGCCGGTTTAGGTTCCGTATTTCGCCGCCATTTGCAGGCTGCCGTCAAGTCGAGCCACCCGCATCCGCTGACACGTTACCAACCCGTCTGGGGGCGCCATCGTCGATGGGTTTGCATGGAAGATGGAGCCCTTCAATTGCTGTCTGAAGCAGGCAGGATTGCAAGTAATCCTATTAAACATCTGACTTTCATAACGATTCTCCTCCCCAGGCTGCTGCTATTGCTAAAGCGGCCCTATCCTGTTTTCTGCTAATTTAGCAGTAGCTGAATTTATAGTTTACAATTTGCTAATTTTCGAATTTACTAAAACGCGGTGTTGAGGGGCGCCCGCGGATTGGACGGCCGCATGCCCGAATTTCTGCGAAAGTCTCTCTCAGGGAGTTGAGTCAGAGGGTCTGGGTAATCAGAGCCTTTTCGCAGATTGCAAGGTGCGTCCAGTGGGCGCGCCAATGATGTGCGTGTCTTGCCTCCCCTTTGGAGGCGGACGGCCTCCCATTCCTTCGAGAGTTGTCGCCGGGACGTCAGCGTCACGGTAACGGGAGTGGGTTGTGATTCACGTAGTATCGCGTGCGTATCGCAAGAACTGTGCGGGCCCCAGACTGGACGGGGTCGATAGAACACTGCGGCTAGGCGTCGTCAGAACCTACCGGACGGATGGGCTGACCGGCGCGCCTCAGCCCGTGCTTCCGAACACTTTTCATCCATCCCTCGATATCCGATTTCGGCACGATCTTCCGGAACCGGAGGCAAAAGGCCAGTCGATCACGCCCGGCGCCCAACATCCGGCCGCGCTGCCGGCGCCCGGAACGAATTTCATCGATGCACACGCACGAATACCAGATGCGTTGACCTGGTCGGGCGGGGGGCATTTGGCGCCAAATGGCAATTGGCGGCGCGGCGCGGTGGCCGCGGACCAAGGAGGATAGAATGAGCTACATAGCAGGGTTTGCAGTCATGGAAGTTACCGTTAGAGGCGTCTTGCCCATCGGCGACACGACCGAAAATGTGCCTTATTTCATCCTGGACACGGCCAAGGGCGCCATCGTCGGTCAGGTCATTCTTCCCAAGGCCGTCAAGCGAAGCCTCGCCGTCGCTGTCACCGTGAAGGTTCCGGCCGCAGCCGGCTCATTTGCGATTGGCACGTTTGACGATGGCGGGAGTTTCCAGGCTTGCAGCTTCCTGCGCGTAGAGAGCCCCGCTGTCAAACGGCCTGACGGCGCCGTCGGCCCGTCAGGAAGATGACCGCGCCCAAAGCTCCTTCTCCCGACCGCTCGCCGGCCAGACGATGGGCGGCTTTCCGTTGAATTGAATTCAAAGCCAACAGGAGCCAGTCATGGCCCGTGCCTCTGAAATTCTCTTTGTCGATCCTTCAATCTCCGATCTCCAGACGGTTCTCGGTAACGTGCGAGCCGAGGTTCAAGCGATTGTGCTCGACGGCCGCATGCCGGCGGCGCGGCAGATCGCTGCCGCGCTCGCAGGGCACGAGGGGCTCAACGCGGTCCACGTCATCGCTCATGGCGCGCCTGGCCGGGTTAGCTTCGCTGCTGGAGGATGGTCGGCCGCCACATTGAAGGAAGACGCTGAGGATCTTGCCGCAATCGGCAGGGCGCTTGCCGGGGACGGCGAACTGCGACTGTGGAGCTGCGAGACGGCATCAGGGGATGTGGGCGAAGTCTATATAGGAGCGCTGCAAGAGGCAGTGGGCGCGGACGTTCGCGCATCCAGGTCGCTGATTGGCGCTGCCGCCCTGGGCGGTGCCTGGGAGATATCCGCACGCGCCAGCGCGTCCACGCCTTTGCCTCCGATGACTACAGCTGGCTTGGCCAGTTATTCGGGGGTACTTGCCGCCGCCGATCTTACACTCACCGGGACCATAACTGCCACCGGTAACTCTTCGGCTGTTAACACGTACTATATAGTGGATACTCATGTGTCCCCGCCGTCTGATCCGGCCCTTAATAAATCGGATGATACAGTCGTCGGTAGCTTTCAACTTCCATCCGCAAACCAAAGTGGTTTGATTAATGATTTTAGAGCAACAATAACAATTCCAAACACCACTGATATCTATTATGCTTACGACAGCTCATTCAAATTATATGGCACGCTTTCCCCCGTTGCAGGAGGTTATAGTTTTACTCCTATTGCTGCCAATAATGGCGATAATGGCGATCATTTTGATTCCGCTGCTTTTATCGCCACCACAGGTCAAGTAGGCGCGACCGGACCCGCGGGGGCGACAGGAGCTACTGGCGCCACGGGTGCGACCGGGGCGGGTGCGACAGGAGCGACAGGCTCTACCGGCGCTACTGGCTCGACCGGTGCCACGGGCTTGACCGGTGCCACGGGCTCGACCGGAGCAACGGGCTCGACCGGGGCGACTGGCTCAACCGGAGCAACCGGCTCGACCGGAGCAACTGGCTCGACCGGGGCGACTGGCTCGACCGGAGCGACGGGTTCGACCGGCGACACGGGTGCGACCGGAGCAACTGGCTCGACCGGTTCGACCGGAGCGACGGGTGATACCGGCGCAACTGGCGCCACAGGTTCGACGGGAGCAACCGGCGCAACCGGCTCGACCGGCGCGACCGGATCGACAGGCGCAACCGGCTCGACCGGGGCAACAGGCGCCACGGGCTCGACCGGAGCAACGGGCTCGACCGGAGCCACGGGTTCGACTGGCGCCACGGGCTCGACCGGAGCAACCGGCTCAACCGGTTCGACCGGTGCCACGGGCTCGACCGGAGCCACGGGTTCCACAGGCGCCACGGGCTCGACCGGTGCGACNGACTGGCGCCACGGGCTCGACCGGAGCAACCGGCTCAACCGGTTCGACCGGTGCCACGGGCTCGACCGGAGCCACGGGTTCCACAGGCGCCACGGGCTCGACCGGTGCGACTGGCTCGACCGGTGCGACTGGCTCGACCGGAGCAACCGGCTCGACGGGTTCGACCGGAGCAACCGGCTCAACTGGCGCCACGGGCTCGACCGGTGCGACTGGCTCGACCGGAGCNACTGGCTCGACCGGAGCAACCGGCTCGACGGGTTCGACCGGAGCAACCGGCTCAACTGGCGCCACGGGCTCGACCGGTGCGACTGGCTCGACCGGAGCAACCGGCTCGACGGGTTCGACCGGAGCAACCGGCTCAACTGGCGCCACGGGCGCGACCGGTGCGACTGGCTCTACTGGTGCGACTGGCTCTACCGGCTCGACCGGAGCAACCGGTGCCACGGGCTCGACCGGCGCGACGGGTTCGACCGGAGCAACCGGCTCAACAGGCGCCACGGGCTCGACCGGTGCGACAGGCTCTACTGGTGCGACTGGCTCGACCGGCTCGACCGGAGCAACCGGTGCCACGGGCTCGACCGGAGCCACGGGTTTGACTGGCGCCACGGGCTCGACCGGAGCAACCGGCTCAACCGGTTCGACCGGTGCCACGGGCTCGACCGGAGCCACGGGTTCCACAGGCGCCACGGGCTC
>NZ_LMHO01000021.1:0-66613 GCF_001428185.1 Mesorhizobium sp. Root695 | reverse complement strand
ACTGGCTCGACCGGAGCAACCGGCTCGACGGGTTCGACCGGAGCAACCGGCTCAACTGGCGCCACGGGCTCGACCGGTGCGACTGGCTCGACCGGAGCGACCGGCTCAACAGGCGCCACGGGCTCGACCGGTGCGACTGGCTCTACTGGTGCGACTGGCTCTACCGGCTCGACCGGAGCAACCGGTTCGACCGGTGCCACGGGCTCGACCGGCGCGACAGGCTCGACCGGAGCAACCGGTTCGACCGGTGCCACGGGCTCGACCGGCGCGACAGGTTCGACCGGAGCAACCGGCTCAACCGGCGCCACGGGCTCGACCGGTGCGACTGGCTCGACCGGAGCGACCGGCTCGACCGGAGCAACCGGTTCGACCGGCTCGACCGGAGCAACCGGCTCAACCGGCGCCACGGGCTCGACCGGTGCGACTGGCTCGACCGGAGCGACCGGCTCGACCGGAGCAACCGGTTCGACCGGTGCCACGGGCTCGACCGGCGCGACTGGCTCTACCGGCTCGACCGGAGCAACCGGTTCGACGGGTTCGACCGGAGCAACCGGCTCAACCGGCGCGACAGGTTCGACCGGAGCAACCGGCTCAACCGGCGCCACGGGCTCGACCGGAGCAACGGGCTCGACCGGAGCCACGGGTTCGACCGGTGCCACGGGCTCGACCGGTGCCACGGGCTCGACCGGAGCAACCGGTTCGACCGGTGCCACGGGCTCAACAGGCGCCACGGGCTCGACCGGAGCAACCGGCTCAACCGGCGCCACGGGCTCGACCGGTGCGACTGGCTCGACCGGAGCMACGGGCTCGACCGGAGCAACCGGTTCGACCGGTGCCACGGGCTCGACCGGCGCGACGGGTTCGACCGGAGCAACCGGCTCGACCGGAGCAACCGGTTCGACCGGCGCGACGGGCTCGACCGGAGCAACCGGYTCGACCGGCGCGACGGGTTCGACCGGAGCAACCGGCTCAACAGGCGCCACGGGCTCGACCGGAGCAACCGGCTCRACCGGCGCCACGGGCTCGACCGGTGCGACTGGCTCGACCGGAGCRACCGGYTCGACCGGAGCAACSGGYTCGACCGGNCGACCGGCGCGACGGGTTCGACCGGTGCAACCGGCTCAACTGGCGCCACGGGCGCGACCGGTGCGACTGGCTCTACCGGAGCAACCGGCTCAACAGGCGCCACGGGCTCGACCGGAGCAACCGGCTCGACCGGTGCGACTGGCTCGACCGGAGCAACCGGAGCAACCGGTGCCACGGGCTCGACCGGCGCGACGGGTTCGACCGGTGCAACCGGCTCAACTGGCGCCACGGGCGCGACCGGTGCGACTGGCTCTACCGGAGCAACCGGCTCAACAGGCGCCACGGGCTCGACCGGAGCAACCGGCTCGACCGGTGCGACTGGCTCGACCGGAGCAACCGGAGCAACCGGTGCCACGGGCTCGACCGGCGCGACGGGTTCGACCGGTGCAACCGGCTCAACTGGCGCCACGGGCTCGACCGGTGCGACTGGCTCTACTGGTGCGACTGGCTCTACCGGAGCGACCGGAGCAACCGGCTCAACAGGCGCCACCGGCTCGACCGGCGCGACTGGCTCTACCGGTGCGACCGGGGCAACTGGTGCGACAGGCTCGACTGGAGCGACAGGTTCGACGGGAGCAACTGGCTCGACCGGAGCGACTGGATCGACTGGTGCGACCGGGGCAACCGGAGCGACGGGTTCGACCGGCGCAACCGGAGCAACTGGTTCGACCGGGGCAACTGGCTCGACTGGAGCAACGGGCTCGACGGGTGCGACAGGCGCAACAGGCTCGACCGGCGCGACTGGCTCTACCGGTGCGACCGGAGCAACTGGAGCGACAGGTTCGACGGGAGCAACTGGCTCGACCGGAGCAACCGGAGCGACCGGCTCGACTGGATCGACTGGATCGACGGGAGCAACGGGTTCGACCGGCGCGACGGGTTCGACCGGGGCAACTGGCTCGACCGGAGCGACCGGACCAACAGGCTCGCCTGGTCCGACGGGGTCGACTGGAGCAACCGGCCCAGGCGGTCAGACCGGTGATCATGGGCACGGCAATAACGGCCACGGCAATGGACAGCAGGACGCGCCGGGCAATTCCGGGGAGCATAACAATGCCGACAACAGCAGCCATCAGGGACAGGGCAACTCTTCCGGAGGCCAAGGCAACGGCGGGCATAACGCCAACGTCACGGCAAGCACGCTGGGGCTGACGGACACGGCGAAGTTCCTGCAGTCCGGCTCGCCCGACGGCAACAGTGATCCTGGCAAGCATGCGTCGTTCGGCCGCTTGGTCGGCCTCGCGGCGACTTCGGTGACGACAGACCTGCTGAACGTCCTCAAGACAATCAGCGGATCTGGCAACAATCAGAACAAGCCTTCCGGAGCGAGCACGGATCTCACCTCGGATCAGACCAAGGCCGGCGCCGGCTACGCCAGCAACGACCACACCGTCAAGACGTCCCTAAAGGATCTCTTGAAGCCGCACGAATGAGCCGAAAATGGACCTGGACGACGATAACCGGTCCAGGTTTGACAAGGGGCGCGCGGGTTTCGCTGGAAAGCGGACCCCGCGCGCCCTCGCAAGAGATCACCGAAGGGAACCGCGCGAACGTCGCGGCAGAGCGAAGTTCGCGCGTTAAACATCCCGGGACACGGATTAAGTCGCGGGGCCGATCAATTCGGAGTACGATGGCGGCATGATCGAAACCCTCGGCAGAGGCACTTCGGCCTGGGAATTGGCGAGTTCGCTTGCGTGCCGGAAGACAAGTCCATGGTGAATATCCCCGTGAACGCCGAAATCCCAGCGGTCCCGATCGACGCTGGTCCCGCGCAAGGCGAGGCGGCGGGCGGCGAGAGCACTGTGGCTCGGATCCCTGGCGGTCCCGCCGAATTCGACAAGATCGGGCCCCGCCTGAAGGCGATGCTGCGCGCCGCCCGCTATCACGGTGTCGAGCTCGACCCCAACGAATTCAGGGCCGCGAGCGCGGTTCCCGCCGCCGCCGATCTGTCGCAGTGGGCACAGGACGCCGGCATGTGGTCGCGCGCCGTGCGCATCCGCTGGTCCCACCTCTTGCGCTTTCATGACGCCGGACCTGTCGTCCTGTTGCTCAACGATGGCGGCGCGGCTCTCCTCACAGGGGCGAGCGCCGAGCGAAACGTCGTCTTCCTGAAAAGTGCGGATGCACCCGAAGATGGTGAAGCCGTCGCCATCGACGAGTTGCGGCTATCGCAGGTGTGGACGGGCGAGGCACTGCTGCTGCGCGCCACACGATCCTATGTCGCGGCGGACGCGCCGTTCACCCTTCGCTGGCTCGCCGAACTGGTGCGGCTCGAAAGCCACGCCCTGCGCGATATCACCATCGCCTCGTTCACGCTGAGTGTCCTTACCATCCTGCCGCCGCTCATCGTCATGACGGTGGTCAACAAGGTGCTTCAGTTCAACAGCATCTCGACGCTGGTGCTGTTGTCGGCGGTGATCGCCGTGGTTTTCGCCTATGAGACACTGCTTGGCCATGCACGGCGGCTGATCATCAATGTCGTCGGCGCCCGCCTGGACACCAAGTTGCAGCTGCACGTCTTCAGCCGGCTGTTACGCCTGCCGCTCGACTATTTCGAACGGCATCCGGCCGGCGAGACGCTGTATCACCTCGCCCAGGTCTACCGCATCCGCGAGTTCCTGACGGGAAAACTCCTCAGCACGTTCCTGGATATGATCACGCTGTGCGTGCTGGTGCCGGTCATGTTCTACATCAACGCCGCGCTCGCCTGGATCGTGCTGGCCTGCGCGGTGGTGATCCTGCTGATCATCCTTGCCTTCCTCAGGCCACTGCGCCGCAGATACCAGCGGGTCGTCGACGCCGAGACCTGGAAGTCGGCGGCGCTCGGCGAAACAGTCGTCGGCATCAAGACGGTGAAGGCGCTCGGTCTCGAGCCGCAGCGCAAGGCGCTCTGGGACGAGCGGGTGGCGGAAGCGGGAAAGGCGCGTCTTGCCTTCGGACAGCTGGCAAGCTGGCCGCAGACCCTGGTCACGCCGATCGAACGTGTGATGGTGCTCGGCACCATGCTGATTGGCGCCTATCTCGCGATGAACGACCGCACCGGCTACATGGTCGGCGGCTTGTTCGCCTTCATGATGATCGCCCAGCGTGTAGCGCAGCCGCTGGTTGGCCTGGCCCGGCTGGTTGAAGACTACGAGGAGGTCGGTGCGGCGATCGGCGAGGCCGCGTCGGTCCTCAACCGGCCGCTGGAGAGCAGTTCGAATTCCACCGGCCTGAGACCCAGGCTGGTCGGCGAGGTCGTGTTCAGCGACCTGACCTTTAGCTATATCGCCACCAAGACACCGGCGCTCGACCGGGTCAGCTTCCATATTCCCGCCGGCAGCATGTTTGGCATCGTTGGGCGCAGCGGGTCGGGAAAATCGACAGTCGCCCGCCTCCTGCAAGGGATCAACCGCGACTACAGTGGTTTCCTTAAGCTTGATGGCGTCGACCTCAAGGAAATTAACCTGCGCCATTTGCGCCAGGGGCTTGGCGTGGTGCTGCAGGACAACTTTCTGTTCCGCGGATCGATTCGCGACAACATCATCGCCGGGCGCCCGGGCCTGACGCTTTCCGACGCCATGCGCGCCGCGCACCTCGCCGGCGCCCAGGAATTCATCGAGCGGATGCCGAATGGCTACGACACCTACATCGAGGAAGGTTCGCCCAATCTGTCAGGCGGTCAAAAGCAGCGGCTGGCGATCGCGCGCGCGCTCATCCACGATCCGACCATTCTCATCCTCGACGAAGCGACCAGCGCACTCGACCCGGAGAGCGAGGCGGTTGTCAGCGCCAACCTCATGCGCATCGCCAGCGGGCGCACGATGATCATCGTTTCGCACCGGCTCGCCTCGCTGACCGAGTGCGACAACATCCTCGTCATGGATCAGGGTAAGGTCCTCGACGTCGCACCGCATGCGACCTTGCTCGAACGGTGTGCGCTCTATCGCCAGTTGTGGTCGCAGCAGAACCGGCATCTCGACGGCCGCCACGGCCGCCCGGTCGCCGTCCCGCCGCGGTTGGTTTGATCATGTCGCGCGCCTCATATTCGCATCAGGTCCGGTAACCCATGAGTAGCACCTCTCTAACGGCCCTTCCCGCTCGGCGACACCGCATGGAAACGAGAGATCCGACGACGCCGGCCATACTCGAGTTCCAGTGGCCGTCGACGGCCGTCGCCAATGCGCCTATTCCGCGTGCGGCGCGCGGCATCGTCTGGATCGTTTTCAGCCTGGTCATCGCACTGATCGCCCTGGCGGGACTGATGCCGGTCGATCAGGTGGTGACGACTAGAGGACTGGTGGTCTCGCAATCTCCCAACATCGTCGTGCAACCGCTTGAGACAGCGATTGTCCGCTCGATCGAGGTGCGGGAAGGACAGCGCGTCCAGGCCGGCCAATTGCTTGCCCGCCTCGATGCGACCTTTTCCTCAGCCGACCAGGCGGCACTGGCGATGCAGGTCTCGACGCTTGAAGCCGAAGTGGCGCGGTTGAAGGCGGAGGCCAACGGCCAGGCGTTCACCTATGACGGCCTCGACCCAAGTTGGACCCTGCAGGTGTCGATATTCGAGCACCGCAAGGCGGTCTACGATGCCAAGGTGGAGAATTTCGAACGCCAGCGTGACGAACTCAGCTCGGTGATTTCGCGATCGCAATCCGATGCCGACGGCTACCGCCAGCGGCTGACCGTCGCCGACTCGATCGAACAGATGCGCAGGCAGCTCGAGGCAAGGCAGGTAGGAAGCCGCCTCAACACGCTCCTGGCCGAGGACAACCGCGCGGAAATGTCCCGGGCGTTGGGCAATGCCGAACAGACCGCGGAAGCCGCCAAACGCCAGCAAGCCGCAGTGGCCGCCGAGCGCGACGGCTACATTCAGGGCTGGCGCGCTGAAGTCTCGCAGAGCCTGTCGGAGGCAAGTACGCGGATCTCCGACGCCCGCGAACTTCTTAACAAGGCAAAGCTTCGAAACCAGTTGGTCGAGTTGAAGAGCCAGTCAGACGCCATTGTCCAATCGGTAGCAAAAGTCTCTGTGGGCTCGGTCATGCAGTCAGGGGAGCGCTTTATCACGCTGGTGCCGGCCGACGCGCCGCTCGAGATCGAGACAAACATCGTTGGCAGGAGCAGCGGCTTTGTGCATGTCGGCGACCCGGTGATCATCAAGTTCGACACCTTCCCTTATTCGCAGTACGGCCTTGCCCATGGAACTGTGCGGGCACTCAGCCCAGATTCCTTCTCGGCACAGGAGCAAGCGCGCGATCCGAACAGTTCCTTGGCCATGCTGCCTTCCGACGCCGAGCCATTCTATCGCACGCGGATCTCCATCGACCAGGTCGCCCTCCACGGCGTGCCCGCCGGTTTCGCCGTCAGTCCCGGCATGCCGGTGACCGCCGACGTAAAGGTCGGCCACCGCACGATACTCAAGTACATTCTTGGCGTCATGCTCCCGATCGGCCAGGAGGCGATGCGGGAGCCTTAGAGTACTGGAGGAATCAGAGGCTCGGATCGATGACAATCCTGGATCGGCTGACTGGTCTGGCCTTCCCGTCGGCGATGTTGCGTCGGGCGATCCAGCTTGCGGACAGCGGCAAGGCAGCTGAAGCCTTTCCGCTTATGGCGAAGGCCGCGCGCGCGGGGATCGTCGACGCCGAGTACCGGGTCGCGCGTTGCTATTTGGAAGGCGCCGGTGTGCCGCAGAGCCGTATGGAAGGCGCGCGATGGCTGCTGCGGGCAGCCAACCGCGGGAGCGCGGATGCGCAGGCGCTCCTCGCCGCTCTCTACGTCACCGGGCTGGTGACGGCGGAAGCCGACGACAGGGGACCCTCGGAGCACTTGTTCAAACCTGATTCCCCGGGAAAACCAGACTTCACCGCTGCTCTCGACTTTGCCAGCAAGGCGGCCGAGGCAGGCTCGGCCACGGGACAGGCGATCCTCGGTTATATCCTTACGAGCGGCCCCGCATCGATGCGCGATGCCGATGCCGCACACCGGTGGTACGAGAAGTCGGCTTCTGCCGGCTGCGCCGAAGGGTGCCTTGGCTTTGCCCTGTCGCTGGCCCGCCGTGGCAAACGCGAAAACAGAGTTCGGATTGCGGAAGAGGTAAGGCGTGCGGCCGACGCAGGCCTGCCGACCGCGACCTATCTTCTTGCGGTCCTTACCGAGCACGGGCTCGGCGTAGCACGCGACATCGCAGCAGCCGCTCATCTGTATCAGGCTGCGGCAGAGAAGGGCCTGCCCTCCGCCCAGTTCCGGTTGGGATTGGCACTTATTGACGGTGCACTCGTCGGCCAAGATGTCGCTGCCGGGGAGGCGTGGATGCGGCGTGCTGCTTTGGCCGGCAATATCGAAGCAGCCTATATGCTGGGGGATCGCTATGCGAAGACGCAGCGGCCGGATTTTGCAGAAGCCGCAAACTGGTATCGGCGGGCAGCAGAAGCGGGTCACCAAGCCGCTGCCCGCGCTTTGGCCTCGCTCTATTTGACGGGAAATGGTGTGGCGGAGGATGTCGAGGAAGGAGCACGCTGGCTGCGCTCTTCCGCAAACGGCGGCAATCAGCAGGCACAGACAGACCTCGCCAATCTTGTCCTCGGAGGAGCCGGCGAGCCGGGCGACGGTGCAAGCGTTGCCGGATGGTTCGAGGCGGCCGCATCATCGGGCGACCTGATCGCGGCATTCAACCTTGGGCTCTGCTTCACCAAGGGCGTCGGCGTCCGCCAGGACGAGGAGCAAGCGGCACACTGGCTGCGGCGCGCGGCCGAAGGCGTCGCCGAGGCGCAATACATGTACGCCCGCCTCCTCCATGATGGACGCGGCGTGGCGGCCGACCCAACTCACGCCCGCGTGTGGTTTGCGCGGGCGGCCGACGCCGGCGTGCTCGACGCACGCGTGGCGCTTGCCGAGATGCTACTCAATGGGCGCGGCGGCATGTCCGAGCCTGAGGCTGCAATGCAGATGTTTGAGCAGGCCGCCGCCGACGGTCACGCCGGGGCGATGTTTGCGATTGGCGCACTGTACGGAGCCGGCCACGGCCTGCCAGTCGACCAGGCAACGGCGCAGAAATGGTACGCTGCCGCTGCCGGACGTGGGCATAGCCAAGCCCAATTCATGCTCGGACGTTATCTCTTGAAAGGCCTCGCCGGGGAGCGCGACCCGATTGCCGCTCGCCTGTGGCTCGAACGCGCGGCTGCGCACGGGATCAGTGAAGCCGCGGACGAATTGGCGGCCGCGGGCGGGCCCAGCTAGTGCTGCTGTGGCCGTTGGAGTGAAGCAGCGCCAAGAAGGATGGGGGACCATTCGAAATCCGCTGACCGACTGGCCACGCCATGAGCCATATGCTCATATCAAAGGCCTGGCACCCAAGCGCCGTATTATTCCTTGTCGAGCCTGGCATATGTTCTGGGGCAGCAGCAGTCACAGGTCCCAGAATGAGGGGTTCAGTAAGTTTGCACCACGGCGGATCCACACATCCCAACTGCCTTCATAAGCGCGCTCGATTCGGCTGTAGTCGCAAGGCAAGGATATCCCGGCGAACGTTCGCATTGGAGAGGTCAATGTCGTCGGCAGAAGAGCCTGCGAAAAGGGCTTTCGGCGGCTCCGTCGTGGGAACGAAAAAGGAAGAGAAGCAGAACCTTCGTGTGCGATATTTGCACACGACATCTCGTAACTAGCTGATTATATTTAGGTATCTGCCCCATCCATCATCGGCGCTATGGTAACTCTGTGTTCTAACATACTAATTTCATTATCTTTTTTATGCTCCAGTCCGTCCAATACCCGGTTGGAACGACTGAGCAATTTGGCCTGACACACCCGCCCATACGTAGCCCAATTTACGATTATTCCGCCGCAACGGAAGGCCACTCGGCCATATCTAAGTTCTCATTGCACACATAGCGCACACGAAAGCGGTTGGTCTAGGGCCACTCCGGAGCAGCAAGCTACGCTACACAACGCTTGAAGCTAAATTGTCGACTCGGCAGGGGGAGGAGACAAGGAACAGCCACGGCACCGCCCTTCCCGCCTTTGAACATCACTATGGGACATCGCCATCTGGAAGGCGCTGGACCTATGGAGCGAGCGTCTTGAGGCGACGTACGTCATCAGCGGCCTCGGCCAACAGCCAGTCGCGGAACGTGGTGATCTTAGGCAGCATCGAAGTCGCCTTGGGGCAGACGATCCAATTGGTCTTGGACAATCGCCGAGCCGTGGCGAACGGTCTTACGAGGCGCCCGTTGATGAGGTCGGTGCACCCGCATTGATGAAGGCGATGAGGACCGCCCCTCAGATCCCGTGAACATCATCCGAACACGACGCCGCAGGGCGTCATTGCCCTCGCCTCGCGGCAGATCCAATGCTCACGCAAGAAATCAGCCGTCGGCGGCCGTTCAAAATTTACCATTCTCATGAATAGTCCCAGATGTTTAACACCTACCGGTATCTTGGCGGCTATAGTCCGAGCCGCGCTGGTGGACTCGGAAATATCTCGGCATGTGCGGTTTTAGCGGTTATTTCGGCACTGTCCGGGATGGGAGGGCGCTCCTTGAAAGGATGACGGCTGACATTGCGCATCGCGGCCCCGATGAGCAGGGGTTCTTCACCACAAAGGCGGCCGGCCTCGGCCATGCGCGGCTGTCCATCGTCGGCCTGGGGGACGGCCAGCAGCCCATGTCCGATGCGACGGGCGATCTGACGATCGCCTTCAACGGCGAGATCTTCAACTATGTGGAACTGCGCGAGCAGCTTCGCGCGAAAGGCCGCCATTTCCGGACAGCCAGCGACACCGAAGTGATCCTGCATCTCTATGACGAGATGGGGGAGGATTGCGTCTCCGCGCTCAATGGCGATTTCGCCTTTGCGCTCTGGGACGGCCGCCGCCGCCGCATGGTTCTGGCGCGCGACCGCATGGGGGTCCGGCCGCTCTTCTATACAAGGCAGGGCGAACGGCTTTACTTCGCCTCGGAGATCAAGGCGCTCCTCCAGGCCCCGGGCGTCGCGGCCGAGATTGATCCGGTCGCACTCGACCAGATCTTCACGCTCTGGGCTCCGATCGCGCCGCGCACGGCCTTCCGCAATATCTACGAGCTCGAACCCGCAAGCCTGATGATCGTGCAAGAGGGCAGCGTCTCGACGCGGCCCTACTGGAGTCTGGAGTATCCCGACCGGGACGCGCCGCCCCGGCACCGGGACGAGCGTGCCGCGGCCGAGGAACTGCGCGCCCTCCTGACGGAGGCGACCCGCATCCGCATGCGCGCCGATGTGCCAGTCGGCGCCTATCTCTCCGGCGGCCTCGATTCCTCCATCACATCGGCGCTGGCGGTGGGCATGGCGCCGGGAGGCCTCAGGACCTTCTCGGTCACCTTCGATAGCGCCGAACATGACGAGAGTCCCTTCCAGCTCGAGATGGCCCGTGCGCTCGGCACGCATCACAGCGCCGTCGCTTGCGGGGAAGGCGATATCGCCGCCGTCTTCCCTGACGTTATCCGCTTCACGGAGCGGCCGATCCTGCGCAGTGCCCCTGCCCCGCTCTACAAGCTCTCGAGCCTCGTGCGCGAGGCCGGCTTGAAAGTGGTGCTGACGGGCGAAGGCGCCGACGAAGTCTTTGCCGGCTACGATATTTTCAAGGAGGCCAGGGTTCGGCGCTTTTGCGGGAGACAGCCCGGCTCCCGCATCCGGCCGCATCTGTTCCGCAAGCTCTACCCCTATCTTCCGGGCCTGAGGCAGCAATCGGCCGAGTACCTGTTCTCCTTCTTCGGGGCTAGCGGCGCGGCGCTCGACGATCCGCTGTTCTCCCATCGGCCGAGGTTCGACGGCACGGCGGCGACGAAGCTGTTCTACTCGGGCGATCTGCGTGCCACATTGTCCGGATATGACGCCGCCGAGGAGCTCGCCGCGCGGCTACCCGAGGCGTTCGCCCGCTGGCATCCCTTGCATCAGGCGCAATATCTGGAAGCCCGCTTCCTTCTCCCCGGCTATATCCTGTCCAGCCAGGGCGACCGCATGGCGATGGCCCACGGCATCGAGGGCCGCTTTCCCTTCCTCGACCATCATCTGATCGAGTTTGCCGCCGGCCTTCCTCCCGAGATGAAGCTGAAGGGGCTCGTGGAGAAGCATATTCTCCGGGAGGCGACCAAAGACCTGCTGCCGGCCGCCATCGGCCGGCGGACCAAACAGCCCTATCGCGCACCGGACAGCCAGTCCTTCGTTGGGCCGGGCACGAGGGACTATGTCCAGTCGGCCCTGGGCGACGCCGCAGTCAGCGCCGGCGGGCTCTTCAATCCGAAGGCAGTGGCAAAACTACATGAGAAATGCAGCCGCCAGGCGGCCTCCGGCTTTCGCGACAACGCGGCCTTTGTCGGCATCCTGTCGACGCAGCTGTGGCTGACGACTTTCACCGGCACAGGCATTTGCAACGCAAAGGCCGCCTGACACCACCAAGGAAAGCGAACGACATGACCGATACGATCCGAGACGCAGTGAAGGCCTTTGTCATCGAGAACTTCCTGTTCGGCGACACCACCCACGCCCTCGCCGATACGGATTCGCTGATCGAGAACGGCATCATCGATTCGACCGGCGTTCTGGAACTGGTGGCCTTTATCGAGGACCATTGCGGAATCACAGTTGCGGACGCCGATATCGTGCCGGCCAACCTCGATTCACTGGCGCGCATCACGGCCTTCATCACAGCGAAGACCGCATCGCTCGTCGCAGCGTGACGGCTGGCCGCGGAAGGCCCGAGCTCATGCGGGTCGAGCAATTCCTCCTCACGAACGCGGCCGCGCATGGCGCGAAGACGGCGCTTGTCACCGACCGGAAGCGGTTGCGCTATGACGAGCTCGACGATCTGTCGAACCGGCTCGCGACCGCTCTCGCCGCGAATGGCGTGCAGCGCGGCGACCGCGTTCTCGTCTTCATGGACAATTGCTGGGAAGCCGCCGTCTCGATCTTCGCGGTTCTCAAGGCGGGCGCGACCTTCAGCCCGATCAACGCCTCCACCAAGGCCGACAAGCTCGCTTATGTCATCGACGATTGCGAGGCTGCGGCGATCCTGACCCAGGCCAAGCTGATGCCTGTCGTGATCCAGGCGCGTGCGCTGTCGGACCGGCCACTCTTCGTCGCGTCGACGCAAGCGCCAGCCAGCCATACGCCGGATGGCGCTGCCTCCTTCGAGGATTGTCTCAAGGTCGCGCCCGTGCCCGTTCGCCATGGCGGGATCGACATCGACCTCGCCATGCTGATCTACACCTCGGGCTCCACCGGCCGCCCCAAGGGCGTGATGATGACGCATCGCAATATCGATGCCGCGGCCGAATCCATCACGACCTATCTGCGCAACACCCGTGACGACATCATCCTCAATGTCCTGCCCCTGGCTTTCGACTACGGCCTCTATCAGCTGCTGATGGCGATGAAGCTCGGCGCGACCCTCGTCCTCGAAAAATCCTTCGCCTTTCCGCAGGCCATTTTCGAGCGCATCCGCGCCGAGAAGGTCACCGGTTTCCCGCTGGTGCCGACGATGGCGGCGCTGATCCTGCAGATGCGCGATTTGGCGCCGGGTTTCCTGCCGAGCCTGCGCTATATCTCGAACACCGCCGCCGCCCTGCCGCCGATGCATATCGCCCGGCTGCGCGAGCTGTTCCCCCGCGTGCGGCTCTATTCCATGTACGGTCTGACGGAGTGCAAGCGCTGCACCTACCTGCCCCCGGAGGAGCTGGACCGCCGGCCGGGTTCCGTCGGCATCGCTATTCCCAACACGGAAGCGATCGTCGTCGACGATGAGGGCAACCGCGTGCCACCGGGCGTGGCGGGCGAGTTGGTCATCCGCGGCCCGCATGTCATGCAGGGCTATTGGCGCAACGACGTGGCCACGGAGCAGATGCTGCGTCCCGGGCCGCATCCCTGGGAAAAGCGGCTCCACACCGGCGACCTGTTCCGGACGGACGAGGACGGCTTCCTCTATTTCGTTGGCCGTAAGGACGACATCATCAAGACGCGCGGCGAAAAGGTCGCCCCGAAGGAAGTCGAAACTGTGCTGCACGCCCATCCCGGCATCGTGGAAGCCGTGGTGACCGGCGTGCCGGATTCGGTGCTCGGCCACGCCATTGCCGCCCTCGTCGTTCTCTCGGACGAGACCCTGAGCGAACGGGACATCATTCGCTACTGCGCCGTTCATCTCGAGGATTTCATGGTGCCGAAGCTCATCGAGTTCCGCCGCGAGTTGCCGAAGACCGATACCGGGAAGGTTAGCCGAAGGCTGGCGGCCGAAACGTTGGGGACTGCAAAATGAACCTCTCCCTCGCCCCGAGCCGTTCCGCCTTCTCGGCCGACGCGCTGACGCTCGACAACGCTGCAGAAACCGACCGCATCGTCGCCGGGTTGCGCGTGCAGCTACG
The DNA here is from genome assembly GCF_001428185.1 of Mesorhizobium sp. Root695. Classification (NCBI taxonomy): domain Bacteria; kingdom Pseudomonadati; phylum Pseudomonadota; class Alphaproteobacteria; order Hyphomicrobiales; family Phyllobacteriaceae; genus Mesorhizobium; species Mesorhizobium sp. Root695. Next base: position 53,159 of record NZ_LMHO01000021.1, on the reverse strand, counting down.
CGGCATGCGCAAGCGCGGGCTCGTGCTCGGCCTCTCTGGCGGCATCGATTCCAGCGTCTCGGTCGCGCTCGCCGCCCGCGCCCTCGGCGCGAAGAACGTCTTCTGCCTGTTCATGCCGGAAAGCGACTCCGATCCCGACAGCCTCCGCCTCGGCCGGCTGGCCGCCGAAACCTTCGGCGTCGAAGCGATCGTGGAGGATATCGGCCCGACGCTGCACGCGATGGGTTGTTATGAGCGGCGGGATGCCTTCATCCGCGAGTTGGTGCCGGAATACGGGCCGGGCTGGGCCTCAAAGATCGTCATCGCCAATTCGCTCGCCGGCGAGGGCTACAACATCTCCTCGCTGGTGGTGCAGGACCCCGAAGGCCGGCAAACGAAGCTGCGCATGTCGCCGGCGGTCTATCTCGGCATCGTCGCCGCCACCAGCATGAAGCAGCGCACGCGCAAACAGATCGAGTACTATCACGCCGACCGGCTGAATTTCGCCGTGCTCGGCACGCCGAACCGGCTCGAATACGACCAAGGCTTCTTCGTGAAGAATGGCGACGGCGCGGCTGACGTCAAACCGATCGCCCATCTCTACAAGAGCCAGGTCTATGCGCTTGCTGCCCATCTCGGCATTCCCGAGGAAATCTGCCGTAGGGCGCCGACGACCGACACCTATTCCCTGGAGCAGACGCAGGAAGAGTTCTACTTCTCCCTGCCCTATGACCGCATGGATATTTGCCTCTTCGGCCTGAATAACGGCCTTTCAGCCGTGGAGGTCGGCGACGCCGCGAAGCTGACTACGGTCGAGGTCGAACGCGTCTGGGCCGATATCGCCGCCAAGCGCCGGGCGACGCGCTATCTGCACCTTGGCCCGCAGCTCGTCCGCCCCGTCGCGGAAATCGCCTGCTGAGATCGGGGCGACCATCGGGATTATGTCGCCGCGCGCGCAATAACGGCCTATTCGAACCGCTCCCCGGCCAGGCGATTCCAGTGCTCGCCGGCCAGCCCGTTGAAGAAGCCTTGCGAGGTCAGGAACGCGTTCACCAGCTCCTCGTCGCGCGAATGCACCACGGTCGAGGCCGGTTGAATGAAGGCGACCCGCCGACCCAGCATCGCTGCCAGCAGGGCGGGTTGCGTCCGGCCGCGCAGGCCGGCGGCGCCGCGCCGCGCTGCATCGCCAATCAAGCAGTCGACGACGGAACCAGCTTGCCCCGGCAGGGCCAGAACCTGCAGCACGCGGGCCATCCTGCCCGGGCGGGTGTGATAGAGGAAGGCGCCGACCAGCGCCCCGCTAGGGGAGGAGACGGACGCGAACACGGCCTCGCCATAGTCCGGCTTCTGGGAAGCCTCCGCGAGGATATGCGCAAGCTGCTCCGCGCTCCAGTCGGGGCGAAGCGGGAACTGCCGCGTCAACGGGTCTAAAAGAGCCGCAAAACCGGAATGATCGATTTCGGCAACCTTGAGGCCGCCTTGGCCATTCCAGAATTCCGGGACCCCGGACCAGCGCATCTCGTTCTCCTGCATCCGTCCGCGAAGATAGCGATCGAGTCCGCGCGCGAGCGGGTCAAGCAAGCGCACGGCGTCGGCTCGCCGCGAGGCTAGATCGAGCAGGAAGGCCGAAGGCCGGATGACCCGGATCCAGTCCAGGCTGTATTGCGGCAGGGCAACCCCGCGCAGTTTCGTCCACATCTGCGTCGAGAGGGCATTTGCGGTTTCGCTGAGGGAGATGTCCTGGGGCCCGGCCAGGAATGTCCTGAGCAGCCTTGCGCCGGCCATCGGGTCGTTCGCCTGCGGTTCGACCATGAGCGAGCCACAGATGGCGGCGCGCAGTTTGCGCTGGCCATGCCTCATCGGCAGCACATTCACGCCGACAAAGCCTGAAATATCGCCTTCGCTCGCAATATGGACGAGAGACGCCATCTCGGGATCGCAGACCGGGCCTTCGAGATAGTGCCAGCGCAGATAAGTCTCGAGCGCCGGAGGCGGCGGCTTTCCACCGTCCCGGAAGGTTCTTTGAAAGAGCCCGGCGACGGCCGGAATATCCGCAGCCTGCAGGGGACGAATCTGGCTCATTCCAAACTCGCGGAGGGTGAGATCGCGGGCGCACCGTTCTCCAGCTTGCGGAGGAGTGCGACACGCGGCATTCCGATCTCATCCTTGGCGAATGTCACGGGTTCATAGGCCTTGGCTCTGGCTATCAGGGCAGCCACCTGGCGGTCCTGCCCCTGCCCGAACTCGAACAGCAGCCAGCCACCAGGCTTGAGGAAATCGATTGCGTCCCGGATCAGCCGCTGGTGGATCGAGATGCCGTAAGGCCCCCCGTCGAAGGCCTCGCGCGGCTCGCCCTCAAGCAGATGCGCGAGCTCGCCCTCGAGGCGCGCGGTCGAGATATAGGGCGGATTGCAGACAATCATGTCCGCCGCGCCGATAAGCCCATCGCGCTCCAGCGCACCGAACAGATCCCCTCTCCGGATGGTGACCCTGTCCTGGAGGGCCAAGCGTTCGGCATTGCTACGGGCGAGCGCGACCGTGCTGTCAGTCACGTCCACCCCCCAGACGCGGGCCGACGGAACTTCCGCCGCGATCGCCAGAGCAAGGTTGCCGGAGCCGCAGCACATGTCGATCACCATCGGCCGGGGCGCGCGATCGCGAAGAATGGCGAGAGCGCTCTGTCCGAGCAACTCTGTTTCCTGACGCGGCACGAGAACGCCCGGAGCCAGTTCGAGCATCACGCTCATGAAACGATGCAGGCGGGGCGTAGAACCGCCGGCTATGGCTGCTGCTCTGTGCGGCACGGCGGTTCCCTACGTCATTCGACGGTATTGCATACACAATGACCTATCGCGCTCCGGTAAACGGCTGCTAAAGATATCGCCGCCGATACTCCGCAGCGCGCGGCGCTGGTGCATTGAGCCTATAGCGGCTGAAGAACGACGGCTATCTCATCTAAACCCTCAAGAGGTACACGGGCGTCCTCGAACGAGCTCACAGATCTGAACCTGGCACCACGAAGCTCTCGATCCGGTCGACCCAAAAAACATGCGGCTGCTATCGTCCGATACATTGCGTCCCTGTCGTCCAAGCGTGGGCAACCTGATTGTCATGTGGTTCTCGGTTCGGTCCGGGTCGGATTGGTCGGATGACAAAGAGCTGCCCTCTTCGCCTCTAATTGCGAAGTGTCGAGGTCGCATCAACTCCATAGGCACATGGCATTGGATGCAAACCTTCGGGTTGGCCATGCTCGTCTCAAGCAAGCAAAACAACGCTTTTGATTGCTTCGACCAGTACCAAGACGGTCGTCTGGGCAATCGTTCAACAAGGAGAGGACACGTCATGAGACCAGGAGCTGTGCGCCTAGATGCGATCTCGGTGGACGCCCTCCATGCCGCAACGGGCGTCGCAATGACAAGCAAGCATAAGGCGGATGCGGCTGCCTCTGAAACAACTGCAGCCTGGAAGACGCCGCCCCTCGGTGCCCGAGGTATTCGTCCCCTCCCAGATATTTCGCATAAAAAGGGACCTAGACTATGAACCATGTTCCATTCAGCAATTCGCTGCGCGCTGAATGCATCTGCCGATGACGCAATGCTCGTAGCCGTGCCGCCTATGCTGCCCAGCGTTGCAACAGAAACGAAAATGCGCATCTCAGCCAATCGATACATCCATCATTGCTGATCGAGCAATGATAACTCTCAATTTTAGGAATTATCATCCTTTGAGAATGGCCGTACGTATTTGGCACACCGGCGACGACCGGCCATCATACAGCGGAGGAACTCATGTCCCGCATTGCCATTCCAACCGCGAAGCCGCCCCTGAAGCGCCAGGCGCCCTCCGACAGCGTCGCTGTATCGTGGCGACCCCGTCAGCGGGGTCGGGTTGGACGAAGCGCTGCCACATCTGCCGGTTTCCTCCGCCACCTCTGAGCGGCGAGGACACTTTGCGTCGAAGCGAAAATCAAGCAGCCGACAGGGCATGGGGCGTCCTACCATCTCAAGGAGGAGCCGATTTTCGTCCGAGGAGTTGACGCAGCCGTGTCGCCATTGCGCCCGCATCGCGACTGTGGAAGCCCACAGTGCGGCGTTTCGCGATTGCCCCCTCCCGATATCACAATTGAGGACCCATCATGAGCGAATGCAACCGAACGTTCTCAACGTCCGATAGACTCTCAATCGAAGCCCTGCAACCAGGCGTCGGCATATTGCAGCGTCAGAGTTCTCCTGCTGGGAAACAAAAGTCGCTCACGACCCTCGGCGGGGCAAAAGGCCCAGGCTCCCACCCAAATCAAATGCAAAGGCAGCGTAAACAGCCGGCACCGGGAACGCTACAGCCACATGCGAGTTGTACGAGCACATCCACCGGCGGAGCAAACATTATGGCCAAGCGTCAAGAGAAAGAGACAGACCTAATGCCCGCCGAGGCGACGGACCGCATCTGGGAACTGGCCAAGGAAATCGACGTCTGCATGTTCGTGACATGGGACGGCGAATACAATCGCGCCAGGCCGCTCTCTGCGCGCGTCTTCCGTGAGGAAAACGCTATCTACTTTCTCGTCAATGACGACAGTGCGAAGAACAAACAGCTGTCGAAATATCCGAAGATTACATTGGCCTGGAGTGACAGCAGCCACTACAAATATGTCACGATCTCGGGCTCAGCATCAGTGACAAATGACAGGAAAAAGATAGCCGAGCTCTGGGAAAAGACTGACGCGGCCTGGTGGGACAACGCTGACGATCCCGAAATTCGCCTGATAACGGTGAAACCGGACGAAGGCGAATTGTGGGACAGTCCGGGACTGGTCGTCGCTACAGCGAAAATGGTGTACGCGGCTGTGACCGGCACCAAACCGAACGTGGGCGATAACGCTAAGGTCGATCTCTGAAAGCCCCAGGCGAGAGCCAGGCCGCCCTGCATCATTGCCTGGAAAGCACTTCACCGGTCGCGCCGGCCGGTAGAAGTTGCACCGCTCTTCGTCCTGCTTGCGCATCCGGCAAAACCACGGACACCGATGGTTTCGGGGCAAATAGCGGCACAGGTGTCGTCTAAAATCAGGTTGCTGCCAGGTCTAGCGCAGCAAGCCCTCGTCCTCGAACACGTCCCATCCCTCCAAGTTTGATAGCGGCCCTTCATTCTTTGCCGTGTGTTTTGCACCCTTGCGCGCGTCAGCGCGGCCTTCATGGGCAGGTCTTCAATGCCACACCATCTCCAAGACGGGCGCCGCGCCGCCTGTTCTCGGCAACTTCCTGCGCATGCTGTTCTCTCCAGACGGTCGGTAGGTCGCGATCGAGCACGTCCTCGATGTGCGCGGGCGCTTCCGCGCGAGGCAGAGGATATCCTGACGATCCTTGCGCGCGAACGTCACAAATGGCTCAAGGACGGCCGGCTGCGAAGCGTCGGCATCCGTACAGTGGACTTTGCGAAAGCACCGCGCCGCGGACGACTTGTTTTTGGCCGGCGCTGTTTCATGCGGCCTGTCCTGTTTTCGTCTCGGGGTGATGCACGGCGTTTGGAAAGTTCCGCAACGCAACGAAGATGACCTGCACCCATGACGCTTGAGAAGCGCAATAGTTGCACCCAAGGTGGCCGCGAAACATGAGCGCGCATCTCGCACCGAGCGCGTCGCCTATAGCGCACGGGTGGCACGGGAACTTCGTCCTGACAATCCCGTTGTGCCTCGGAAATGAGGTCGTGCGCTTGCCTGAATTAACCCCAACCAACGAGTGCAAATCGTCCGGGCGTCGCGGCCCGCTCTCGCTTTCGGGGAGGGCCTGGCCCAGCGCGACTTGGTCGGTTGCGGCGGGGCTGGTTATTGCCGTCCTCATTCTTGCCTTCGGCGCGCTTGCGGAAGAAGTCCTGGAGGGCAACACCACCGCGTTCGATCTTGCCGTTCTGTCAGCCTTGCGCAGCGCAGCCGATCCCGCCAATCCAATTGGCCCACCGTGGCTTCACGAAGCCGCCCGGGATGTAACATCCATCGGCAGCGTGGTGTTTCTTGGATTTGTGCTGCTGGCAGGGGTCGGCTATCTGCTTCTGATCCATAAGCGGGCTCTCGCGATCTTGATGGCTGTGTCGGTGGTCGGCGGTGAATTGCTCAGCACGATCCTCAAGAAGAGCTTTGATCGGCCCAGGCCGGACATACCTCACGTCACACAAGTGTTCACGGCGAGCTTCCCGAGCGGACACGCCATGCTTTCAGCAATCACCTTCCTCACCGTTGGCGCCCTGCTTGCTCGTGCCAACGCCGACCCGCGCGTCAAGTCCTATTTCATGGGGCTCGCCGTCTTCCTGACGGTCGCCGTTGGCGTAAGCCGTGTCTATCTCGCGGTCCACTATCCCACGGATGTGCTCGCGGGATGGTGCGTCGGTTCCGGCTGGGCAATCCTGTGTTGGACGGCCGCGTCATGGTTTCAGCCAACCAGCGTCAATCAGGAGCTCGAGCCTTGAGGGCTTTGGCGCTCATCAACCAACGCGCGGGCGCTGCCGCGCGCAGCGGCGATATCGAAAAGCTCATCCGTGAGGGGTTCGCGAAACGCGGCATCGACGCCGATGTGAAGTTGGTCGCTGGGCGCCAGATTGGTGAGATCGCGCGGGGGTTCGTGGCTGAACGCCCGAGATCCGGAGATCGAAGAGTGTTGGTGGTGGGTGGTGGCGATGGCACGCTTGGGAGCGCGGCGTCGGCGCTTGCCGGGACGAATGTAGCGCTGGGCGTCCTGCCGCTAGGCACACTGAACCACTTCGCCAAGGATCTTGGCCTGCCGATCGATCTCGATGCGGCAATGGACGCGATCGCCGCGAACAATCCTGTGACCGTCGATGTCGCCGAGGTGAACGGACGCGTGTTTCTCAACAACTCATCGATTGGCATCTATCCCTTCTTTGTTGCGAAACGTTCTGCCGAGCAACGGCGTAGCGGGTTGGGCAAACTTGCAGCCATCGGTCCTGCTCTCGCAAGAACATTCAGGTTCGCATCCTGGCAGGCGGTCCACATTGCCGCTCAAGGTGAGCGCAAGAGACTGCGGACGCCCTGCGTGTTCGTCGGGAACAATTTCTACGACGTCGCTGACCTCGGCCGTCGCAAAAACCTGTCCTCAAAAGAGCTGTGCGTTTATGTCGTCAAACAGCAATCTTGGTTTGGGCTGGTGTTGATCCCATTGAAGGTCGCATTCGGTCTGATCGATTCAGCTCGCGACGTGGAATTGTATCGCACAAAAACACTGGAGATCACGTCGCATCGAACCACCATGCTGGTCTCGCTGGATGGCGAAGCCGTCCATATGAACATGCCCCTGAAATTCAGCATTCGCCCAGCGGCGCTGAAGGTTCTTTCGCCCGCCCAAGCGGGTTCGATCAGCGACCGCCCCTGACGCCGGAGCAATTTGGTGAGGACACTCGTCCATCTTTCGGATCTGCATTTCGGAAAAGCAGACAGCCAGCTTGTGAAGGCCATCGCTTCGGAGGTGCGCGCAATCGCTCCAGATTTGCTGGTCGTTTCCGGGGATCTGACGCAACGCGCCCGCAAACATGAATTCTTGCAGGCGCGAGCGTTCCTCGACTCCCTTCCTGGCCCGCGCCTTGTGGTTCCTGGCAACCATGATGTACCGCTCTGGAATGTCTTTGCCCGTGCCCTCGCGCCTCTGTCTCGGTACATGCGCTACATCGAGGCGGACACAGATCCGTTCTACGCCGATAGTGAAGTCGCTGTCGTCGGGATCAACACGGCCCGATCCCTGACAATCAAGGATGGCAGGATCAATCTCCGTCAGCTTGGGGCGGCGGCTGAAAAATTCGCACATTTGTCCGATGACATTACCCGGATAGTCGTCACCCATCATCCGTTCGAGGGACTGGATTTCGAAGCCGACGATGGCGTCGTCGGCCGGGCAAGTCTTGCAATGAACGCCTTCTCGCGTAGCGACGTCGACATCATATTGTCTGGCCATCAGCATGTTCATCGCGCCGGTTCGAGCGCCCGGCGTTACCTTATCGACGGCTATGCGGCATTGCTTATTCAGGCGGGAACGGCGGTGTCATCGCGACTTCGCCAGGCCGCAAATTCGTTCAACATTATTTGCATCGATCGTCCGGAAATATCCGTGGAATGTCGAGGCTGGCGGTCTCCGCAGGGCGGCTTCGAAACCTCGGCGAGATATTCCTTTCGGCATGGCCGAGACGGATGGCGCCTGCTTGATTAGCGCAGATCAACTTGGTTCCAGGGGGACAGTGCCCCTTACGTGAATTCACGTCGCCGTTCAGCCAGAACGCCGGCCCATGGGAAGACCAGCAAGCGGCTTTCGGCCGCTTCCGGAAAGCAGACACATGCCAGTACGACGACGGTGCGCAAATCTTTCGGCAGTATTCGGACCTCCTGCGACTGACCACGTATCCGTGGCCTGCGCCAGTTCCAGAAGATTTGGGTTTCGCTCCCGACACTCCCGCCTGTTTTTAATGCTCTACCTTCTCCCTCCTCCCTGGAAAGCAGCACGGAACGAGCGCAGCGCCATACGGGTGCAATGTCTGAGCTCTTAGCCTGGGTCGATGGATCAAAAACCTCTGTGGCGCATTTAAGCTTCGGCTAATAATGGCCCCAGGAGAGAACCAATGAAGAAGACGCTGCTCATTTTGAGTCTACTCATTCCGCTCGCGGCATGCTCCCGCACAGAACAGGGCGCTGCCGTCGGTGGCTTGGGTGGCGCAGCTATAGGCGCAGCAGTGGCGGGCGACCCGGTGCAGGGGGCGGTCGTTGGCGGCGCGGTCGGAGCACTAGCCGGGGCGGTCATCGGGCACGCCAGCGAAGCCGGCCAGTGCAGATACCGCGATCGGCATGGCCGAGTTTACGTTGCAAGGTGCCCGGACGGATACTGATCTCACGGCGCGTGGTCTTATCAGATCACGCGCCTTCTCGGGTAGGACAAGTGAATGGCACATAAGATTAAGACAATGCTGGGTTTCTTGTTTGCCGTCGTCAGCGCTGCCGCGACAAACGTCGAACTTACGACCGCGGTCTTGGCCTCGCCGATAGAAGCAAAGACGATTGCCGATCACTTCTCATCGGTAAAGTCGATGTCCGGGGACTTCGTCCAGTCGGGCCCAAGAGCGGAAACGACCAGCGGCCGATTTTTTCTGCAGCGGCCGGGCAGGATCAGGTTCAACTATGCAGGCCAATCAGGGGTCAGCGTCATCGCGGATGGAAAATCCTTGGTCGTCTATAACAAGAAGCTCAAGACTTCGCGGCTCTATGCCCTCTCGAAGACGCCGCTTAAGCTGCTGCTCGACAACCAGGTCGATTTCTCTGGCAATCGCCTCAAAAGCATCAAAGAAGACGGTGCTCAGGTTGTCGTTAAGCTGGCTGACAAGTCGGCCTTCGGCAATTCGAACATCAGCATGGTGTTTGACAGGAAGTCGCTCGATCTGCGCAGATGGAGCCTTACCGACTAAAAGGGCCTTACCACCACGGTCACTTTAACCAACGTGAAGCAGGGCGTCCCCGCTCCTGCGAACACCTTCACGATCGACTATGCAGCAAACCGTGAATTCAACACCACAACGAAATAGTCGGCGGCGCGTCGAACTGGCCGTCGAAGCAGGTCGAGGCGCTGAAATGATTAGGAATGGCTTCTCGACGAAGGATGGAAACGCCAGCGCTTTCCAGCGACGAGCGAAGAAACTCCCACAAGAGATTTCACTGGCTGACATCATTGCTCGTGCTCATCGCTTCCTAGTCTATGCGGGAGGGCCTCCGGCGTGCGTGTACTCGGCGATCAGGGCTCGACGCTGCTGCTTCACGAGTCACCCGGCTTCTTCGGCCGTGGTCGCAGACCGAGAACAAGTCGAGCACCCAGCCAAACGCAGGGTATGGCTTCGAGCGGAATCGAGATCGCGTACCAGGCCGGGCCAAGTTTTTCCCCGCCGATCATGTAATAGGCAATAACCCCGGCCATGCCTGCGAGGAAGCCAATCCCCGCCAGTATCCACGCATGGCGCATCGGCCGGTCGGGTGCCAATCGAGCAGTCGTATAGCCACCGGCGACGGTGAAGACCGCCCGGTAAGCCGAGGCCAAGGCGAACAGCGGAGCGGTCATGAGCTGGGGCCCGCTCGGAAATATGCCCACGGCCTGCATCACCGCGTCCATCGCAGTCGACGCGGCAGCCGTGACGACGAAGCCCGCAACTATGGCGCCTGCACTGGCGAGCCAAGGTTTCATTTGTGGACCGTGTTGCTTTGAGCCGCGAGCAGTGCGTCGAGTTTGCGCAGCTGGCTTTCGTGGCCGGCGCGGGCCCGTTCGGTCCAGATGTCGTCGTGCATGGCATCGAAGTAAATGGTGACCTTCACGCCATCGGCCGTGGACCGCAGATCAACGACCGTGGCCACTTCATATGGTGTTACGTCAGGCACAAAATCGGTCAACGTTTTGTAGGCCAACCGACCGGGCGGCGAGACTTCCGTGTAGGTGACCCGGCACTGCGTGGTGACAGCCATGCCGGCTTGCTTCATGAAGGCTATCTGTTGCGCCCCCGTGGCGGTCATCAGATAGACCAGCTCGCCGCCGGGCCTTAGGTCTAGCGAGCTGACGGTGACGTCGAACCCTTCTGGCCCCCACCAAGATTCGATACCCTCTTTTGTAGTCCATAGCGCCCAAGCTTCCTCTAACGAGGCGGTATAGGCGCGCTCGATCGAGAATTGAGCTCGTGCGTGTGTCGTGGTCATTGCGAATTCTCCTGGGGGCCTGGATCAATTGTGGTCCGTCGCTTCTCGAGTGCGACTCCGAACCGGTCGAGCCGCGCCTCCCACTGGCTGCGGTAGGCCGCGACCCAAGCATCAAGCTGGTCGAACGCTTCCTTACGCAGTGAGTAGAGCCGCTTCTGTCCATCCGGACGCATGCGCACGATCCCTGCCTCCGACAGTATGCGCAGGTGCCGAGAGACCCCGGACTGGTGGATGTCCATGCTCTCGACAATGTCGCCTACGGCGCACTCCCCCGACCTCATCGCATTGACGATGCGAAGCCGGGTTGGATCGGCAAGAGCGTGGAAAAGAGACAGTTGTGGATCCATGTATATACACAAACACACATATATCGAGAAGTCAAACATCGATTGCCAGCACGCGCACCACGGCAGCGATGGCATCGTCCAGCGCATATTGGCTGCGGTCTTCGGCGCAAAAATCGATAGCCTCAGTGCTGCGCAAGTTCGACCAGCTTCATGGCCGCGAACTCATCGCCACTCAAGTCCATGTGCCCGTCCCCCCGACGAATCCTGGATGTCGGCAGCGCCATTGGCGGCCCGGCGAGCGTCCTGACGCTGCACTTTGGCTGATGATTCTCAACGGGGTAGCGCATAATCTCTGCACCAAGCGGCGTCTTCTTCGGGTACCGGCGCGATGCAAAACCCCATTTCCGACGCAAGCCAGTGACCGCGCCTACATGGGGACAAGGCGCTAACAACCCCTAACGCGAAAGCCCGCTGCCTTTCGGCAGCGGGCCATGCGCCACGCTTGTTCATCAGACAGTGACTGTAGCTAGTTTGCGCCGCCGAGCTGCTTCGTCTTTGCGCAGTAGTTGTCATGCGACTTGGCGATAACGGTGTCGCCGCAGTCCTTGGTGATCGATGCGCGATCGTCATCGGTCAAGGCGAGCCAGGCCTTCTTGAACGCGTCATCCGACTGCATCGTCTTCATGCCGGAATCTGTGTAGAAGGGCTGCATCTTCGCCGGATCAGCGCCGACGTTCCGGTTGCTGCGCCGGCTAAAGCCGAGCCAGTCATCATTGCAAGGGCCATCGCGCCCATGGTGAGCATCTTGAAGTTCATGGAAAATTCCTCCGGTTGAGGCTGCCAGGACGGCAGCGTGTTGAGGCAACTTCGCTCTTCGAAAAAAGTTTCTCAGGCAGAATGAAAAAGCCCGCCCGGGTGGGGCAGCTGGCGAGGGTCTGGAGTGCTAGGGATCAACACAGCGGAGGATCAACGAGCGGCGGAGGGTTGGTGGCGGTGACGTGGTCATAGAAGCCACTCGCGTCCTGAAATTGTGTCGCTTTTATTCCGAGATGTTGCCCTTTTGCGAAGCTCGTCAGGGGAAGCGCCCACACGACGTCTCAGCCGGAACGCCGGCGCCGGAGAAGGCTCGCAAGCAATTTCCGCCCGCCCTTGCGTGGGATCAGATCAATATCGCTGACGAGCTTTGCGCCGCCCTTGCGCCGTTCAAGGGTGATCTTTCGGCTGTGGTAGGCTTCCAACTCGACCCGATGCGCGACACTGATGATGGTCACCTTTGGCAGCTCATGGATGATGGTCTCCATCATCGTGTCCTGACTCTTCGCATCGAGCGCTGCGGTCGCTTCATCCAGCACAACGATATCGGGCGCGTGCAGGAGCAGACGCGCAAATGCCAGGCGCTGCTTTTCGCCACCCGAGAGGGTCTGGTCCCAAGGCGCATCCTCCTCGATCCTGTCACCCAGATGCCCTAGGCCCACCTTGTCGAGGGCGGCCCCGATCTCTTTCACCGTCCATTTGTCGGCAGCACCGGGATAGGCGGCTGCCCGGCGAAGTGTCCCGGAGGGGATGTAGGGACGCTGCGGCAACATGAACATCTGCTTGTCCGGGTGGAAATTGACACTGCCACCGCCCCAAGGCCATAGGCCCGCGATCGCCCGCACCAGCGTGCTCTTGCCTGAACCGGATTCGCCGGCGACCAGCACCCGCTCACCCTGCCCGATCGCGACCTCGGTTTCCTCGACCACGGCCGTGCCGTCGTCAAGCGACACGGAGAGGTCATTCAGACTGAGCACCGATTTGCCGTCCGTCTTGCCTCGATTGATGCGTCCGAGTGCATCGCTTTGCTCCGCACGTTCGAGCCCATCGAGCGACATCATCAGCGAGGCAATGCGGCGCGCGGAAGCGTTCCAGTCAGCAAGGCGTGGGTAGTTGTCGACCAACCATCCGAACGCGCCTTGCACGATGGCAAAGGCGGACGCGGCTTGCATGACCTGTCCAAGCGACATGCTACCGTCAAGAAATTTCGGTGCGCAAAGCAGAACGGGCACAACGGGCGCAAACAGGCTTGATCCCTGCGAGACCAAAGCCGTGCGCATGTGCTGGCCTGTAAGGAGCGCCCATTGCTTAAGCGCATGGCCGAACCTGCGGTCGATGCCGCTGCGCTCCTCCTCCTCGCCGCCGAGCAAGGCGATGCTCTCGCCGTTTTCGCGCACCCGCGTCAGCGTGTAACGGAACTCGGCTTCCGCCTGGTTCTTCTCCTCGGAGAGTTCGACGAAATGACGGCCGATGAAGACCATCGAGGTGGAAGTGATGGCGGCATAGATCACCGCGGTGATGACCAGAAAGCCGGGAATGGTGATGCTCGACCCTCCAAGCGGCAAAGTCAGCGCGCCGCCGATCGTCCAGAGGACGACAATAAAGGTCGCCGCCGCCAAAAACGCGGAAATGACGCCAGCGACGAAATCGACAGGCGACTCCGTTGCAATCCGCAAGTCCTCGGCTATGCGGGCTTCGGGGTTCTGGTGGTCACCGCTGACAAGGTTCAATTGATAATAGCGCCCGTTGGTCAGCCAGCGCCCGATGACCGAAGTGGTCAGCCAGGAGCGCCAGCGGCGCTGCATGGTCATGCGAACGAATACCTGAGCAACAACAAGACCTGCGTTTCCGGCTACGAGCGGCAGAAAAACGATGCTGAGAAAATAGACGGTGTGGGCATCGCGCTTTTCAATGGCGTCGAAAATCGCTCGGTTCCAGACATTGATGCCATACTGGAAGCCAACATTAATGCCGATCATCGCCAAGAGTGCAATTGTGAATGGCCAGGCAAGCCTGTCGCCATTGCGGCTCCAGTAGGCGCGCGCGCTGATCCAGAAGCGCTTCAGCAGATATTTCCTGCGCGCCTGCTCGACCTGCTCGGGCGTCCATTCCGGTTTGGGTTCTATGGCTTCCGGTGGGGGTAGCGGGGCCTCTCCCACGACATCGGAAGCGCCTTCAACGGCAATCGACTCTCGCTGACGCGACTTCTGGGTGCCGCGTGGGTTGGCGTTCTTAGCCGTTTTCGGCTTGGATATGGCTTGGGACATTCGGCCGACAACGCGTTAGCAGTCAGAAGGTTTCGTGACGCCGAAAAGATGGTTCTTGCAAACAGCGTTGCACAGCTATCCAGCCGGCATCGCGTAACGTTTATCCGTCTCTAGCCCTGAAGGAGGACCCGTGTACGGCACCGGGACACTGTCAAGTTGGAACGAGTTGGAAGATGGCCAGCAGAACGACGAAGAGCGTTGCGACGATAGCGATACTCCATCTTAGGAGCCTTCTCGTCGCGCGCTGCTCTCGCTCATGAGATGCGTTGTCCGGCATAGTCGACCGAACATTCTCACTGCTTAAAGGTTCCGGACCATTTGGTGAAAGCCGCTATGCAGGGTTCCGGGGGCATTAATAAAGCCGTGTCGAGGAGGACCGGGACGTTCCTTTTATTCTGCAGAGCCATTGTCGGTGAAAGGCGATGCGCTGGGCACGCACTGCAAGGACCAGCCTGCCGGTGTCGGTTGTTTCTGATATTCTGTGATGGCGGCGGTGCATTGTTCCCGCTTGTCGAAGGTGCTGGGCAGCACGACCAGGCCACCTTGGGGGCCAGAGATCACCAGATACCAGATCAACACTGCGGTAGAAGCCATAGGAAATTCCTGCGCCCTTCGGCCTGCAATCATGCAAGCGAAGTCGATAAACGTTTTGCTAGTGGCAAAAGAAAGGCCAGGTCGCACAAATGGAAGACAAAGCGATCAATGCCGGCGCCGGCCGATTTCCGGACACGCTATTTGAAATCCCGCGTTGATCTGGTTGATGTACAGATAGGGGTCGATGCTGCTGCGCGTTCTTGGCCGCTTCGGCATTCCGCGCGGGTCCGGGGTCGGGCTCCTGTGATGGAATTCGTCGCGGGAAGGCTGCATAGGCGCGGCCAACGCTGGCCGACTCAGCTGAAAGATCACCCAGCGTTTGGATCCCGCGCGGGGCTCTGGCGGTGCGGGTGTTTTTGAGTCGATGGACAGGCGTATTCTTCGGGTCTCGCTTCGGCGGCGCTTCTCTGACTTTATCATGTCTGCTTCCCCCACGCCCGAAACTGGACCGCCGCTCGATGGCTCCTCGCGAAGGAAACAAAGTCCTCCCTTCGGCGTTGAAGCCCTGTCCGACACGGGAGCTTCCTATGGACCCGGCAACTGCTGCAGTGATGATCTTGCTTTCGTGCAAGCCGAGCGAGCCTTTCGTCTGCAAACCAATTGGTACGCCTCAGGCAGTGTACTCATCGCTTGACCAGTGCAGGACTTCATTGAAGCAAAGGCTTGCAAGCGGCCCCAGTGGTGAAATAATCGGCCGCTGCCGCCGCAATCGACGCGACGGTGACTGGCTCGCTCCCAACCGGTTACTCAAAAGTTATTGTCACCCGAGGCATCGGGAGCAACGGCGTCAGCAGTAGTTACATTGTGCCGCACAAGGATTAGAAAGCCAGCCACCGTGGGCAGCGGCCCAAGGCTTACCTAGGTCGGTGACAGGAATGCATGCCAGCGACCTCTTCCGCGAAGCCAGCGTCAACAGAATCCACCTCGCTCTCGTCATCACCTTCCCTCATCCCCTGCGCTTCGATAGCCCTTGCGGGCGAAGTTCGCGCGTCTCATGTCCGCGCGACATTGCGGTGTGACACTCGTCAAGGCCGGCAGTGACAGAATGCCGGCACGGCCCGGTTGCGGCTTTCTCCGAAGGACAAGGACCGCCTCCGTAGAAATGCCTTCGGTGCCGAGCGAAGAATATCCCTCAAAACCGCCGCCCGTTTCACGGCAGCGGCGGGTCGATCTAGCCTTTGCGCGGGATCTGCGCAGGAGGAAGCACCCGTCGCCACGCAATACCGGTCTTCGGGCAAAATGGCTCCTCAATTGGACAGGCGGAGCAGAGTTCGGTTTGAGCTTCGCCAGCGCCTTCAGCCGGCAGGATCAACCCGACTGCGGGCGAGCCGATCTTGGTTTTGATGACAGTTTCCAGGCGGCTGGAAAGGCCGAGCAGTGGCAGACGCTACCCTTGGCAAAAGGGATGGATTGGCATCAAGATAGACGGCTGGAATCAGCATTTGGGGAGGAAGCGTCATGCCTAAGGTTTCGGATCTTTTCTTTAAGACAGCTATTGTGTGGCTCATTTTGGGGATCGTGGCCGGCCTCCAGATGGCGATCTCAGGCGACCACGGCGCCTTTCCGGCCCATGCCCACATCAATCTTCTCGGCTGGGTCACAAGCGCTATCTTCGGCGGCTACTACGCCCTTAACCCGGCAAAGGCAGCGCGCAAAATCGCGATGATCCACTACGGCCTTTATAATGTCGGGCTGGTTGTGATGCTGCCGGCACTATATCTGATGCTGCAAGGCAATACCGCCCTTGAGCCGATCGTCGCTCTCGGTTCGCTAATCGTTGCTGCAGCCGTGTTGATGTTTGCGTTCGTCGTTTTCTCAAGCTCAAGCGTGCGTTTGGCGTCTGAATTTTCGTCTGCCACGCGCTGAGCCGACGGAAGTCGTCGTCCAAGTAAAGAAGCCCGCCATCGTGAAGGTGGCCGGCTTTTGAAGCGGAGAATAATTCCGAAATTCGGCAGTTGGGCTGTATTAGAGCCAACGCGGGGCGATCGGCGTTGAGGTGTCGCCCAAGTCCGACTTTGACACATTTCCTGCCGATCTTCATGCGTACGGTTTCGACAGGCGTGCAGCCATCTCTCAAAGGGGCCGGCGCCCTCATCGCAGATCAGGCAACTCTTGTAGTGGTCGGATTTCGACCTCGCTCGCCCCCGGCATGGGGTTTGGACATCGCTTCACCCAAGCGACGGCCTCGTCCATATCCTTTACTTCCCAAAGCCAGAACCCGGCAACCAGCTCACGAGGCTGGGCGAATGGGCCGTCGATGATCTTGCGGCCGGAACCGTCGAACGCAACGCGCTTGCCCTCGGAAGAGGGCTCAAGGCCGTCGGCGGCTCGCAAAATTCCGGCATTGCGCAATAGGTCGTTGTATCGGCCCATCGCCTCCAACGCGTCCGTAGTGGGAAGAATCCCCCTCTCGCTGTCTTCAGTCGCCTTAACGAGCACCAGGACACGCACAGTCTGAGCCTTCGTGATTATTTGGGCGACCAGACCCAGGCGCATTTAAGGGTGACGAACTCTAATCAGCGACGCATGCCAGGTGATTAGCCTTCAGCCGAAGCCTCTACTTCGCTCTCAACGTGGAGGACATGTGCCGTAGCTATTTTGAGAAGGGTCGATGCCGTTTCCTGCGGGCTCCAACCTTGCGCTACCGAACTGGTCACCAGCACGGCGAAAGCTGCTTCCAAGGCGACTTCACAATTGACCTCCCGATCCGGATTACCCGCTGGCAATATTGGTGGTTCGACGGTTAGGGACATGCACACCAATAAACCGACGGGCAAAAGGTTCCAGATGCCCGACTGACCATCGGTTGGACCGATCGCCGCGCCCTCTATCGCCTATCTTCTGAGGCCAAAAAAGCTCAAGACCGCAATGACGACAACCACCAGTCCGACGATGTAGATAATGCTGTTCATGGGTCCATCTCCTCAGAATTTGCGGTTCAAGCACAGTGGTGCTTCCGAGGATTTGGCGCCGGAGCTTTTCCGGTTACCCTCGTACTGTAATGAACACTTAGAACCTTCTAATGTTCCGTGCGATGATCGCCAGGATAGCCGTGATCCAGCGTCATGCGATCTCCAGCCCCACCAAGGCTCTTGGCCTCTTTCTTCGCGATTCCATTGGCACGAATGGTCGCAGCTTGTGTAGTCGCCGCGAGCACGGTGCGGAGGCAAGAGCCGGGTGCCGATATGGCGCGTGCTGACCTGCATCGGATTGTGATTCCGCGTCTTAACCCCCAGTGCGCACGTAGCGGGGCTCTGGCGAGGTTTGCCTCCAGCCCTCGCAAGTCGATGGCGGCTCCAAAAAGCTTGGTCGACCGCGTTGTGGTGGGAATAGCGGTTGGTCGTAACCGGACGCGGTTGGCAATACGGTCGATGGTGTCGATCAACGCCAGCGCCCGTATCGCGCGATATTCTCAGGCTGGGACGATACGGTTTCGCAGGAGCCTCTGGTCGTCCCAGGCCAGTCGACGTCAGTCGTCCCTGTCGGCTTGGAAACGCCGAAGACCGAGCATAAGAGCGGTCATCGTTGCGCCCGCGCACGCCACCGCCAGCAGCGTGATCACACCCGCGGGCGGGGAAGTTTGCTCCGGCCGAAGCGGTACATGTTCTGCAGACAAAGGACTGTCAGCCAACGCTTCCAGATCCGACCTGCTGCCGTGTCGAATGGAATAGGCGCGCGTGAATTCGGCGCCGAGGAGAAAAATTTCCGATGAGTAGTAAACCCATAGGAGGATGACGAGCAGCGCACCGGCGGCTCCATATGAGGAGGCGATCGCGCTGGTGCCGATATACCAGCCGATAAGCGACTTCCCGAGCGTAAACAGGGCGGCGGTCATGACAGCACCGATCCCCACGTCACGCCATTCGAGTGTTCGATCGGGTAGGACTTTGTAGATTGCTGCGAACATCCCTGAGATCAGGGCAAACGAGAAGACGGCGTTCATCACCCCGAGGACGAATGTACCAAACGGCAGCTGAGCGTTGATGATGTTTCCCAAGGCCGAGATCGCCGCGCTGGCAACGAGAGACACGAGCAACATGAAACCGAGCGCGGCGACTAAACCCAGACTTGCCGCACGCGCCCGGACCAGACGCGCCAACGAACTTCCCTGAGGTTCAACCTTCCATATGGTGTTCAGCGATTGCTGCATTTCGCCAAAAACGCCCGATGCGGCCACCAACAGAGTGATTACGCCGATCACCGCGGCCCAGGTTCCGGACAACTTACTTGAGGCACTCTGCAAGGCGGTCCGGAGGAGATCGGCACTTTCTGGCCCCATCAGTCCGGAAATCTGAGCAGACAAAGCCAATTGTGCAGCATCCCGACCGAAAACGAGGCCTGCAATAGCGACGACGATCAGCAGGATTGGAGCCAGCGAGGTGGTGGCGTAGAAAGCCATGGCCGCGCCATGGCTAAGAGCATTGTCGTTGACGAACCCGACTGCGCTCTCTTTGACCAGGTCCCAAATCTTTTTGATCGAGGGTCGCATTGGGAATCCGCAAGGATGTGAAGGCGTCCATTAGAAATGCGCTGGAACTTACGATGTTCCGGCCGGGTGGCGCCCGTTGATTTGCAAACTGGGTCGGAGCTATTCGGGAGGCGCTAGCCGTATGAGTTTCAGGCGACAGCGACGAGCGCATTCGATTTGAAGAACAGATGGCTTTCCACGCACCGCCTTTTCGCTCAGGGCTGATCGCCACAGTCCTTTGAGCTATCGAAATAGTCGCCGACCGCAGCCATCAGCGCCAACAATGCGGCGGAGTATCTGGCGAATCCAAACGCCTGCGCCGCCGCCAGTTTTGCGCCACGCGAATGCTGGCTCATAAATTCGGCAGCGGCAGTCTGGACTTCTTCCCCCGCTTTCCCGAACAGCTCGCGCTCCGTGCCGGTCGGCTTGAACGACCGACCGATAATGTGGCCGATGAACAGTCCTCCTGCGGAACCAGCAAGCACCTTTGCTCGGGCCAGATTGGTGATGGCCTTTCGCCGGGTCTCCACGTCATGCAAGGACACGTGACCCGCTTGCGTGCTCCCGTTGCGTGTTTCGGAGTCCGGCGCAGGAGCATTGCCGAGATCATTGCCGCCTTCGGCACTTTTTCTGCCTGCATCAAAAACCGCCACGGCCCCCAAGGCGACCGCTGCCGCCGTGCCCCCGTTTTCCTTTATGGCGTTTGACACGCCTCCAAAGACCACGGCGACTTTGTCCTTTGCGTAGCGCGTGGACACGTCGACCAAATGACCAGGCTGGAGGCGACGGCTTATCTCGGCGACAGGCCCAAACAGGGCCTGCCTTTCAGCGCGGCTTTTCACCATAATCTCGCTGATCTCATCGTTGCGTAGTGCCATAGCGTATCCCCTGCTTCAATGCAGCCAGATCGCTGCGGACCTGGTTCGCGGTCTCGATAGGTGTGATGGTCCAGCCAACGAGTGCTCTTTTGGCCAAGTAAAGCGAAAGTAAACCTCCGCCTATCAGGATGACGCCGACTATCAGACAGGAAGACATAGCGCCGATACCCAAAGAGATCATCGCCAGGATCAGACACTGGACCAAGGCGAAAGCTCCCAAGACAAAGAGGATGGTGGCTGCAACCACGCATCCGCCCGAGGACATGATGGTCGACATCTTGGTCCGCATTTCCGCCTCAAGCAGACGCAAATCCAGACGCACCAATGACGCGATTTTCGCGATCGCTTCCTCGAAGATGCTGCCGAAGGGTCGGCGATCGATACCATCATCCATCTAATCAGCCTCTCTCAGGACCGATCCGAACTGCGCATGATACGGGTCAGCATCACTCCGGCGAGGATCCCGACGCCAAAGAACGCCGCCGGTTGGCGCTGCGCGAATTTCGTGACGGAGTCGAACAACTCACCGACGTTGCGATCTCTGATGTCGGTCGAAATCCGTTCCACGCCTTCAGCCGCGCTGCGCACTAGGCCGGCGACTTGAGGCGATTGCTTTTCAATGCCGTCAGCGGCGTCCTTGACAGAGTGCGCGATGTTGGCGATCGCATCAGCGCCGGCGGTCTTGTTCGATTCGACAGCTTCCTTGAACGCTCCGGCGGCGTCGGAAGCGACAGAGCCAGCATACGCCTTGGCGTCAGTCGATACGGAGGCAGCAGCGCCTTTGAGGTGGGTCGCGGTCTCGGAAGCGCTTGCCTTCAATTTGCTGAGAGCTGCCTTGCTTTTCCCCGCACCTTTGTCATCAGTCTGCCATCCGTTCTCGTTGGATGGGCCGGTTCCCGGGAAGTCGTTTGTGTCTGGCGTGTTCACGATGTTTCACTCCTGTTGATTGGAAGTGAACTTCGCCAATCGCCGGCGGTTCCTGCCCTTGCAGAATATTCCTGTTCGTTCCCCTGCGCGACCTCTGACCGGCGCCGAAGTCAGCCGGGCTGGTCGTTCGCCCATCCGTCTGTCGAACTGCAGTCTCTCGATCTGATCCGATCAGCGAATGGACGGTCGACCATTTGCTGCGGGAATGGCATCAGGGCGGCCAGACCCTTCGGACCTGACATGCTCGACGGTCGTTTGACTTTAATCGCTCCACGTTGGCCGAAAGGGCCGCGCGATGTTCGATTTCGTCGCTTATAAGCCAGGTCTTCGAAGCCCTGGAAATTGTTGAGCGAAGCGACCGCCATCATCAGGCCCTCAAGCTGAAGATTGGCGACGTTGATGGCCCTGCGCTCTTCACCTAGCCTGGTGGGTTTTGCCCGTCAGACTGATGGGTCTTGTCATCGACTTCGTCCACGGGCCGCGTCAGTCCGATGCCGTTCTTGGGCTTCTTATTGCCAGCCGCATCCTGGGAGAAGGCATCCGAAGGATCGGCGCCAGTCTTTGCCGGATATTTTGTTGCCCCGGTTTCGCGATGGTTTTCGTTGCCAGACATCTCTCGGTCCTCCGTGTGAGCAAAGAGAACTAGCCCCGGCTGTGCAAGTTCCGCTCCAGATGGAACATTCCCTACGGCCGGTCGTTGGTCAGCAAGGGAATTTGGAAATGGCCAAGATCAAAAACTTCGGTGCGCCTATTGTCAGGGAGCCGGAGACAGCCGGCGCCTGGGTCGAACGTAAGGCCCATAGCGACAGCGACGACGGTCAAGTGCCACCCAACCCAGTCGCTTCCCCTAAAAGCAAAAGCCTTCTGGTAGATCCCTTCCCTGCAAGACAAAGCGATGCGCGGGTGGCAGGCAAGACGCCGCGCCCGAGCGAAAAACCCGGAGACTAATCATGCCGCCCAAACCAGAGCCAACTAAAGAACCGCCGATGGATGCCCCGACTTGGACGCCGGACGTGCGAGAGCCTGACCCGGATCTTTTACCGGACGAACTTCCTGTCCCCAATCCTGACGAGAACCGCGATCCGCCAAAGCGTGCACTGGCCTGAGCGGGATAGAGGCACGCGGCGGTGGCTGTGGTCCATGTTTGCATCTCCTGGTGGAGAGGGCTCTCCCATCCTGCGACGCGGCCAACAGTTCCAACTGATTCAACGCCAAAGACGCGCGGCCGCCGGTGTCGATCACACCGGCTACACCAACCCTCAGGCAGGCGTGTGGCAGTGCTTCGTTAGGGCAGTGAGTTCGATTTGCCGCCTAAAGTTGGGATTCGAGCGGAAGGTGACGAACAAGGACTGCGAGGATGCGGCGGAAAAAACCGGCTTCGGGCTCGTGGGTATAATCTTGGACCCTGCCTTCGTCGCACCCATGCCAGTGCAGAACATTGCCTTTCAGTTCGAGCCGATAGCTCGCTTCCGGTGATATCTCCGCCTGGAATCGGCTCTGGAGCTCAGCGACCAGTTTCTCATCCTCGAAAAGCACGCCCATTTCCGCGTTCAAAGACACTGACCGCGGATCGAAATTGAAGGAGCCGACGAAGCCGGTCCTGTGGTCAACGCTGAACGCTTTCGTGTGTAGGCTGGCGCCCTTGGAACCAAAGACCGAGATTTTAGTCTGCCGGCTGAAAGGCTGGAGTTCGAACAGCCTGACGCCCTTGCGCAACAACCGCTTGCGGTAGTTTGCATAGGCCCCATGGACCGCAGCGACATCCGTGGCTGCCAGGGAGTTGGTCAAGACCGTGACATCCGCTCCGTCGCCGACGAGGTCGGACAAGATCGCGGAGCCCCTTTTGCCAGGGATGAAATATGGAGAGACAATCTCCAGAGACTTGCGCGCCGATTGAATGACGGGAAGCAGCTCCTTCATCAGCCAACCGCGACGTCTCCAGCCACGAACCTTCTCTGGAGGGTCGGAAATCACCCGAACGCGTTCCACCCAATGGACGTTGTTGCTGGCCGCGATGAACTCTGCGATCGACGCTCGATCACCGATCAAGCTCAAAAGCTTTGACTCGGTTTCGCCATCGCTTCCTTCAAATGGATTGGCTTTGGTCGCGGTCCTGGCTGGACCAAGATCACCGATTGCTTTTGCGTCCTGGCAATTCCAGAAGGCCTCGAATATCTCAGCGGTCTGCTGCACGGCGGGGCCTAGCAGCAGCAGGTCAAGGTCGCGGAAATTGGTTTCCGCGGCATCGAAATAGGCATCGCCAACGTTGCGCCCACCGACGATGGCGATGGTATCGTCGGCGATCCATGCCTTGTTGTGCATCCTGCGCGTCAATGCAAAAAGCCGAAGGATAACTTCCACGCCGCGCATGATACCGCGCGCCCTGATGCCACTCGGGTTGAACAACTTCAGCTCGATGTTTGGATGGCTGCTCAACGCCAGATACGCAGAATCGTCCTTGCGCGGATTGACGTCATCGAGGAGCAACCGCACGCGCACGCCCCGCTGCGCGGCCCGGAAGACTTCCTGCAGGAGCAAACGGCCGGTGTGATCGTCGTGCCAAAGGTAGTACATGAGGTCGAGGGTGCGAACCGCGCTTCTCGCCGCCAGTACGCGTGCGGCGAAGGCGTCATAATTGTCCGAAACGAGCAGCAAGCCGCTCTTGCCAGCTTTGATTTTGTCGTCCGTCGTTCGCGCGATGGAGACGTCCATGAATTGGGTACCCTCGAACGGCACTGGAGCCGCCCCTGCTCAAAATCATAGCAAGAACACTTCAGCGTTAATCTGGTTGCATCGGACCGATCCAAGCCTTAGAGGGCGCGCATGGAAATTGGTCAGAAGTGCATCCTGTATGCCGGTTTCGATTTCCGTTTGGCCGGATTATCGGCATAGTCCTTGTGCTGTGCGCAGCTGGGTGATCTTGGAAGTGTCGGTTTTGCTCGCAATCGGCATGGTCGTGTCCTCGGCTGCCGACCGACAACGTGCGTTGAGCGAAAAGTTGCCGCATCGGTTCGGGGCGGGCGGGGTGAGACTTCCCGCGATGCAAGAAAGCGCTCCAGCTGAAATATGGCGATGCAACCAAAATCAAGTTCTGTCGTTTTGCCCCGTTCGATATTGGGGGATATCTTGGCAGCATCCAACCAGGACAGGGCGAGCGCCGCATTTCGCAGCGCCGGCGAGATGGCTGGGCGTATTGGGTCGCGCGCGTGGAGCGAGACCCATATCGGACCCGTTTCGTCATGGCCAACAGAGCTTAAGACCCTCGTCGATCTGATCCTGAATTCTGCTCAACCCATGTTTGTTGTCTGGGGCGCGGAGCGCATATGGCTCTACAACGACGCCTTCATTCCAATCCTCGGCCGCAAGCATCCGACTGCTCTCGGCCTGGCCAGCCAGCAGGTTTGGGCTGAGGCCTGGGACATGATCAGCCCGATGTTCGATCAGGTCTTCCAAGGCCAGTCCGTACACATGGACGACATCGAGATCCGGATCGACAAGCACGGCGCTCCAGAGGAAACGCATTTCGCGTTCTCCTATAACCCGGTCATTCAGTCGGACACCGGCAAGGTGGGCGGAATCTTCGGCGTCTGCACGGAAACAACGGACAAGTTTCTTGCTGAAAGACGCGAGCGGCTTGCCGCGGAACGTCAGATCAATCTGTTCGAACAGGCGCCCGGCTTCATCATCATCATGCGCGGTCCCGACCACGTGGTTGAATTCCTGAATGACGCCCATCGCCTCGTGTTCAACAGCGACGATTGGCTGGGAAGACCAATCCGGAGTGCCATTCCAAGCCTCGAAGGCCAAGGGTTCTTCGAGCATCTGGACGAAGTGTTCAGCAGCGGCAAGACATTCGAGGCGCAAGGCGTTCCGGTTCGCTTTCGCCGCTCGCCTGAAACCCCTGAAGAGAGCCGGTACCTGACGTTCATCTACGCGCCGCTCTATGACGGCAACAGCACCGTGACCGGAATTTTCTGCGAGGGTTTCGACGTCACCGAGACATACCGCGCGAGGAAACGAAGCGCTGCGTTTGCAGAACTCGGTGAGACTGTTCGGCTTATTGAGGACCCGGATGACCTGGCCTACGCCGTGGCCGAAATCATTGGCCGGGAATTGGAGGTGAGCCGGGCTGGTTATGGCACGATCGATCTAGCGAAAGAGACCATTTCAATCGAACGCGACTGGAATGCTCCCGGCATCAAGAGCCTGGCCGGCGTGCTGCATTTTCGTGATTACGGCACGTATATCGAGGACCTTAAACGCGGCATCACAGTTGTCTTCGAGGACGCCGAGAAGGATCCGCGCACGAGCCACAACGCCGAGGCGCTGAAGGCGATCAGCGCCCAATCCTTGATCAACATGCCGATCACTGAAAAGGGTGGCTTTGTCGCCCTGCTATACCTCAACCACGACAGACCGCGGTTGTGGTCGGAGGAAGAAATCGAGTTCGTTCGCGAGATGGCCGAGCGGACCCGCACAGCGGTTGAACGACGGCGCGCGCAGGCGGAACTGCGCCAGAACGAAAGCCGTCTGCGCTTCCTCGATGCGCTTGGAAAAGAAACGGCAAAGAGCGCGGACGCGGACGCAATCCTTGAAATCACCACAAGGATGCTTGGACAGCATCTCGGCGTGGCAATCTGTGCCTATGCCGATATGGAGCCCGATCAGGACCACTTTACCATCCGTGGCGATTGGCACAGGCAAGGCTCATCCAGCATCGTCGGCTACTACAGCCTGCAGGACTTCGGCCAGCTCGCGGTCCTGCGGCTCCATCAGGGCTTGCCCTTGATCATCAACGACAATGCCGCCGAATTGCCGCCGGAAGAAGCCGCCACATTCCAGAACATTGGAATTGCAGCGACGATCTGCATGCCGCTCGTCAAAGAGGGCCGCCTGACGGCGTTGATGGCGATCCACGACAGCGTTGCACGGTCTTGGACACAAAACGAGCTTGCGCTTCTCACCGAGGTCACCGAGCGATCGTGGGCGCATATCGAAAGGGTGAGGTCGGATCAAAGCGCGACAGAGACCGCGGAAAGGCTGAGCCTCGCCACCCAGGCAGCGGCAATTGGAACCTGGGACTACGACCCTGTCGCCAACCAGTTGCGATGGGACAGGCAATGCCGGGCCTTGTTTGGGATTCTGTCGGATTGCGACGTTTCTTATGAAGGATCTTTTGTCGCTGGCTTGCACCCCGATGACCGCGACCAAGCGGACAAGGCCGTGCGACAGGCGCTGTCTCCAGACGATCCACAACCGTTCAACATCGAATATCGAACGATCGGTCTGGAGGACGGCATCGAGCGCTGGGTCGCGGCAAGCGGACACGCGATTTTCGAGGGCAGAAAAGCCGTCCGTTTCATCGGCACGGTGATCGATGTTTCCGATCGCAAGAAAGCCGAGCGTCATCTCAAGATCATGAACGACACCGGCGCGGCGGTCGCCGCCGAGTTTAATCTCGACAAGATCGTGCAGATCACCACCGATGCCGGCGTGCAACTATCGGGCGCGCAATTCGGCGCGTTCTTCTACAACGTGCTGAACGACCAGGGCGGCAGCTACATGCTCTACGCCCTGTCCGGCGCCCCACGTTCGGCCTTTGAGAATTATCCGATGCCGCGCGCGACAGCCGTGTTTGAACCGACTTTTCTCGGGACGGCCGTGGTTCGATCGGACGACATCCTGAAAGACCCGCGCTACGGCAAGAACACCCCTCGCAAAGGCATGCCGGAAGGCCACCTGCCTGTGCGCTCCTATCTGGCCGTGCCGGTAGTCTCCAACTCTGGAGGGGTGCTGGGTGGGCTGTTCTTCGGCCATGCAGAAACCGGCAAATTTCTGCCTGAACACGAGACTGCTCTTTTGGGTATTGCCGGCCACGCCGCAACCGCGATCGACAACGCCCGCCTGTTCCAGGCGGCCGAGCGGGAACTTGCAGAGCGACGACGCGCGGAAGCCGCGTTGCAAACGCTCAATTCCACGCTTGAACAGCGAGTGATCGAGGAAGTTGCGGAGCGTTCGAAAGCAGAAGAGCAGTTGCGTCAGGTGCAGAAGATGGAGGCGGTGGGCCAGTTGACGGGCGGCATCGCGCACGACTTCAACAACATGCTTGCCGTCATCATCGGCGGGCTCAATCTGCTTCAGCGCAAACTGGCAAAGGGCGAGACAGATGTGGGCCGATTTGTCGAAGGCGCCATGGACGGCGCGCACCGCGCCGCCGCCCTGACACAGCGTTTGCTGGCCTTCTCGCGGCAGCAACCACTCAAGCCCGAGCCTATCAACGCGAACCGCTTGATTGGCGGGATGACTGATCTGCTGATGCGGACACTTGGCGAGACAATAACAGTCGAGACCGCATTCGGCGCCGGTCTCTGGCAAGTCAAAGCGGATCCCAGCCAGTTGGAGAGCGCCCTACTCAACCTCTCGGTCAATGCGCGGGATGCCATGCCGAATGGCGG
Source organism: Mesorhizobium sp. Root695 (assembly GCF_001428185.1). Lineage (NCBI taxonomy): Bacteria > Pseudomonadati > Pseudomonadota > Alphaproteobacteria > Hyphomicrobiales > Phyllobacteriaceae > Mesorhizobium > Mesorhizobium sp. Root695. The sequence continues at coordinate 25,774 of NZ_LMHO01000021.1, read as the reverse complement.
CAAGCTGACCATCGAAACGTCGAACGCCTATGTCGACGAGCGATACGCGCGCGAATCCGCCATCGCCGCCGGGCAGTTCGTGCTAATCGCCGTTACCGATACAGGAACCGGGATGTCTGCGGAGGTTGTCGGCAAAGCTTTCGACCCCTTCTACACAACAAAAAGCGTCGGCAAGGGAACTGGGCTCGGTCTCAGCCAAGTGTACGGCTTCGTGCGGCAGTCCGGCGGAAATGTGAAGATCTACTCGGAGCTCAGCGTAGGCACGACCGTCAAGATCTATTTGCCCAGATTCTACGGCAGCGCCACACAGGACGCAGACAAAACGCGGCCAAGATCGATCGACGGCGGCCAGCCGACCGAGATCGTCATGGTCGTGGAGGACGAAGATCGGGTGCGCGCGATCTCAGCCGAAGCGTTGCGCGAGCTTGGCTACACCGTTATCGAAGCCGGCGGACCGAATGAAGCCATCAAGCTGATCGAGGCAGGCCAGCAATTGTCCTTGCTGTTCACGGACGTCGTCATGCCGGAAATGTCAGGGCGTCAACTCGTCGATATCCTGCGAATTATGAATCCGAAGCTCAAGGTCCTCTACACCACCGGCTACACACGCAATGCCATCGTCCACAACGGCATTCTGGACCCGGGGACGCAGCTGTTATCCAAACCATTCAGCCTGGAAGATCTCGCGGAAAAGGTACGGTCAATCCTGGACCATCCCACTTAGCCTGCTGCTGTGCCAGTTATCGCTATCTGACACCTATAGCCGGCGGCTGGTCGCCCAACCCGTCTAGAATCCATTTACGATCCACGGGTCAGTGTCATATCCGAGACGTGGTTTCGCAGGCGTTGCTCCACCGGGCAATTTGGCTGTTCCGGTGAAACCGCAGTCCAGCTCTGGCACCGGCTTCTTGGTCGAATGTTTGATAGAGCATAGGGTAGCGGCGTCACTGACAACCACCTTCTTCTCCTTGGCAACAGCGACACCCGTCGCCGCAATCACTGCAGCGGCGCAAAACATAGCTACTTTCATCGTGGTTCCCCATGGCTTGCGCATCCCCAAGATGCGAGACCATGACCCTACGTCACTTGTATATTAGCGCAAACGAATATCAGGGTCGTTGGACGCTTGGCTGAGCGGTCCTCGCACCTCCGTCGACGCTCCAGGATGGTAACTGAGAGGCGATACCAACGCTCGTCTATCGGCAACAGCGCGGCCTCCCTGATACTCATGATTTAGGTTAGCCGGCTTTGTCGTTCGTGCCGGTTACCCTTCGTGTTTGAAAGTCCGCGTCTCGTGGCGGAGAGCGCGGGTCGATCAAAGGTTTTGTACCCGATCTTCAGCAGGGGACACCGCCCCGCCGCCTGCACAAAACCTTTAGAGATCTTATGCTCCCTCGACTCCACCAAGCTATTGATAGAGCCAGCCCCTCCCACATTCCCTTCGCAGGGTCTCACGGCGCCCGACCAGACCAAAGTCGCACTGTTTCTCAGACCTGAGCCTCATGAAGGAACGTGAAGACTTGGTCCTCGTTGACCGTCGTAAGCATTTGAAAAATGGAGAGGAATATCCATGGCTGATGGCCCAACTGTTGTTAACTCCGGTGGTGGCGGTGGAACCGCTGTCGCCGTTGTCCTTGGACTGATCGCTATCGTTGTACTGTTGATTTTCACCGGCGTCATCAACGTCGATGGTGGCGGCGGAAAGGACATCAACGTAAAAGTTGAAGCTCCAAAGGTGGAGGCTCCGGCAGCGCCGGCAAAGCCTGCCGCTCCTGCTCCGACCAATGGCGGCTGACGCTGTCAAGCAGCATGTTGCATGTTTGAACTGGTTTCAACCCACCGTTAGCAAGTCGCGACGGTGGGTTCTTTGCATAGCTTGGAGAAATTATCGCCAATGCGTTCGCCACCGTTCTGTTACCCACCCTTGCACGTCCACGACCAAAGGGTGACTGACGTTCCATGATTGCCAGAGGTGAAAGTAGAAAGCTGAAGCTCGAACGTCTCTCGGCGTCGATACCAAAGCACGAGTTCGAATTTCTAATGAAGCTCGGGCAAATGACGCGAGTGGAAACGTTGGCCTTGATCGAAAAACACGACGGAGACCGGACCGAAATTTATGCCGATCTCGCGAGCATCGCTGCACGCCGATGAATAGTCGGATTTGCGGGAACCGTCGCCTGCGGATCAGGTTGGGTTGGAACTGCTTCCGCAGATCCGCTTCTTTAAAAGATTCTCGTCACGAAATTGTCCAGCCAAGAGTTCTCGCGGTAAACCAATCGCGTGACTGATGCCCCAACTACGCCGGTCATGGCACCGCCGACGACGTCGGTGAGATAGTGGGTGCCGATGTAAATTCTCGACCAGCAAACGAGGAAAGCAACAACGAAAAGAGCTGCGGCTCGCCGCGGCAAGGCTTGCATCGCGAAGGCGGAGACGATCGCCGTGGTCGCGGTCGCAAGGTCAGATGGAAACGACCAGTCCGCGCTGGGCGCAATCAACAGGTGAGTCACACCGGCGTCGTAGGGCCGCATCCGATGCACGAACAGCAGAATGAACTGGTTGATCGCAAGACCGAGCAAGAACGCCAGGCCGGACGACAAGGCTGCGTGGCGAACATGATAGCGGTCATTCTTAGCCCACCATTGCAGAACCACAGCCAACACAATGAGCGGGACGCCAATTTGTGAGGCGCCTGTCATTGCCTTATCCAGAAGCGGGTGAAGCCCGGCCCCAGCGTTGATCCAGCGGGTGAGAGTTGCATCCATTCCGTCTTGCTCCCGTTGTTGTCGCTTACGAGGTGCATCCATGAGACCGGTCGCCGAACGTCGCATCCATCAGATTTTTGAAGTCAGTGTGTGGCTCAAGGGTGCGCACGCTCTGATCGAATGTTTTGGCGGCGTCCTGCTTTATCTCGCAACCACAGACACCATTGTCTCGTGGGTCAAGGCCTTCACCCAAGATGAACTGATCGAAGATCCGAACGATTTGATAGCTGGCTACCTGTCGCAGGCTGCAAGCCATTTTTCGATCGCCAGTAAGGAATTCTATGCCTTCTACCTGCTTAGCCATGGGCTGATAAAGCTGCTGTTGGTCGTCGGGCTTCTGCGGGGAAAGCTCTGGTCGTATCCGGCTTCGCTCGTCGCATTGGGAGCGTTCATAGTCTACCAGGTCTATCGCTACACCTACACGTCTTCTGCTGGTCTCCTGGTCCTGACCCTGTTCGACGCGATCGTGATGGTCTTGATCTGGCACGAATGGCGCATCATGCGGGAGAACCAGCCCGCTGCCGGGACTCTTGGGGGGTAGCAGCGGGCTGTGGGCTTACACCCCAAGAGCAGCGAATGGGCGGCTATGGTTCGCTGCTCCGGGACAGCCATAGTGGACCGCGATCGTGCACGCGACTTACTGATTCGTAAGGAGTGGCGGTCACGCCGTAACCTGGTCAGTCCGAACCGGACATATGTGCAATGCGGTGGCGTTCGTCTGGCCGGTAGCGCGTTGTGCTCCAAGACGAGGTGCCGGCCGGTCTTCTCTGCCAGCGCGATGGTTCCAGGCAAAAGTGCGAATTAGCTGGCGATTTCGAGCGCCACCTTAAAAAGAGTTCCTGTCCCGTTCGCGAAACTCGCGCATCGTGAGAGCCGCCTCGGTGCGGTTTCGCACACTGAGTTTTGACAGCACCCCGGTCATGTGATGCTTGACGGTCTTCTCATGCAAATCCAGGCGCAGGGCGACCTCCTTGTTGGTGAGGCCCTCTGCCACCAGCCGCAGGATTTCCGTCTGTCGTTCGGTCAGTTGACGCAGCCGGCCCGCCACGCCGTTGGCCGGCTGCGGGGATTGGAGATCGGAAAGCAGCCGGGCCGACAGGGCGGGCGTAAGATAGCGCTCGCCGGCTGCCACGTTGCGCAGGATGTCGGCGAGCGCGCGCGATCCGACACCCTTCAGGATATAGCCGTGCACCCCAGCGTTCAGAGCCTTGGTTACATCGGCATTGGCCTCCGAAACGGTCAGCATGACGATCTTCTGGGTGGGATGGTCGGCAAGGATGGTTGCGACCGCGGCCAGGCCTCCGCCCGGCAGGGAGATGTCGAGCAGCAATAGGTCGGGCCGCACCGTCGAGGCGATGCGTTCGGCGTCCTGCGCCGTCGCACCTTCGCCGACGATCTGGAAGCCTCCGATCTCCGACAGGCTGCGCGTTACGCCATCGCGAAAAAGCGGATGGTCGTCGACAATGGCGATACGAATGGGTGCAGTCATCCTTGCTCCTCGGCCGCCATTGTCTACTCCCTCTAACGTCCCAATGGCTGCTTTGAAAGCGAGACAAGTTCGGCCTCGTGTTTGATACCGGCCATGTAGTTGGCGATGATCCGGGAGGCGATGGCATCTCGCGCTTCCGGCGATTGGTCTTCAAGCTTCAAATGCTCAAAGACCCTGCCGAGCAAAGCCAACTCTGATGGATCGAAAATGCCGGCTTCATTCGCCTTTGTCCGTATTGGCATCGATATCCTCCCGGAAGTCCTGCAGCGAAGCGTGCCGCAGATCCTCTTCGCCACGCAAAGTGCTCTACCCGACCGATGATCCCTGGCTTGACCCATTGGGTTGCCAGCCGCTTCATCCCCTTTGGGGCCGGCCCAGCACGCTCCTGGACCCGCTTCCACAAGCGATCTCGGATTTCTTCTGGCTCGGCATGCTCGAGCCCGACAACGTCGTTTCGAGTTTCTTCCAGTGAAACGATAATCTCATCGAGTTTGGCGTGAATGGCAGCGGTGTCGCGATAGCTCGGTATGAGAACCACCCCGGTGATCACGATTGCCGCGACCGACAGGCGTAGGTCAGCCCGTAGGGCACCAATGCAGTGCACAACACCATGGCAATCGTCATGACGTAGAATCCTGGTGGGCGAGCCAGAAAATCGGCCCCCATAAAAAGGTGGCGGTTCATATCCTGGCCTCAGTGAAAGGGCGATCAGTGCGGCGATACTAATTGATCGCCCTATTGAGACTTTAGAGAGCATTTCCGCCATTTGGGCGAACCATTCATGGGAGCGGGGCCGTAGCTGAATTAAGGCTTCTCTCGACTACTTGTCAAAACCTGGCAGCCAACCCCTTCCATCACCTGTTCAAGGGGGCGGCCATACCATTCATACTAATTTGTAAGGTAGGCGCACGGAACAGAACTGGGGTTTGCGGCTTCCTAGCGTTCAACGAAGGACGGATAAGGCGAGCCTAATGTTCAGTGACAAAGAAACACGATTCTTAGAGGCAGCGCTGTTCGTCGCTGTGCCGCTCTCAATCCTGGTCGCGGTGTTGACGGTTAGCCTTACGTTTGGCTGGTTTGGGTGAGCAACAGTTAGATCAACTTTCTTTGTGGCCACAATAACGCTCGCCACCTCTTCAAACGACTGTCTTCGCAGTCGGCGCAAGCCTCCTGTGCGCAGGATCGGCGCTCGTAGTCTGTAAATATTACTGCATCCGATCTTAGATCGGGACCTTTTAGCAATCCGGACGTTAGTTGCCGGATTTTACATTGAGCGGGGTTTAAGCGTGGACGCAAAAGCAGCAAATCCGGTTGTCGGGCCATCCAAGCCGCGACTGCTTAGCATCCTTGGACCCGGCCTGATCACGGGAGCCTCTGACGACGATCCAAGCGGCATTGCGACCTATTCCCAGGTCGGTGCCCAGTTTGGTTACGGCATGGGCTGGGTCATGTTGTTCAGCTGGCCTCTGATGTGCGCCATACAGGAGATCAGCGCCAGGATCGGCCGTGTCACCGGTCGAGGTATCGCGGGCAATCTGCGAAAGCACTATCCGGCCAGCGTTGGAATTTCCATCGTTTCGTTGCTCATGGTCGCCAATATCATCAACATCGGCGCCGACCTGGGAGCAATGGGAGCTGCGCTAAAACTAATTATTGGCGGGCCGCAGCTGCTTTACGTTGCCGCGTTTGGCATCGTGACCGTCCTGCTTGAAATCTTTTCCCGTTACTCCCGCTATGTGTCTGTACTGAAGTGGCTGACGCTGTCACTTCTGGCGTATGTCGCGGTGGCCTTCGTGGCGAAAGTCCCCTGGGCGACGGTCGGCTACAACCTGATTGTTCCCCACATTAGCTTCAATGGCCAATATATAACTTCTGTCGTCGCCATTCTTGGGACGACGATCAGCCCTTATCTTTTCTTTTGGCAAGCCGGACAGGAGGTAGAGGAGGTCAAGGAGCGCAAGGAGGCATCGCCGCTCAAAGTCGCTCCCAAACAGGCACCGGAAGAACTGACACGCATCCGCATCGATACCTACTTCGGCATGGCCATCTCCAACGCTGTGGCCCTTTTCATAATCGTGACAACGGCGGCCACGCTCAATGCCAACGGTGTGACCGACATTCAGACCTCATCGCAGGCGGCCGAAGCGCTTCGTCCGATCGCCGGCCAGTTTGCGTTCTTCGTCTTTGCGCTTGGAATTATTGGCACAGGCTTGCTGGCCTTGCCCGTGCTCGCCGGATCGTCCGCCTATGCGTTGGGAGAGACGCTCGGCTGGAACGTGGGATTAGCCAAAAAACCGCACCGGGCTAAAGCCTTCTACACCACGATCGCTTTGGCGACCATGGTCGGGGTGGCCCTTAATTTTACCCCGATCGATCCGATAAAGGCTCTGTTCTGGAGCGCGGTTATCAATGGCGTTGTGGCCGTGCCAGTCATGGGTATGATGATGCATCTCTCGGGCAAGCGCGCGGCAATGGGAGACTTTCAGCTGCCGACAGGGCTCAGAATTGTCGGCTGGCTTGCCACCTCGGTCATGGCCGTGGCCGCCGTTGGCCTGTTTGCGACGTGGTAATATGGGCTTGCGAACGATAGAACGGGTTTCTGATGCGCCGCACTCACACCGAAAATCATCTACTGGGTGGATTGGCTGGCTTAGCTGACTGTGCTCGGCTTTTTGGAGCGCTTAGGACGGTTGGCAGATGCCCGCGATACTTGGTGACACGACGAAACTAGCCAATAGAGAATAGCCGACTGGTCCAATGCTAACCTTAGGCAGGCGAAAACGATGCCAAAGAAGCTTGTAATGATCATTCGTCATGCCGAAAAGCCGACCCTAGGTGGTCCGGACTTCGGAGTTACCGAACAGGGCGAAAGTGATCCCTCGTCATTGACCGTGCGCGGCTGGCAACGCGCAGGAGGTCTTTGCCGATTTTTTTTGGAGCCACCTCTGCCTCTAGGCAGACCAGCATCAATTGTTGCGTCGGGCACGATCAAAAGAGATGATTCCGGCACTCGCAGCAAGCGGCCTAGCCAAACAATCACTCCACTGGCAAGGCGCCTTGGTCTCGAGCCGGATGTCACTCATTCAAAGGGCCAAGAGCAGTTAGCGGCGGACGCCATCCGAATAGCTCAGTCGCCGGTGTTGGTTAGCTGGCAACACGAGTCTATTCCTGCCCTGGCAGCTGCGCTTGTCGGGGGCATCGGAATCGCGCCGCAATCATGGCAAGACGATGATTTCGACAGCATCTGGGTACTGGAGGCAGACGAGGCAATTGTCTGGTCTTTCTCGCGAGAACGCCAGGCACTCCTGGATGGTGATGACACCGGTCAACTGAGTTGAGTGTCTGCTTTGGGTCAAAGGCCGACCGGCCGGTGTGCCGCTCGTGTTAACATTGTGGCTACTTGGACGACGCGTCATGATCGCATCCTGCCAGCAGCGATGCGGTCGCCTGGCTACAAACTTTACTGTTCACAAACAGTTGGCAGCCGAGCACGCCCCGCGACCACTTGTGAACGGAATGATCCTGGGCTTAGAACGGTGTCGCAACCAGATCCTCCGTGCGAGCTTGACAGCCCGGAATTCGTTCGCGTCATAGCTAAGGGCCCGCAGGATGGCGGGAGATGATTGGCTGGGGCATAGTAGGCCGGACGGCGAAGAAGGCATGACGCCCGCGTCCGCAAGCGCCGCCATTGCGAAACAGTTGTCTGGAACCAATTTGCGTCCCTGAAGTTCCTCGTATGCTCGGACGTCCCCTCGACCGAGCTCAAAATAAAGGCCCGTCACTGCTTCGTCAGTGGCGGGCTTTTCTGTGACGATTATGGTATGGCGAAGCGCGGTCATATTTGCGATCGTGTTCGGGCTATTCATGGCGTCCGGCTTGTGGCTGGCCGCCGAATTTGGTCGCCGGGGTTAAAGACGCAATTGCTTTAAGCCCCCTCGCGTCGGCTGGGCCTTCAATTCGTGAGGAACCGCGAAATCAGCGCTCAAGTTTGGAATAACGCAGCGTCCCTTCCCTAGGTAGCGTTGCATGCCCGGTACCAGAGCCCCGGTCGTCCCGTCGCTGCCGTGAATGGGGCGGCGGGCCTTATTTCTTCCCCGTAAACTCGATGACCGTCGCGTCGGGCTCTGGCTCCAGCGGTTCATGATCTGGCTTTTCGTGCCACATCACCTGGCGGAAATCACGCATGTCCACCTTCTGGCCACACGTTGCGCAAGAGTAGAAATAGTCTTGACCATTTTCTTTCCCTTTGCCGTGCGGCATGCCGGGCATGGGAGGACCGAGATCTGATAGCTTCGTCATCGACCCAGAGCCTTTGCCTCACGCTCCAACGTTTCGCGGTCATTGCCGTGCTTGGCGATTAGCTCTCGGACCTGCGGGATGGAAAGGCCGAACTTGCTGGCAAAATATCCGACCTCATACTCCTCGTCGCCGCTCACCCGGGAACGATCCTGATAGCCGAGCTTATTCTTGTCATCGGTCATTTCTTTTTCCTTGCGGCTGCTGCGTTTTGTCCTGTGGGCGCGTTGGTTTTTGCGTCCTTTGAATGTGCTGCTATCGCCGGGCCAGCGCCTGTTTTTTTGCGCATCTCACCAGACTCATCGGCAGCGGGTTTCTTGCGAAAGAGCTTCGAGAAAAACCCCATCTCAGCCTCCCGCTGCGTCATCGACACTCAGCTTTTGCAGCTCGGAGTAGTCAATCGAGGCGACGACCGTGCCCTGGGCGTCACGGGCTCGAACAGCCCAACCAGTCGGTGCGCGGTTGTTGCTGAGAGCATCGCGCCAAAGATCTTCAGCCGATCTGCGCACCTCCTCTTAGACCGCTCCGAGGTGAGGAAGACGAATGTCAGCCATCTGGCGGACCTGGCCATCGTCTTGATATTCGAGTGTGTAGCTGTCCGCATCGACGGGCTGCGCATCTGGCGGGCCGTCGGCAGCGGAAGGCTGTGACGTCTGCAGGTCGGTGCCAAACGTAGCGACCTGCACCAGCATAGCCTTGGCCGACTCGATCAATTCTTGGTCTGAGATTGGATAAGTGCCGGACGCGAGAGTCACGCGAACCTGCTCTCCACCTTCACCCTGGAATTCCACCAGGTGAGAATTGCCGCCCTGAACAACCCGTGTATCAACGACTTCCATTTTCATTCTCTTGTGACGAGGACATTCAACGCATTGCAAGGGAGAATGAGCCCCGGCTATCCACTGCCGGGGCTCCGGAACTGCGAAGACAGGGGACTTTGCAGTCCGTCAGGCCGCTTCAGCAGCCATATTCACAGTCGACTCGGCAAGCGCGGTGAGCGCTTCGTCGGTCGCTTTTTCTTCGCCGAGCGTCAGCTCCAGCAGGGACACGGCTTCGTCCAGGCCGAGTTCGGTCGCCCAGGTCTTCATCGTGCCGTAGCGCGAGATCTCGTAGTGCTCGACGGCCTGAGCCACCGCCAGAAGGCCGGCATCAAGCGCCGGAGTGCCTTTGTATTCTTCCATGATCTCCGCGCCTTCATCGGTGATTCCAACGATTGCAGCGCATGTCTTGGCCTGAGGCTTCTTCTCGATGACCTCGAAGAGTTCTTCGAGACGCGCGACATGCTCCTCGGTCTCGCCGCGGTGCTTTTCGAAGGCCGCCTTGAGATCAGGGCTCTGCGCCGCCTTGGCCATCTTGGGCAGCGTAGAAAGGATCTTCTTCTCGGCGAAGTAGATGTCCTTCAGGGTATCGTGGAAGAGTTCGCTAAGGCCTTTGGGTGAGGCCGATTTGGTCGTCGCCATGTTGGTCTCCCGTTTTGAGGCCTCGAATTGAGGCACACAGAAACTTCGATCAGGACGACTGGTTCCGCGATATCGCGTAGCTGATTTGTTTCAACACTCGGCGGCCTTTTCCGAAGGCGTCCCGATCAAGTCGACATTGCGTAAATGGCGATATCACCCATGTTGCGCCGAATCATTCCCCATGCCTCGAGCGACGATTTTTCGATGGCGCACGATCTGAACGACACCCTGATGGCGATCGTCTCGATGGATTGACGCGGATAGCCTGTCGACGGCTTCGCTTGATCCTTCGTATCGCTGCCGAAAGCGACAAGGCAAGATCGAGGTCTCGGAGGATAAGTTCGCTAATGCCCACGTGGCTGTAAGCTGGGCTGGGCGGGATGGACTAATAAACAATTGGTCCACACCCGCCCGCCTGGATTCCGCGCCCTACCCTGTAGGCGTGGTTACCATTGCGCGACCAAACGCCGGCATGCCGACGCCGGCAAAGCTGCCCAAACGCTGGAACGTCTCGGCCAGCCGCAAATTGGCCCGCGCCTAAGAGCGCGGGCCACGCTGGGCTCTACTGGCCAACAATGATCCGCTGTTTGTCGCGATTCTGCGCGTAGGTGCCCTTGTCATAAGCAGTCTGCGCCTCAAGCTGAGCCTTGGTGAAGTTGGTGTAGAGATACCGGTTGCCGTCTTTGTCCGACATGAACTTCAGTTTCTCCAGGCCAATGGCCACCTGTTTTTCGCCCATGCCAAGGAAACCACCCACTTCGACGATGACGGCATCGACCTTCTTGTCGCCGGTCATCACCACGTCGCCGATCTCACCGACTTTTGCATCGTCGGCGCCGTAGACGTTGGTGCCGATAAAGTCCTTGGTGCTGATTTTATCCATCGGCGTCTCGGTCAGCGAAGACTTGTCGATTGCCGCTGTGGCCGTCTTGTCCGTGGTGGCTGGAGCCGCTGCATTGTTAGCCGGGGTCGCCGCGACATCATTGGTGTTCGACGCCGCTGCTGTGCCATAGACCTTCAGGTCAAAATCCTTTTGCGCTTGGAGGTCTTCCTTGGTGGTCTTCGCGACCAGCCAGCGCTCACCCTTCTTCTCGACCCACTCGGCCTTGCTGAAATCGTAGGCGACGTTCTTTTCCCCCAAGCCCAGGAATCCGCCTACGCCGATGATAATATACTTGGCTTTGCCGTCCTTGGAGAGGACGATGTCTTTGACATCCCCGATCTTCTCGGCATTGTCTGCGGCGCTATCATAGACGTCGGCGCCTATGATCTTGGTGACGAGGCTGCCGTCTGCAACGGTCGCCGGCGCTGTCGCCGCAGTGGTCGTAGCGGTCGCCGGTTTGGTGGCATCTTCAGCGGCGGCCCCTGATACCCAGAGGCCAGACGACAGCAGCGTTGCTATTGCGGTGGTAGCAAAAAGTTTGCTGATCATGGTACAGTTCCTTGTGCGTTAGTGTTGATGCACGCCGCGTTCGGCCGAACCGTTGCAGGGAGGCTGAGCGCGGCACAGTTTGCTACCCGACAACGGGCCGCACGATGCGAAGTTCCCCTTGGAATTCGGAAGGCGCCTGAGAGGGCTCACCGGTCAGTCGCGCTGATCGACAGCAGTGTTTGTCGGCATGCGAAGCGCCTCGTAGAGCCAATTAAACTGCTGGATCTCGCAATTTTTTCGAGCTCGCACGCACCTGTATCGCGGGAACCTTTTTGGCGGACGTGGCCACGTCAGCAGCGGTGAACGAAGCTCAAAACTTACCCGGCGGCGCTGTCCTGGCAAGCGGCATAAAGAGTACCGAAAGCCTCACGATCCCGGGTCGATCGACTGGCTCGCCGTGGGCATCCGCCCTTCCCTGACCCTGAAGGAATGAGCCAGTATTGGTCGTGCAATTTGCGCACCGCCAGCACGGAAAGTGCTGGGGGCCGTTGTCTTGCATCGATCGACTCCGACAGGGCGGGAGTACGATGGACGCTCTCAAGCACTCACGCCCATTGGTGTGATCAGCGAGCCAAGTTTGAGACTGGCACCGACTTGTTGCCCGAAGGCCGAAACGAAATCAGCGGTGCGCCCGATAAGTTCGATGGAATTTTCGTCGATCTTTCAGGCATCTACTCATCCGTCCTGGTTGATTTGGCATCCTGTCTATTGTCTGGGCTGTGGCGACGCAACCATCAGGGCGGCCCCACGGTCGCCATTGAAACCAAATATTCTGCGGAGGATCTCGATTGTGGATTGCCTCTATCCAGAAATTAAGCCGCGCGTTCGGTAAGATTCGAGGGAGCGTCAGCGCGGGCATGTTGATGGCTTACGAATTTGTAAACAACGCGGCTGGAACAGAGAGTTCATCACGTCGTTGTGAGATGCGATTAAATCCAGCAAGGAGGAAACTGATGAAACTATTATTGGGAGCTGCGGTCGCGGCAGTGACAACATTTATATCATTGGCGCCTACCTACGCCCAGAGCGTAATTATTCAGTCTGACACCGGCGGAGGTTACGCTGATCAATACTCCTCGGACAATGGCGATCAATACCGTCGCCACCATCGACATCACTATCAAGACAGCTACAACGATCAGTACAATGACAGCCAGTACAACGACGGACACTATAGGCGGCATCATCACCGCCACCATGGTTGCCGCATATTTGTAACTACTCACTGGCGCCATCATCACCGGGTAGTCGAGCGCACGAGAGTGTGTGGCTAACGTCTCTCAGAACACTGCTGCTGAAATAAGTTCAGCGCCAGTTGGGCAACTGTATATGGCGACGGGAGCGTCGAGGATTAGTTACCGCCGCCGCCGTAGAGTTCATCCCGAGAATGGCGGCGGCGCCGGGGTGAAATTGAGGAAGGGCGGCCAAGACGGTCGCGGCCAGTAAAACTCGGTAGCCCGCTGTCACCTTTTGAGCGGACAGCGGGCCATTAAGTTTCGGCGGGTGGAGGCCACCGGGCAGCAAATGTGCCGTTCGCCGCCGATGGTGATGGTTAGCTGGCGATGTCAGGAACGGCCACTTACGAATCCGTAAGGAACTCCCGCGCGGCCTTTGTTTTCAGATGTGCTAAATCGGGCCGATGAGGTTCCTGCTTGTGGCTCTTGGCGTTCTGTTTTTTATGGCGCTTGCCCTTTGGCTGACAGGCAGTTTGATCCACGGGACGTGAAACCAAACAAGACGGCAGCAGGGCTTCCGCGATCACACCATAGCCAGGTATCGCCTTCGGTATATTAGCATCTGCTTGCGGCGGACCTGATGGTTCGTCTGGCCGGCGTCATCCCCAAAGCCACCCAGCTCCCAACTGGCGCCGGCCATTTTTGTTTTAGCGCTTTTTCGGCTTCGGCGTGATCTCCTCGATATTAGCCTTAGCTCCGTCCTGAAGCATCGCCTGTTCGAGCGCCTCGGCCTCAGCCTGGTCCTTGGTGGTTAGGATGGTGCGCCAATGCGGCTTGTCGAGGACGCTGACGATGTAGGTTGTGGCCGGCTTGTGCTCCACCTTTTGCTGCTTCCATCGTTCAAAATGATAGGTGCCAATTATATTAGCAGAGGTGTATATATTCGCCCAGCCGGCGCCGCCCGTCCTCAAGGTCCTGTCGGTCAGGCCCGGCGGCCTTCAGCTGCCAGTCCCCCTAGCAACCCCAGCCGCTGGGCCGTTGCCTAAGTCTCTCGCTTGGCGCTTTCGAACGTCGGCTTCCAGTCGCGGTTGCGCTTCGCCTGGAGGCCTTCGTAGTCAGGAATGTATGTGAAGAACACCGGGCGCCGATCGCGGCCAGTGCATGGAGCCATGTCCAAGCCCGAGCCTGTCGATCAGCGCCTGGATATCGAGCTTGGTCGACTTGCGCACATGGGATGCGCGGAATTGACATATACGGTTTCGCGAGCGGCCAGGATGTCGGCGAGAGTCTTTTGAGGCATGGCGATCTCCATTGAAGGGTCGCCGTAAGTGGAGGAATTCCTCCCCTCGATCTCGATGGCAAGGGCTATTCGGGCAGGCCAGGGTCGTAATGCACAATCGCGTCGAGGATCGTGCGATAGAGGCTGTCCACCTCCTCATCGATCTCGCCGCGTTTGATGCCGAGCGCTTTCGCGTCAGCAATCAGTTTGTGCGTGAGTTCATCGACGGAGATGACGTCTGCCTTCGTCGTCTCAGGGATGTTGTTGGCCAACCATCGGTCTAGGAAGTTTAGTCCGCGCGTGCTCATGCCCCGATAAGCTGCGCATGCATACTAGGTTCCGTTCGAGGAAGCCAATGCCAAGGAAGCCTAGGCTTCGGAGCTAACCCTTGCATGTTAAGTTAATTGAATGTGAGGTGGCCATGTGAATTCCGAGCGGGGGCTCATTGATCACAGACCTGTTTTTGACCGCGGTCGCGGGATTAGCGATCCTCAATCGGAATTGCGGACGTTCAACGCAATCGAGATGCCGGCGCAACGAGCTGTGTTGAGAATGTGGTTTTGCATTTCGCGCGTTGCCTTGGCCGCGTCCCGCATGCGAATCGCCTCTATAATGCGCCTGTGCTCTGCGATCGACGCCCGCATTCGCGCCGGCTCGGTGATTGGAATTGGCTGGATTTGTGTCTCAGTCAGCTGGTCACGCACAGACTGATAGAGATCGACAATCATTCTGTTCGGGCAGGCGGATGCAATGATTGCGTGGAATTCAAGGTCAGCTTCGACATTGGACAGCAGGTCGCCGCTTTCCCAATTGCGCTCCATCGTATCCGTTTCAGTCTCAAGTGCCTGAAACTCGGCTTCTGTGAGGGTCTGTGATGACAGGCCCGCTATCCGCCCTTCCAGCATGATGCGCGTCTCGAAGACATCGGCTACCGGATAGCTGTCGGCATATCGCCACCGCGCCATGTTACGCGACGCAGAAGGCCTTTCCTGCGAAACGAACGTCCCTCGCCCAGGTTCCGTCTTCAGCAAGCCCAGTGTCTCGAGTGTGAGCAGCGCTTCGCGCAATGAGGCGCGGCTGACGCCGAGGCTGAGCGCGAACTCGCGCTGCGACGGCACCTTCTCACCTGACCTCAGTTCTCCACTGAGGATCATGCCCTGGATTTTCCTCGCGGCGGCGTGGGGTACTGGAACACGCGAAAGCATCGAATTTCTTCCATTCTGGGGCGACAGCCCTGATCCGGATGCACCTCTGATCGCTGTAACCGATCCGGCTGGCGGACGGAATGCCTTGCATTTTTCAGGGGCACATGATTGGTTGGTCGGACTGGTCAGACCGGTCTAACCACCTCAATCAAAAAAGTCATCAAAAAAGGGGAATTCAATGAGAGCGTTGAAAGCGATTCTGATCTCGGGAGCACTTGCCCTGGGGTCTTTCAGTGCCGCCGTTTCGCACGCAGCGGAGATCAATGTCGGCGCCAACATCGGCAATGTTCCCTGGGAGTTCCAGGACGCCAGCGGAAAGATGGTGGGCTTTGAAATCGACCTGATGACAGAGGTCGGAAAGCGGCTCGGCATGGACGTCAAGTTCACGAACATCCCATTCGCCGGTCTGTTCGCTGCCGTTCAGTCCGGTCAGATCGACGCCGCGGTCTCATCGATCACGATCACCAAGAAACGCCTTGAGTCGGTCAGCTTCGCCCAGCCCTATTACGACAGCGACCAGTCGCTGACGGTCAAGAGCGACAGCGGCATCACCGGCCTCGCCGGCATGGCTGGCAAGACTGTCGGCGTCGATACCGGTTCGACCGGTGATATCTGGACCACCGCGCATCAGGCCGAAACGAAAATCGCCACCATCAACAAATATGAGGGCTTGCAGCCGGCAATGCTGGATCTGCAGGCGGGCCGCATCGACGGCTACATCTCGGACATTCCGGCATTGCTCTATTATTCGAAGGATAAGCCGCAATTCAAGGTCGTCGAACGCATCAAGACCACGGAGCAATACTCGGTGATGTTCGCCAAGGATGCGCCGCTGGCTGCCAAGGTCAACGACGTCATCACAGCTCTGAAAAAAGACGGCACACTGGCAAAGATTCACGAAACCTGGTTTGGCGCCAAGCCCGATGAAGGGCTTGCGACGTCGACTGTCCTGGATATGCCAAAGCTCTGATCCCGGTCATCATGTGGAAGGAGACCGCGTTGCGGCCTCCTTCTCCCGTGACGCAGAGGCTGGGACATGTCCATTTTCGATACGTTTTTGAACTACCGCGTTTTCGTGGAGACGCTGCCGCTCATCCTGAGTGGCCTTGCCACCACGCTGACGCTTGGCGTCGTCTGCATCCTCGTCGGGTTCTTCGTCGGCATTGGTCTGGCGATGCTGCGGCTTTACGGGCCTTCGCCGGTGCGTTTTGTGACAGTCGCCTATATCGACGTCTTCCGCTCTATACCTGTTCTGGTGCTGCTGTTCGTCGTCTACTACGCGCTGCCCTTTGCCGGCATCCGGTTCAGCTCGTTCACGGCCGCGTCAACCTCGATCTCGATGATATCGGCCGCCTATTCTGCCGAAATCATCCGCGCCGGCATCGTCGCTATCCCAAAAGGTCAATTCGAAGCGGCACGGGCGCTCGGCCTCCACTTCTACTCGACCATGCTCAAGGTGATCCTGCCGCAAGCGATCAAGATTGTCGTGCCGCCGCTGACCTCGAACGCCATCAACGTCATGAAGGACACGGCATTGGCGTCGGTCGTTGCTATGCCCGACCTGCTCAAACAGGCAAATCAGGCGCAGGCGCTGGCAGCCAATCCCACGCCGCTGATCGTAGCGGCCGCCATCTACCTCATCATCCTGCTTCCCCTGGTCCGGCTTGTCGGCATGCTGGAGAAGCGTCTCGCAAAATCCGAACGTTGAAAACTTCCCGACGAGGCCCTCCATGTCGCTCGATATCGATTTTGTCCGTTCCCAATTTCCCGCGCTGGAAACAGGCTGGGCGTTTTTCGACAATGCCGGTGGTTCGCAGGTGCTGCGCCCAGTGGCCGAGCGAGTCGCCGACTATCTGCTCACCACCAGCGTCCAGACCGGCGCCTCTTACGGGCCGTCGGTCAAAGCCAGCGAAATGCTGGCGCAGGCACGCGCCCGCATCGCTACATTCGTTGGCGCGGCGCGACCCGATGAGGTTTTCTTCGGACCTTCGACAACCGTGCTGGTGCGTTTTCTGGCAACCGCCATGGCAAGCCAATTGACGGCGGGCGACGAGATTATCCTGACCAATTTCGATCATGAGTCGAACATCGGTCCTTGGCTGATCCTCAAGGAGCGTGGCATCGTCTTCAAGGTATGGGAGATCGATCCCGAAACGCTGATGCCAAGCCTCGATACGCTCGAGGCGCTGATGAGCGATCGCACGCGGCTGGTCTGCGTGACCCATGCCTCCAACCTGCTCGGCTCCATCAACCCGATCCGGCAAATCGCCGATTTCGTTCATGCGCGCGGGGCTCGCATCTGCGTCGACGGTGTCGCCTACGCCCCGCACCGCGCGCTCGACGTCCAGGAACTCGACGTCGACTACTACGTATTCTCTTTCTACAAGACCTACGGGCCGCATTACGCGGTCATGTACGGGCGCCATGAACTGCTGCTCGAATTCGACGGGCTATACCATTATTTCTACGGCAAGGACAAAGTGCCGGGAAAACTTGAGCCCGGAAATCCCTGCTACGAACTTGTCTGGGGCGCGGCCGGTATTGTCGACTATCTGGAGGCACTAGGCGGGGGCCAAGGCCGCCAGGCGATCGAGAGCGCATTCGACCATATCGCGGCGCACGAGGCCGAGATCGGCGAACGCCTGCTGTCATGGCTGCGCGTGCGCAATGGCGTCCGGATCGTTGGCGACCGGAGCTCGCAGGCGGCACTTCGGGTGCCGACGATCAGCTTCACGGTCGACGGCCACGCCCCTCATGATATCGTCGCCAGAACGGACCAGGCCAGGATCGGCGTGCGTCACGGCGATTTCCATTCGCGCCGCCTGGCTGAAGCGCTTGGGCTGTCGCCCAGCGGCGTCATTCGCGTATCCATGGTGCACTACAACACGATTGCCGAAGTCGACCGGCTGATCGATGTGCTCGACCAATCGCTGAGCTAGACTAGCGGGAGACAAGTTCTCCGTTGCGCGCAGCCACGTCGGGATCGATCGTCCTGCCGCGCAATATGGTGCGGACCGCACAGCCATGCCTTCATAGGGTGTGTAGTCGCAGCCGTCCTTCAGCATCGAATGGGTGATCGTGACCTCGCGCTTGGGGTCCCACAGCACGATGTCGGCGTCCGAGCCGACAGCAATGGTGCCTTTGCGGGGGTAGGGAATATCGGGTCGCAATTGTAGGGAAGCACTATAGCGGCGATATTGCCGACGAGCGGAGGCATTTCTACAGCTGCCCTACGCGCAATTCACCCTCCAGAACGGCGATGTCGAGTGGGCAGAGGGGGTGATAACACGATGTCTTCCTGCTGCTGGAGCAGGCTCCCCTTTTCGGCCAGTCGCTTGCGCCTCTGTTCGCGGAAGGCTGTCATGCCATAGCGGGTGATGCCATAGAACAACAGGCCAAAAATCAGCCCGAGTGGCACCGCGCCGCACAGCATGGGCTTTAAGACCGGTGCCCACAATTGCGAAATTGAAAGGGTCTGCAACATCTCACTCAGATGGGCTGGCCGTTCGTGACTTTGCATGTGGCCGTGCAACATGATCTTGCCGGTCTCCCAAGTCGCTCCCACAACAAACGGGAGGGTCAGCGGGTTGCCAAAGACAAATGTTCCTAGCCCTGCCGCCACCATGTTTCCTGAAATCAGCCAGCACACGATGCCGGCAATGGCGAAATGGGACCCTAGTGGAAAGAAAGACGCGAAAACCCCAGCCGCCACCCCCGCCGCGACGGCGTTTGGAGTGGCGTTCAGACGGAGAACGCGCTTTGAGACATACTGAAACGATCGCGAGAAGGAGCGGCGCGGCCACATATAAATGCGCAATCGCTCAACGAGACCATCAGGATTTCGGCGTCTAAAGAGCACTCTCTTGCCCACTTCAAACGCGGTCGGTTGAACGGATGGACCTCGTCTTTGAAAAAAACGCAGCCTGTGCTGCTTTGTTCCGAATTTTGCTGATCAACCGGTGTCCGAAAGCGGAAGTGCGGATAGTCGGGCCACAGTCGAAAAAACCCAGGCTGAGAACGCGGCATAGTTTTGCACCGAGTTGAATGGGTAAAGCGTCTGGTTATCGGGCATTCCGCCAACCGCCCCTACGTCAAGGGCGGTCGGACGCTTGCTTGTCGCCCAGGACGTTCATTGCGCCAACACACGATGGGCTATCGGCGTGCATCGCAGTCACCGTTCCATCGCGCCAAGCTGCGTGGCTCCGCAGCACGCACTATGGGCGCGACGCGCGCTGCCGGCATCCACAAGCTCCGCGGATCCGTGATGAGTGTTTCGCGCCGTCGTGCGTCGCTGAGGCGGCCTGACACTGGAGATCGGGATGCGTCCACCCTGCACGAGCTTTGCTGCACCGCATTGGAAGTGAATCATCGACCATGCTGGTCGGTGCCCAGGCGGTGCCTGATGCGCACTTCGTAGGCGTCGCAGGCATCATTGGCATCAAGCCCATGGCCCCCTTGCTCGACAGTCCATCAATATCGCCAACGCTCTCGACGTGCCGCCACACTTTACGGCGAGCAAATCCGGTCGGCGAAGCCTTGCCCTTGATGGAAGCGAGCACGATGGCAGCTCACGGCGTGTCGGAAAGGTGGGTACGCGCGCTGCCATACGCTCTCGCCGCACAGATGGCTGCCGAAGATCCACAATCGCCGACGTTCGGCGATATCGCTTAAACCTAATGAGCATTGAAGTGAATGAACCAACAAGCGATACTCGCGACGCTCGAGCCGCATTGAAGCTGATCCGCATGACCATCGAACAGGTATGTCCGGCAGGGTTCTGCAGAGCGAGGAATGGGTGACGGGGTTTTACGGTCCCGAGCCG
This sequence comes from Mesorhizobium sp. Root695, assembly GCF_001428185.1. Lineage (NCBI taxonomy): Bacteria > Pseudomonadati > Pseudomonadota > Alphaproteobacteria > Hyphomicrobiales > Phyllobacteriaceae > Mesorhizobium > Mesorhizobium sp. Root695. Next base: position 5,851 of record NZ_LMHO01000021.1, on the reverse strand, counting down.
GAGAGGCGCCGGCGAAGGCGATCATTGCTACGGTCGAACGATTGACCCGATAGGGAGTGGAAGCTACTCCGGCAGCCCTGCGTCATAGTGCACTATGGCGTCGAGGATCGTGTCGTAAACACTGCCAATGTCTTCCTCGATCTCAACGCTACTGTTGGTTAAGGCTTTCGCGTTGGCGAACAGCTGCTGGGTCAGTTCAGCGACCGAAATGATATCAGCGCTGGCTGTCTCGGGAACGTTGTTCACAGCCATTTTTCTAAGAAGTTTGTGCCACGTGTGCTCATGAGCCCATTAAGTTGGATGGGCTTTCGGTTCCGTGCAGATTAGCTTCACCGAAGGAGGGAACGGACCGGAACATTGTCTCGGCAACACGTTCTGGCTATCAGCAACAAGTCCGGAACTTAAGAGCGGAGATTGGCCGTGAAGACGATGACGTGCAAAGAACTCGGCGGTAAGTGCGATCAGAAAATTTCTGCGGAAACATGGGACGAGATGGTCAAGAAGATGACCAAGCACGTCATGGACAAGCACCCGGACGTGGCCAAGAAGATGGAAGAAATGCACAACAAAGATCCGGAGAAGTGGGGCAAAGAGATGAGGCCTAAATGGGACGCGGCACCCAAATCTTGAGAGCCTCAGTTTAAGCAAATTTTGCGGGCCTAGGTAGACCAACGATCGCGCAAGGCGCATAGCTGGCAAATGAAAACGCCGCTTAATATCGACCTGGCCAACGACAACGTGACTACGGAGGGTCATCTGGTGGTTGCTACCGTGGCCCTTTATGCCGCCCTAAAGGACCTAGATGTGCCACGCGAATTGTTGGCTAAGGCACGAAGCATCAAATTACCTGCCAAGGGGGCGTCGCAGTGGCCTACACTGTGATTTGGTACGGGAAACATGGTATCGTTGAAAAGGTGCCGTTTGACACCGAGAGAGCCGCTCGAGATCACGCTCTAGCAACTTTTCCAGCTCGCAAGGAAGTCGACGGTATTGTGGCGGTGGAAGTTCGCAAGGACGAGGGCACGGTTGTTTTCAGCCTGGCAGGACATTAACTTCAGGCGCGTTCCAGATCCTAGCTGATCGAAGGTAGTCTTCGCGCCTAATAGAGACCGTCGCTTCCCACCTCGCGACGGTCTCATGGGCTTGCCGTCCATTCCCACCGGAAACGGCACGCAGCATCTTATTAGATCACGCTAAAATCCGCCGTCTATAAAATTTGACATCTTGGGCAAAAATAGCTCTGGCGCCAATCACTCGGTAGGCGGGCTCTCGACCGCGGCTTCGTCAAGCTCGGCCTCGAGCTGGTCGCTGACCGGTTTTGGCCTTTCAGTCCCAACTAATGAGACGCCGTCGAAGCCTCGCAACCATGCATCTGTCAACTCCTGCCAATACGCGGGAACGGCCTGCCCCTTGCCGTCCTTGCGTGCCTGAGCGACGTACATCCAAGCGTAGTTCGTGCGCTCTTGGCCCTTCTTAGCTACGGCCATTGTCGTTCTTGCCATTGGCGATGATCCGGGCTTCGCGGATGATTGAGGACTGATCGTAGCCAACCATTGCAATTATCTCGCGAACTTGCTGGTCGGTGACGCCAGTTTTCAGCGCCAGCCTGTGAACGTATTCCTCAGTCCCATGAGGGCTCTTCTTTTCGTCAGCCATCGACCTGACCTTGTCACCCGCATCAACACAAGTCTGGGGTAGATCTAAGGTTCCGCATCGATGGGTCGAGGGCTTATCGCATTTCATGCCTCTTGACTCCCGGTGGGCAGGATATTTACATCCCGCTCGAAAGCCTTCCCTCACCGCAGTTGCTCCACACGGGAGTGCGCCTTGATGTTGAACCGCCTTCGTCCCAACGGATTCTCCCCATCTGAGTTGCAAATCTGCCAACGTGTCTTTGATCGGCTTTGCGCGGAAAGGAGAGTCGAACGATCGTCCGGTGATGCGGAGGATCTCGCGGTGGCTGTAATCAATGTTTTTAACGCCGGCTTGGCTGACGAAGATAAGCTCCTCGCCGCCGTGACCGGGCGTTTCGATGGGTTTCAATCCGGCTAGTGTTTCCTTGGACCAGTTGACACGGTGGGGTGTGTGTCGTCAGTCGGCGAGGTCGCTCGGATCGCTCTCGTCTGATATGGATCGCAATGTCGCGTGGCGCAGCTTGTCTTCTCGTTTCAACGTGCTCACGCGGCCGACCAGCCGGGCTTGATCCATTCGGCCTCGCCCTTGTCGACGCCCTGACCCCTTGCCAGCCTCGACCCTCGCCCATAGCCGCACACGCATGGCCTTGGTCAAGGCGATATTGGCCGTGCCGACATAGCGTCGATCCGCGTGTCGCGTGACCATCAACGCCAAGGGCGCCATGCCTGGCTTGCGCAACGGGCCTGCCACCTCGTAATCGATCTGCTCGTAGCATTTGCTTTTTCAACCACGTCTCTGTCTTGCCGCTGCGATAGACGCTGTCCGGTCGTTTCGAGACCATGCCTTCGAGACCCAGCCGATCGACAGCCGCGTAGAACTCAGCACCACCGCAGACATGGTGGCTAAACTGGATCAGTTCGGCGAGCATGGCGCGGCGCTCGATCAATGGCAGGCGTCGAAGATCGTCGCCGTTGATATGGAGTAGGTCGAAGGCGACGAAAATGAACTTGCCGGGGTTCCAGCGCATGGCGGATCGGAGCGCGTGGAAATCAGAGGCGCCGGCATCGTTTAGAACGATCACCTCGCGGTCGATGATTGCGCTGTCTGCGAGGCCCTTTGCAGCCTCGACAACCTGCTTGTATGTGCCCGACCAGTCAATGCCAGTGCGCGTGAGCGCGCGCGCCGTACCACCCTCTATATGTACCTGGGTGCGGTAGCCGTCATATTTGATTTCGTGAATCCAATTGTCCCCTGTCGGGGCGACCTCTACCAATGTCGGCAACATCGGTTGAATGAACCGCAAACTCATCGACGCAACCCACAAACCCAAACGCGACTCAATTAAACCGCGCTAAACTGGTTCCAGATTGGCAAATGCCGTCATTTTAGCGTTAACTAATATATTGCGCTTGTGCTTAGGGCGGTAGATAACAAATCATGCACTCGCCAAGGAGAATCGATACATGACAGATGAAGCCGCAGACCGCGCAGCCGACCTGGCCGAATTGACCACCGAGATCGTATCGGCGTTTGTGGGCAACAATTCGATACCTGTATCGGGTCTACCGGATCTGATCTCGTCGGTTCATCAATCACTGTCCGGTCTCAGCGTACCACAGGCGCCGGCCATCGAGCCTCAGACGCCTGCGGTTAATCCGAAGAAGTCGGTGTTTCCTGACTACATCATCAGCCTCGAAGACGGCCGCAAATTTAAGTCGATGAGACGGGCTTTGGGCCTGCTGGGCATGACACCAGATCAATACCGCGAAAAGTGGGGTTTGCCACACGACTACCCAATGGTGGCTCCTAGCTATTCCGTACGCAGATCAGACATGGCGAAGGCTAGTGGTCTCGGTCGCAAGAGCGAACCAGTCAAGAAGGCGCCGGCTAAACGGAAGGCGAAAGCGTAACTCCTGACGGTGACATGGTGGTGACGGCCCACTGCCGGAATGTTAGCTGCGGCCACAAGCAGGAACTCGACCTCCTGCGCCTGCGCGACACGCTCGGCGCCGACACGCCGGCCATGCGCGACGATCTGCTACCCAGGATGAAGTGCGGCGAGTGCCAAAGTCGGAACGTCGATCTGATCTATACGCCCGACTACGCGAAGGCCGACGCCAAGCGCACCGGCAACGCCTATGCGAAGACGCGCGACGGTCGCTGCCTAAGGTTCCTACCTACCTCGTCGCTGTCCACTGATTGAGGGCTTCATCTAGGTCATCAGAGGTCTTTGCGCCGAGACCTTCTCGCAGGAAACGTACCCAGCGATTGAGGTGACGTTCGTCGTAATGGCGAAAGAAGTTCTTGCGCCTGTCGCTGAATGTGAGCCCGAAATAATCCGAATCGGATTGTCCCTGTTCAGTGACGATTGAGAACGACTTCCGCATAGGCAGAGTCTTCTTATGCCGCTCGACCTGACGAGCCCACTCCCAAGCGAAGAAATCGGCTGAGTGGAACACGCCCTCAATCTGGTCCTTTGATTTGCTTGTCAGCGCCGACAGTGAATAGTGATCCAATTGGCTCCCAAACTTTGGCTCGGCCATTAAACCCTGGATATATGAAACGAATGCCGGTTGGCCTGCATCTCCGGACTCCAGCACATAAGAAATTTCGCGGCGGCCTTTGGAATGGTTGTTTGCAAAGCGTCCCATCGCCCACATGCAGATGTACAACATGGCTGCATATGGTGAACGGAAGGCCGTCGTAAGAAACTCGTCTCGACTGTTGCTAGTCATCGGAAATGGTTCGGTGAGCAAAGTGAGGTCGCAAGAAACGGCTACGACGTTGGCAGCATATTTGCGAATGATCGCTACTACGCAGAGCATGATTTTATCCACCTCGTCGTCGTCTATGCCTTCAAAGTCCTTCTTTCGATTGTGCAAGTCGGTCATGTGAAATGTGCGCCCGTTCAATGGGCGCCTCCACTCGGCGTTTGCCTTCGCAGCCTGTCCATAGCCGAAAGCCACTCCGGCGACCGAAAAGACGCCATCTTTCGACCGGCCGGCATCAATGCAAGCACGTAGAGCCAAGATCTAACCCCGATAAGTTTAGGATCCTCAGCAGTAAACGGGCAATGACAAGGGCGCTAGTACCCCGCCCACAACGCCACCACGGCAACGAGGTACGAGACGGCGAGCATTGAATAGGCAAACTGGAGGAGGGTCATCGGGGCGCAAATCCTTTCGCAGATTTCAGATGACCGACTCATTTATACCTCTCGTCAGACAAAGGGAGAACTAACTAGACCTGACCCGCTTGTGCACAGGGCGTTACCAGCAGGGTGAGGTCAGCGAGCGCGAGGATCGGGGGTCATGTGTCGCGACGACAACGAAAGCGCGCCCTACCCCGTAGTGCGGGCGGAATGGGGTAGGTTTTCGGGGGCGACCGTCGCGATGAATGCGACAGACTTACCCGGCCAGCTTATCGAAGTCATTGCGCCGTGATAGGATCGCAGCGAGCAGGTCCGCTTTGGACATCTCGGGCGATGCCTGGAAGACCGTGAGCACGGTCGATGCGAGGAGTTGGGCGTCAAGCGACTGCCGATCCGATAACCTGGCATCGGCGCATATCTGATCAAAGACATGCTGGCAGATAGTTAGATCTTCTGGCCCAAGGAAATCGCTTTTCAACGTACGCTGCATCTCAACGCCTCATCGGGGCGAGAGTGCGACTTGTCTCCCAATCGGTGATGCCCTTGCGTGATCGCCGATAACGCAGTGTACGCCATTAGATCGACTTAGCGAGTCCTATGTCCGCGCGGCCAGAAGCGCCTGCGCAAGAGGGCCGAGTTCTTCCACCATCTCTGCGTTCGGGATGCGCCGGTCCCCGGCTGCCGAGTTGAGGTTGAAAACGTGGCTGAGGAGGGGCAACCCCTTGAGCTCAGGACTGTTGAGACTACCGACAACGTATAGGTTGAACAGGTCGCGAGCGCGTGCCGTCACCAGACTTCTCCAGGTTACCGCTAGGAGTAACACGTCCCGTCTCAAAAGGCTCATCTAAATGTACGAAATCGACAGTTTGGCCGAATTGTGCCCCCCTCATTTCATGGCCTCCTAAACAGGGCAAGTGCGGCCTTGAGTATTGATAGCCTTTACGGATACCCAAAATGATGGTCCCCTAGGGTCCGGACTCATAACCAGAAGCTGACGGTCGCGGCGATGCAGACTGCGGCGAGGAAATTAGTTTCGAGGCGGTCGTATCTCGTTGCGATCCGGCG
>NZ_LMHO01000020.1:0-66175 GCF_001428185.1 Mesorhizobium sp. Root695 | reverse complement strand
GGCGAGAACGAGAGTGCGATACATGATGGCTCCATTCGGAAGGTTGCGCGAGGATGTCGCGCCTGTGGGTGGGATTTCGATCGGTCCTGTCCGACGGCGAATTCACCGTCATCGTTGCGGCATAATCAATCCAACCTGACAACTGGCTGACAACGGCATCCGCGCCGCAGATGGGCCGCCCATCCAAATTTTCACTGTCAGCTTGTTGTCAGCCTGGCTGTTCTAGCCGAGTGCCGCGACCACGAATCATTCCCCAATTAGTCCTTGCGGGGTCGCCGCAAGCGATCTGGAGCCTTTCGAACATGCAGCCCTTCAAGACTGGACTGGTCCTCGTCCTACTAGCCGCGTCGGCACCCGCCTTCGCCAACACGATCGTAAACGTCAAGCTGTGGGACAAGGATGGCGTCGCGAACCCCGATGCAAAGATGGGAATGGGCATGCCGGCGAACATGAGCATGGCAACCATGAGGATCAAGCTGGACCAGACCGTCGTATCTGCAGGCAAGGTGACCTTCGAGGTTCAGAACAGCTCCAAGGACACGGTCCATGAAATGATCGTGGCGCCGGTGAGCGACGCCAAAAGGACAACGCTGCCCTATGTGCCGAATGAAAACCGCGTCAACGAGGATGAGGCAGGCCATCTCGGTGAAGTCTCCGAGCTTGATCCGGGCAAGGCCGGATCACTGACGCTCGACCTCAAGCCAGGCAATTATGCCGTCTTTTGCAACATTCCCGGCCACTTCATGAACGGAATGTGGGCGACCATCCTGGTCAAGTAGGCCGTGATTTGATGAGCCACCCGCCGCGCCAAAGGAGCGGCGGGTTTTTTGGTTTCGTGCCCGATGTCAGCTGTCAGGCTTCGGTGCTCGGCGCGGCTCGATTCAATAGCTTCCTGCGGGGCAGGAGCGGATAGCCGATCTGGCCGAAATAGGTGGACGGGATCGGATCGTCGACGCCGTACTTCTCCAGCACCTTGTCGCCGGTGACATTGTACTTGCCGAACAGCACGTCGAGGACAGGCAACTGCCCGGCGAAGTTCTTGTCATAGGCTTCGCGCTGGTTGGCATAATGCCAGTGATGGAACTGCGGGCTGGCGATCAGCCACCTCAAAGGGCCGAACGGAATCTGCACGTTTGAATGAACAAGCAGCGTGTACCCAAAGTAGATAATCGAAAAGACGGCGATCGAGGCTTCGAAGAAGCCAAGGAAAAAGATCGGCGTCAGCGATATTGCCTTTGTGAGGATGGCGTCGACCGGGTGGTTGTGGAAAGCCTCGAGCCAGTAGAGGCGCCGGCAAACGCGGGTCGTGGGCGGAAACGCGCGGCGCTCGAGCAGAAATTATCAAGCGCTTGATTCTATTGATATTTCTTCGGTTTATGGCGGAGGAAGTGGGTTTCGATTTTACCACGCTACTTGCGGAACATTGCCTTCCAAGCGAGGGCGATGATCGCCGTCTTCTTGTACCGGCCACCATTCTGGATGACTCGCGCCCTGAACCACTGACTGAGCGCGGAATTGGGTTGATGGCGGAAGGCGTTGACGAACGAGCGGATCAGGCACGTCAACAGGATAAGGGGCCTTTTGTTCAGCCAGGGCGTGTCCGGATACGAACCGTTGAGAGAAGATCGACGCAAATGCCTCGACGCGCTCATTACCGGAGATGGGCGTCCACTGCCGCCAGCGCTCATGGCGCAGATCAGCCGCGAGCTCGATCGCATCGAGTTGCTGATCCAGCAGATCAAGGATGTTGAAGAGGCACGCGACGCCTTGCTTGTCGTGGCAGATGAGCCAACACCGGCCCTGCTGCTCAGGCCTCAAGGGAATAGGTCCGGATTTCGCGGCCGTCCTGTGGTCCGAGGGATTGTCGCGCAAGTTTGACAATCGACGACAGGTTGCCGCCTACGCTGGTTTGGTGCCAACGCCCTGGCAAAGTGGGCAGATTAATTGCGAGCAGGGAGTCTCGAAGTCCGGCAATCCCCGGCTCCGGTCGACGCTTGTCCAGGTTGCGTGGCTGTGGGTACGCTCCCGCACCAACCGGCGACGGTCTTCCTCCTCCGGCGTTGGCACTCGCAACATCGCGCAAACCTGAGGCTCGCCGCGGTTGTAGGCCAACAACGCTTGAACCAGTGCTCCCCGTCAATCCTGTCGGTCTTGGCCCGCCGACGGCGACGCGATGTGGCAATGGATGCCGGGTCGACGACATAACTCTCGATGCCTTCGCGTTCGAGGACCCGATGTATCCAGAATCCATCCAGACCGGCTTCCTGGATTGATATGACCCGGAAACTCTGTCCTGTCCGCACTTCCGCCTTTCGTTGCAGCTCTGCGAAGTGATCGAGCAAACCCGCAATGTCGCCCCCCGACGCGATGTGTCTCGACATTCTCTCGCCCCCGCCTGGCGAAAGCGAGGTCACGAGCCATTTTGAACGACACAGTTCTAACGAGACAAATATTGCCGCAAGATCGACGCGGATAGCGGCCGGGGCTTTGGTGGTGTTGGCTTGCATGCTGACCTCCAGGTGATGTTTGGCGACTTCACTCTGACAGAGCGCTGGCCGCCTTCCATCCCCATAGGATCTTCAGCAATTTAGGCCGTTCAGAACGCAATCTGCGATACTGAAAGCGGACATAACTCTATTCGAATATCATGATAGCGCTAGCACCTGACTTCCAAAAAAGAAGATAGCCGGCGAATCGAGGACCAAACGCTAATGGTCAGCGACGCCTACCCGGTCCATGGACGAGCTTTAGGAAGCGACTTGCTTGACCTGATCGCTGGGCCGGCTGGAACTTTTCATTTGCCCAATCGATTGTGTTGGCCTTTGTCATAAGGGCCTCCGTCGGTTCGGCGGTGATCTAAACCATCAGCGTTGCTACTTGGGAGCATACGTAGAAGAGTTGTGCTCGGTTCGATGGTCCGTGTGAGGAAAGACATGCTTGAAAATAGTATTGGAAAAAAGATTCGCCTGACTCGGCATTTTTTCCTGCTTGTCGCTGTCGTTTCGATCGTAATGGTAACGCTCGCTTGGTGGATCGATCAATGTGTCACAGTCACAGCTCCGGGGGCAGCGGGTGGGGATGCAGCCCCCAGCAGAATTCAAGCGGTCGTAGCAATTGCACTCGCGTGGGCGATCGTTCTGAGTGCGCTCGTTCTGGCCTTCCGAGGCCACGACATAATCGGTGGGTTTAGAAACCCTCGACCCGATAGCCTAAACCAAAAAGAGATCGGCCAGCGCATCCACGATGGCCCAGCACAAATGCTCACCTTCGTGATGCTGCGCCTCGACGAGCTCGACGACCTGTTGCGGCCTACAGAAGGCACGACGGAAAGGGAGGCCAGACAGATCATTCAGGACTTGAAGTCAGCGAGCCTCGACGCGCTGAACGATCTAAGGCAGATTTCGCGGCAGCTGACACTGACAATCCTGAGTCCGGGGAGCGCCGACCAGTAGGGATTGGCCAAGCGATGCCCAGGCGCTGGCGGAGCGAATACGGCATAGACTGCGCTATTCCGCCGCCGGCGCCAGAGCTGCGTTTTTGCCCGTCGCGTCGAGATTAATTCCCAAGACGCGAAAGAGCTGTTCCCGTTTGAAGGGCTTGCTCAAGAAATCGTCCATTCCTGCCTGCAGGCATGCATCGCGGTCGCTGGAATATGCGCTGGCCGTCAAGGCAACTATGCGAACTCGGCGACGTTCGGCAACCGACGTCGCCTCAATCTCCCGGATCCTCGACGCGGCACGAATGCCGTCAAGCTTGGGCATCGAGCAGTCCATCAGAATTGCGTCAAAACTGGTTTGTCGAGCTGCGGCGACCGCTTCCTCGCCATTGCTGGCCACTTGCACCAAGCAGCCAACCTGCCGAAGCGTTTCCTCGAGAAGTCCGCGGACACGTTCATTGTCTTCCGCTAAAAGGATGCGTATCCCCGGACTTGCCACCGTCGAAGGGTTCCACTTCGTCACCGGCAAGTTGGGTTCTGCGTGTGCCGCGGCGACTGTGTCCGCAGGTTCGGTGGCGATGGAGAACCGGAAGTGAGCGCCATGCGGATGAGCCTCGCTGACCTCGATAGTGCCGCCGAGCCGCTCCACAAGTTGGCGGCTGATCGCTAGCCCGAGCCCGGCCCCGTCCGAATTGGCACCGCGATAGAATTCCTGGAAGATGTGTTCGCGATCATCTTCCGCAATGCCCGAACCCGTGTCCACTACGTCGAAGGCGAGAACCCCCGATGGATCACTGCCAACCCGGACAATCACTCCGCCGGCCTGGGTATGTTTGAGAGCGTTCGCGATCAGGTTTACCAGGATCTGGCGAATGCGCGCCGGATCAGAGCGGCAAAGGGCGTGCGTGGTCGGGGCGCATTCGACGGCTATGTTCAGACCCTTGCGGTCGGCGACCGCCCGCATCATGTCACACGTTTCCGAGACCAAAACCGAAGGCGCGAATTCGACCGAATTGATGTTCAGCCTGCCGTCCTCGATCGCTGAAAGGTCGAGCACTTGGTTGACGATGTCGAGCAATGTCTGGCTGGCGTGGTCGATGATCTCAAGTTTGGCCCGCGCACGCCGGTCAGGCCGGCTGGATCTCAGCAACTCCGCCGCACTGACGATCGCATGCATAGGCGTCCTGATCTCGTGGCTGACGCGGGCGAGAAACTGGGTTTTTGCTGAACTTGCCTCCTCGGCAATTTTTTTGGCGCTGGCCAGCTCGGCCGTGCGTTCCTCAATGCGCAATGCCAAATCTCGATTGTGCCTTTCCACCGTCGAGCCTCGATGAGCAAGCCACCGGAGCGCGGTAGCCAGCGCCAGGCTCCCCAAAATCAGGATGATGACCTCGGTGCGGAAACGCTCATTGATCGACTGAACGGCGGGGGATTCCAGAAACACCGCCCTCGGCACCGCAGACCAAAGGCTCCACCCTCCCGCCACATCTGGAAAATCGAGCGGAGTCGAGCTGGCATAGGCGACGGTGTCGGGACCCGGTTCGGCTCGCGGCGAGATCTCCTTCCAAAGATGGCCGTCATGGGCACCCCTGTAGAAACCGAGTCTGTCATTGCCAAGTGCATAGCCATCATTTGGTAGAACTTCAGTGATTACGTCGGACAGGACAACCGCCGTAACTATGCCGCGCAGTTCCCCGTCAAACCCGAAGAATGGGACCGAATAAACTAGACCCTTTCGGTCGCCGTCATCAGGCATCGTAGGCGAATAGTGCGTATTGTCGCACGTAATTACTTCTCCGCTGACAATTGCTGGATAATTAAGATCGGAAATCAAACTCTCTATTTTATATATTTTTGCCAAATAGTCCAACTGAAGTTTCATGACTCGATATTCAAATTTCTCAACTTCTTCTATTCTTCTTCTCTCTAGAGAAGCTGCACGCGACGGAGTCTGGTCGGCATTCTTGCCAACTATCAATTCGTCGAATGTCATCAACGGCGCTTCTGGCGTGGTCGGGTCGCTGTCGATGCGATCCGGATCGAAATTGGCTGGCACTATGTAGAGTTCCGAAACCGAAAGATTTTCCGCCAGATTGTTGTAGATTTCCTGGGCGCTCACCCTTGCATCCTCGTGCAAGGAATGAGACTCCGAATTCAGCGCTCGCACGGTCGGCAAGCGGGCGATGGTGCGAATGCCCTGGTACATCTGGCGAAAGCCGGCCTCGATGTCGACAGCAACCGCCTGACTCTTGGCCCGACTCTCCGCCTGGAATGCGCGCTTCGCGGCTTCGAGGTCCATTTCCCTGGCGGTGCTGAACTGGAACCAAAGGAGGCAGCCGATCGCGAGCAGCAGCAGGTAGCCACCCAACTCGATCCAGGGGAGGCGCGCGTCGCGCATTTGTCTCAGGCTCCTCACCGCAGGCCTTCGTTCGCCTGGCAACTCGCCGAAAAACTTGGATGACGCCTCACCGTTTGGCAGCGAATATCGAAACAGCGCCACGTCGATCGGAGTCCCCGAAGCGTCAATTCCCCAGAGACAAGGTTGCGCCGCGCAGCTTTTGCGCCGCGATTACCGCTGAAACGCGGTTTGTGACCCCATACTTCTGCAGAATGGCTGACATATAGTATTTGACGGTCTTTTCACTGATCTCCAGCTTCTCCCCAATCTCTCGATTGGTGAGACCTTCCTCGACGGCTTTCATGATTTGAGCTTCGCGGTGGGTAAGCTGGTCGATGGAAGAAGCATGCTGGACGTTCAACTGTGCGGCCTGCAGCAGTTTTGTTGCAAATTCCGGTGAAACGAACGACTCTTCGTTGGCCACCGTCCACATCGCCTTCTTAAGGTCGCCAGCGCTCACGCCCTTGAGCACATAGCCTTTGGCGCCCGCGTTCAAAGCGGCGATGGCGGTGGTTGCCAAATCGCAAACTGTCAAGATCATGCATCGGACGGAAGGCACCTGCACGACGATACGCTTCAAGGCCTCCATGCCGCCGCCTGGAATCGCGAGATCGAGAAGCATGATCTGCGGCCGCCATCGTTCGGCAATTTCCAACGCTTCACGCGCGGTGCTGCCCTCGGCCACCAAATTGAACCCAGCTTCGCCTGAAATGACCGCGTTCAGGCCACTTCGAACGATCGGATGATCGTCGACAACGGCAATTGAAACCCTTTCCAACTCGCCCACGCCCTTACCCCCAACGCATGCACAAGCGTATTGCTACGCCTGCAAGCAACTAGACCCTGCATTGAAACCCCAACAGCCTCAAGCACCCACATTGTATGTTAGGCTTTACTCAAATAAATGTCAATGCAGGTCAATTTCAGTTAGTTTTTCGATTTATAAATAGCATCTGTTGCAAATATCGTTATATATATCTTCGCAACAACTAGACACAAAATTGGCTCAATATGTATTATTGGAAAAAAATATAAGCACTTAAATCCCAATGTGTCTGTCATGGCGGCGATCTGTGCCGAAGAGTGATGATCGTGGTTAAATTAACTATCCGATCGAATCGCCAATACGGCCGCTTTATGGGGCGGCGTGAGCATTGAACCCAAGCGTCTGAGCTGCGACTTTAGGCTACGGGCTGGCCTCGAACTAAACCGATTGCGCGTGCGGCGTCGTCATCACCAGTAAGCGAGTTGCCGTCCGCTACGGTAACTGAGCGACGCCGCGACTCTCTCGCAGGTGCGTGAGTTCTAGGCAAAAGTCAGGCATAAACCCCGACTTTGGTCTGGTTCGAAGCCAGACCTAATGCTCGAAAAATCCCGCAAAGGTCTAGCGAATTCGCTCGACCTCGGATGATGGCAAATGTTTGTCACTACGACATCCTTAAGGAAGAGTTAAGGTCGGGTGCCGGGACTGAGCTTCAAATAGTGTGTGGCCAATTTCCTCGCAAGACCGACAGATCAAATAGCGCTGACTGTTCCCGGTATCGTCGGGCGCACAAGTGAGGAGAAGTGCCATGGCCTACACGCTCAAGCCGTTCGTGATCAACCAGACGGACATCCAGTTCATTCTGGACCAGTTGAACTTTCTTCCTCTGTTCGACCAGCAAGGCAATGCGATCATCAATTGGGACGGCACAGGTACGGTCTACAATTCCACGCACGTCGCCTATGCAAATCTTGGTAGCGTCAGCGCCAATATCGCAGCCTATGGCACCTCGTACCAGTCGGTCACTGACCTCGTAGGATTGCGCGACGTCACTGGGCTCAACAATAACCTGTCGCTCATCAACGCCGAGTGGGGCGCTGTCGACCAGATCTTCACGCGGTCGGCTGCCGCGGACTACGCCAACTATTCGTCAATCATGCAGGCAGTGGCTGATTATGCTTATGCCGCAGCGAAGCAATACTACGGAAAGTACAGCGACGGCAGCGCGACGGACGGAACCCCGACCGGAACTTTTAATGCGAGCGGCACCGCGAATACGGATTATGCCGTGACGCTGGATGGTACCGCGACTGTGCAACCTGGCGATTCTCATGCAACGGATGGCACCGCGATCAACATTCCCAACGTCATCGATTACACGCCGCGCATGATCAGCCTTGCGACGACGACCGCTGGCGTAACGTACGACACATGGGCCAATCACGCGTCCGATCCCGCAGCCACCAACCACACGCCGAATGAAATCTATTATGATCCCAATGGCGTTGCCACGGTCCTCGACTGGGGCCAATTGGCCACCGTCGCCGACGGCGGTCTCGGTCAGGTTGACCCGCAGGCGCGGCTTGCCGCGTCAGCCGGCCAGGATGATCACTTCATTGGTGCCCTGAACCCTGGTGTGTCGCCGTCTAACGGCTTTTTCGTACTGTTCGGCCAGTTCTTCGACCATGGCCTCGACTTCATCGACAAGTCATCCGGCGCGACAATCAAGATCGCGCTTGCGACCGACGATCCGCTCTATGGCATGGCCGGCCCGGACGGGCAGCCTGTGCACGAGATCACCATCAGCCGCGCCACGGTGCAGACCGTCGATGGAAATGGTCCAGAATATGTCAACCACACCTCGCCGTTCATCGACCAGAGCCAAACCTATGGCTCGCACGAGCAACTGACGAACCTGCTGCGCGAATGGGTGCCGGATCCGACGACTGCCTCAACAACGGACTTCCATGCAGGGATGAATCTGTTCGACGGTACGACGCTGGCGACCGCGTGGACGAAGGCCGACGGGACCTCGACAAACGACACGCTGCCGACGCTCGACGAGCTCCGGGCCCATGTCGAAGCGACCGGGCGAGATGCCCTGACCTGGGAAGATGTGTCCAATCTACGTAATCGCGACGCAAGCGGACATGTGATTGCGGGCACGAGCGGCTCGGCTCTGCTGCTCGACATGAACCCCCGCTTCGACGCTGGCCATTTGCACGGCTTCTACGACACCAATGGTGATGGCGTCCAAGGCGTCGGCGAGGCTAGCTACGGCAACTCCGCGCAGTCGGCCAAGGTCGATGCCGCGATCGCGACGATCAATGCCAACGTCAAAAGCACGTTTGGTGCCAATTCATCCTTTGCCATCGATCCCGCGACACACAAGCTCACGCTCTACATGGAAAATCTGCCGTTGGGTTCCCCGCCGGGAACGCCCCATACGCTTTCGGGTGCCAATGCGCTGTATCCCTTCGTGAACTTTGCGGATTTCAGCATCACGGCGCCTGCAGGCGCGGTGCACGATGCTGTGGGTGAGATCCTGCTGGCGTCCGTTGGTGACCACTATGTCGCGGGCGACGGCCGCGTGAATGAGAATTTCGGTCTCACCTCGATCCATCACATCTTCCACGAGGAGCATAACTATCAGGTGCAGAACCTGATAGACGCATTGCATCGGCAAGATGTTGTCTCGGGCGATCCGACCCACGCCAGCCTGCATGATTTTCAGATCGACACGGGTCAAATGAATGCGGCTGGAGATTTCGTCTATGCCGACAACAGCATCGCCTGGGACCAGGATAAAGTTTTCAACGGGGCCAAACTGGTCGTCGAAATGGAATATCAGCACACGGCGGTCGACCAATATGCCCGCAACGTGACGCCCAATATCCAGGAATTTGTTGGATATTCGTCAAGTGTCAATTCCGCGGTCTCGCTGGAGTATTCTCAGGCAGCATTCCGCTTCGGTCACTCGACCCTGCGCGAGACGATCGACACCATCGATCCGACTCACGGACTGACCGGCAAGATCATGGGCTACGCGCTGAAGGAGGCGTTCCTCAGCCCGGAAAAATACGCGGACATCGGTCCAGCCGCCATCGCGCTCGGCATGACGCATCAGCAGATGAACGAGGTTGACGAATTCATCACCCCGGCCCTCAACCAGGGGCTGCTTGGGCAGCCGCTTGATCTCGCCGCCATCAACATTGCCCGTGGTCGCGATGTTGGCATCCCCACGTTGAATGATTTCCGCGAAGCCGTCGGGCTGGCTCGCTACGTCAGTTGGAACGATTTCGGACAGAACATGCAGCACCCGACTTCGCTGGCAAATTTCATTGCTGCTTATGCGTTCGACGGTGACCTCGCGAAGGCGCAGGCGATCCTGGGCATTGTTGACGGCACCGTAGCTGTCGGTACGCTGGGCTTCACCCTAGAGCAGGCATACGGCTTCCTGAACGGGGATGAAGCCGTCGGCGGCGCCGGTACTCTAGGCTTCAACCAGATCGACACCTGGCTTGGGGGGCTCGCCGAGATCCATCAGCCTGGCGGTCTGCTCGGCGAGACCTTCGACAAGGTGTTCGTCAACCAGATCGAATCGCTGATGGACGGAGACCGCTTCTATTATCTGTTCCGCCTGGCCGGTCAGCAGTTTGCCGAAGAAGTCGGCAATGGCCAGTTCAAGGATATCGTCGAGCGCAATACCGGGCTCGCGCACCTCAACGGCAACATCTTTGGATATGCCGATCAGTATGTCGATCTCGGCGCCAACAAGGAGGTCGTGGCAACGGGCGCCGAAGCTCTAACCACCGGCAATGAGCACAAATATGGAGACATTGCCGCAGTCGCTGACGGAACCATGGGCGTGTACTCCAATGGTGGCCGCGGGAATCTCAACGACGGCCATGTGGTGACCATCGGTGGCGTACAGTATGTCCAGGACACCCGGCTGGCGAACGGCACCCAATTCCAAGTGAATCCCATCAACGCCGCCTTCGAGGCTGACTCGCTTGCCACGGGTACGCCGGGCGTAATTCAGAACGTGCTCGGAAATTACACGGTAGCCAATCCGAGCAATTGGACGATCACCGGTGGCGTTGGCGGCCTGTTCGCACCGGTCAACTCTATCAGCAATCCCGCCGGCCATGGCGGCGGCAATGTTGTCTGGTTGCATAGCGGGGCAATCCTGTCCCAGGACACAGGCCAGATCCTGACAGCGGGTCAGACCTTCAGCCTTGGTCTCAATGTGGGCGACCGGACGGACCTGGCCTGGCCCGGCGGCGAAGTTCGCCTGATCGCGACAGACGGCGTGACCACTCACGTGCTGAATTCACTGGCCTTGCCGACACCGGCCAACGGTGCATGGTCGCATGTGACATTGGACACTGGCACGATTGACCCCGCCTATGCGGGTTTCCATCTGCGGATCGAGGTGCAGCAAAACTCGGCCGGCGGCAGCCAGCAGATTCTGGTCGATGACATCCAGTTGACCACCGGATCAGTGGTCTTCAACGATGGCGTCAACCTCGATGGCACGCCCAATTCGGGTGCGGAGTCGAACGAGATCATCGTCGGCACCATGGGCAACGACCTGATCTACGCACAAGGCGGCGATGACACAGTCTATGGCGATGGCGGCAACGACACCATGTACGGCGGCTACGGTATTGATCGGCTCTACGGTGGCGATGGCAGCGACCACATGTATGGCGGCGACAACCCCGACCTGATGGACGGCGGATCCGGCGACGACTTTCTCTACGGCGAGTCCAGCGGCTCCGACATCAACGGCAACGATCAGGTGATCGGTGGTTCGGGCAACGACTTCATCTCCGGCGGCATTGGCATCGACAAGCTGTCCGGCGGCACCGGTGACGATCGCATCTACGGTGATCAGGACACCGATCCGTTCACCCATGGCAGTGACGGCAACGACTATGTCGACGGCGGCAGTGGCGGCGATATTCTTTACGGCGACAATGGCGATGACGTTCTGGTTGGAGGTGGCGACCAGGATCAGATGTTCGGCGGCAATGGTGATGACATCATCCGTCCCGGTGACACCACCGGAGCCCTCACAATCGGCACCGACGAGGTGCTCGGCGGAGACGGCGTCGTCGACGAGGGTGACAAGCCGGGCACGCTGGGTTTCGACCTGATCGACTTCAGCGACAATGCTGTCCGCCCCGGTGGTGTGACATTCATCCTGGCTGACCAGCAGAACCCAGCCGTCAACGTCAACGGCATTCCAAAGCAGATCGCCGCGTTCCAGACTGAGGGCCTGATCGGCTCGGCCGGCGACGACACGCTGACCGGCGACTCGGCCGGTGACGCGGGCCTCGCCAATGCCGCCCTCGACAAGGGCGAGAACTGGCTCGTTGGTGGATCGGGCAACGACATCCTCACAGGCGCAGGCGGCAACGACCTCATCGTCGGCGGCTCGATCCGGCTCGATACGCTGATCGGTAAATACGTGGATGCCGCCGGCCATCTGTCGACCTATGACCATAACAACAACAACGGCGGTTCAACGGCGGCGCTGCAGCTTCAGGACGCTCAATACCAAGGTGCCTCGCATCGCGTTGCGTACACCGACACATTGTCCGGGGGCTTGCTCACAGGCGCAGGGTTCGAGAGGCACTTCACTGAATTGTTGCGCACAGAAATGTTCAAGGACACGGTGCTCGGCGATGGCGGCATCGATGGTCTCGGCGATACGGCGGTATTCACAGGCAATCTGTCTGATTATACACTTACAGCCGTGGACGCGCTCGGCGCAGTCGTCGTCAACCCTCACGCCAACTGGGCAAGCGTTGCGGCGATCAAGGTCGCCGACCACCGCGATCCGTTGGCTACGGATGCCAACGGTCAGCTCATTCCGACCGATGGCACCGATCTGGTGATCGGCGTGGAAAATTTCAAATTCGCGGACCAGACCATCAATCCAGCAACGTACTTCGACAAAGCGCCGACACTGGATTTGAATTACGTGCCAATCGCCCGCAACACGCTCGATGCGTTCGGTTCGAACAATAATGCCTACGGCCAGAACAACGGCAATGTGAACTGGAATGGCAGCTGGCAGGAATCGAACGATGGTAACAATCCCTCGTCGAACAGCGGCCAGATCACCAGGAGCACCAGCAATGGCGGAGTCCTGCAGTTCGGCAGCGGCGATGGTGCCGAGATCACACGTGGCGTTGGCCAGAGCGCGGCAACGGCGACAAGTATCGCTTTCGATCTCCAGGCCAAGAACGGCATAGGTGCCAACGAGACGCTGGCGTTGCAGTACAGTTCCGATGGGACGAATTTCGTCACGATCGCGACCTACGGCAGTGCAGACGCAACGGGCACGAAGACCATCAGTCTGGCCGGTCAGACCATGACTGCGGACTCCGAAATCCGCTTCGCGGTCACGAGCCTGAACAACGGCGACTACTTCCGGGTCGACAATGTTCGCGTCAATTTTGTTGGAGACTCGGCCCAGGGCAACAACAACACGGCTTCCTACACCGAGCGATCGGCCACGGGTGCGCCCCTCACCACCTTGCCTCACATCACCGATGCCGATGATACAAATCTCCAGTCGGCCAAGATCGTTCTCACGGACGCGATCGCGGGAGATCAGTTGAATATTGGTGCGGTCCCGGCAACGATCACCGCTGCGCTAAGTGCCGACAAGCACATGGTGACCCTGAATGGCGCCGCTTCGACCGCCGACTACGAACTGGCGCTGAAGGCGATCACCTATACCAATCCGACCAACCAAAACCCGACCGTCTACAATACTGACACGACGCGCCATATCGACGTTACGGTGAGCGACGGCCTCAAGGACAGCCCGGTCGCGACCACGACGGTGGCGATCACGGCCATCGCTGATCCGACTGTCGCCGGTAACGATACCATCATTACCAACGCTGGAACGACGACATTCGCCGTCCCGGACGCGGCACTGCTGGCCAACGATGTCGACTCCGATACGGTCCTGACGATCTCAGGCACGTCGAACAACAGCGGCGTTACGTCCTCTCACTCGAACGGCAGCCAGTCGGTCACTGTCAACGACGCAAATCCTTTAGGCGGCTCGTTCCACTACACCGTCAACGGACAGAGCCCGACCGTCACCGTCATCAACCAGAACGGCGGGAACATCGCCGGCACAAGCGCTTCCGAGATTATCGTCGATAGCGATGCCGCCCACACCATCACCGGCAACGGTGGCAACGACTTCGTCTTCGGCAACGGCGGTAACGACATCGTCGTCACCGGCAGCGGCAACGACAACATTTCCGGCGGCCAGGGTAACGACACCGTCGCTGCCGGTGCCGGCAACGACACCGTCGTCTGGAACGCCAATACCGGCAACAACAACACGCCGACTGACGGTCGCGATTTCGTCGATGGCGGAACAACCTCACTCGTCTCGGGTCGCGACACGGGCTCGGACTCCTTCGTCGTCAACGGACGCCCCGGGTCCACCGAAACTTTCGCGATCTATTCCAACGCCGACGACTGGGACAACAATGCAGCCAACGGCATCGTCAGCAGCGCTGCCCACGCCGGCTTCGCCGGCCTGAACGCCAACACGGAGATTGTGATCGCGCGCAATGGCACCATTATTGTTGAGCTCGACAACATCGAGGAAATCACCGTTAACGCGCTCAACACCACCGCGAACAACGGCAACAATCCCAATGCGCCCGATAGCGGGACGAGCGGAGGCGACACGATCCAGGTGGTTGGCAATTTCACCGCCACCAGCCTCAACTATTCGACCATCCACATCAACGGCGGCGATGGTGACGACACGGTCGACATCTCTGGCCTGACGTCCGACCATCGTATCGTCTTCCACGGCGCCGGCGGAACCAACCACGTCGTTGGCGACCTGCGTCCCCAGGACGTCGTCGACAATGCTGCGCCTGCCAACGGAAATGCGCCTGCCGGCGGGGGTGCGCCTGGTAACGGAGGCGACACCTCTCAAGGTGGCGATGACGAGGACGACGACGACAACGAGCACCAGAACCGTGCGCCGGTTCTAAACGGACCGATCGTGCTGCCCTCGCTAGGCGCAAACACGCCGATGCTGATCGCCGCGGCAATGCTTCTGGCTGGAGCCTCGGACGCCGACGGCGACTCGCTGACAGTGACCAACCTCACGGCGTCCTCGGGTTCTGTCACCGAGGGACCCGACGGCTGGACCTTCACACCCGCCACTGACGACACCAGCCAGGTGAGCTTCAGCTACGACATAAGCGATGGCCACGCTTCCGTTCACCAAACCGCTTCGCTGGACCTGACGGCAGCTGCCGCGGGAGAAAGTGACGGCGCGGATGCGCCGGTGTCGGGAGGCGACGCCCATCTCGGCACTGATGGTGCCGATGTCATGGTCGGTGGACCCGATGCGGACGTGCTGAGCGGTGGCCAGGGCGATGACGTCATTTTGGGCAACAGCGGCGCAGACACCCTGCTTGGCGGTGCCGGAGACGACCTGATCAAGGCTGGCGCAGGCGACGACGTCGTCTTCGGTGGCGCCGGCAACGACGATATTTTTGGTGGCGCTGGGCATGACATGATCTTCGGCGACGGCGGCAACGACCGGATATTTGCCGACGAGGGCAACGACGTCATCGAAGGCGGAGCTGGCAACGACACCGTCTATGCCGGCACTGGCGACGATCACATCATCGCCAACGTTGGCGACGGAGACGACGTCTACTGGGGCGAGGATGGGCAGGATACGCTCGACTACTCCGCCATCGGCGCCAGCTTGACGATCGATCTGGGTAATGGATTGCTGCATCACGGCAGTGTCTCGAGCGCGCAAAGCGGCCAGGATACGGTGTTCGGCTTTGAAAACGTGATCGCCGGTTCAGGCGATGACACGATCATGGCCAACGCCGCCGTCAATACCATGGATGGAGGGCTTGGCAGCGATACCTTCGTATTCGCGTCAGCAGCCGATGCCAACGGCGATACGATCGTTGGCTTGCAGCCGGGCGACAAGATTGATCTGTCAATGATCGATGCCGACACGAGTGCCGCGGGTCACCAGTCCTTCGTCCTATTTGCCGGAGCCGGGTTCACTTCGGCGGGCCAAGTCATGGTCAGCTATCAGACCGCGGCGGACGGCGAACACACGCTGGTTACGGGTGAGATCAACGGAGACGGTGCAGCCGACTTCAGCATCGACGTTGCCGGTCACCACGACCTGGATGGAACCTCGTTCAAGTTTGCCTGAACGTGAACGTGCCAGCCGCCGAGTAGAGGAACCCCTCGGCGGCCGCTGAAACCCGCAAACTTAGTTGGGATTGGCTTTCATGAGTACCCAAAAGAAACGCACCCGGTCCACGCCCGATGTCTCGCAATACATCGGCAATTATCGCGGCCTTGTGGTCTTTCTGCTTTGCCTTTCAGGCGTCATCAACCTGTTGGCGTTGACGGGCTCTTTCTACATGCTGCAGATCTACGACCGGGCTATCCCCAGCGGCAGCGTGCCTACGCTGGTAGCCTTCTCGGTGCTGGCCATTGGTCTCTACCTATTCCAAGGCCTGTTCGACGTAGTGCGGTCGCAGATTCTCGTCCGCTATGGCGCACGCCTCGACGCCAGACTTGCCCCGCTAGCCCATAAGGTGGTGATCGAAATGCCGCGCTACGGCTATTCCACATCAGAAGCGCTTGAGCGAGGCCGGGACGTGGACACCGTGCGAGGCTTCATATCCAGCCAGGCTCCGATCGCCTTGTTCGACCTGCCATGGATGCCCCTGTTCCTGGGCTTTGTCTATCTCCTCCACCCCATGCTTGGATTGCTGACAGTCGCGGGCGCAATAGTCCTCATCGCCTTGACCGTCGTTACCGAAGTGCTGACGAGAAATGCCGCCAAGGACACGCACCGCGCCGCCATTGTGCGTTCGAACATCGCCGACGCACATGCGCGCAATGCCGATATTCTGAAGGCAATGGGTTTCGGCTCCCGTGCCGTGTCGCGCTTTGAAGCCGCCAATGACAAGCATCTCCATCTGCAAACCAGGACCAGCGATGTGACGGGGTCCCTCAGCGGCCTGGCAAAGGTGCTGCGTATGATGCTGCAATCGGCGCTTTTGGGCCTTGGCGCATATCTGACCATGAAAGGAGAACTCTCAGCGGGTTCGATCATTGCGTGTTCGGTCGCTTCCGCGCGCGCGCTTGCTCCCATCGACATGGCCATCGGCAACTGGAAGGGTTTCGTCGCTGCGCGCCGAAGCTTTAGCCGCCTAAAGGAAACCCTTGCGGCCATGAATGACGAGTCCGACATCATCGACCTTCCAGCGCCGTGCCAAACGCTGAAAGTGGAAAAGGTAACTGTCGTTGCGCCCCATACCGGAGCGGTTCTTCTGAGCGACGTTTCTTTCGAACTCAAGGCTGGCGACGCTCTCGGACTGATCGGCCCGAGCGGCGGCGGCAAGACATCGCTGGCCAAGGGCATTGTCGGTGTCTGGCCGCTGCTGCGTGGCTCGATCAGGCTCGATGATGCCGACCTCGATCAATGGCACAGCGACAAACTTGGCGCCGCTATCGGATATCTGCCACAGGATGTATCGCTGCTGGAGGGGACGATCGCCGAGAACATCTCGCGCTTCGATCCGCAAGCCGATGCGCGCGGGATCGTTGCCGCTGCGCGAGCTGCGGGTGTCCATCAAATGATCGTCCGGCTCGGCCAGGGGTACCAGACCGAGCTTGGGTCGAACGGCACAGCCCTGTCGGCCGGCCAGCGCCAACGCATCGGCCTTGCGCGCGCTCTCTACGGAGACCCTTTCCTTGTCGTGCTTGACGAACCGAATTCCAACCTGGACTCCGAAGGGGAGACGGCATTGACGGAGGCGCTCAAAGGCGTTCGTCGCCGTGGCGGCATCGCCATTGTGATCGCCCATCGCCCGAGCGCTCTGGCAGCAGTCGATCTCGTCGGGCTGATACAAAACGGCAAGCTTGTAGCGATGGGGCCGAAGGACGAACTGATCCGTGAACCCGCGCGCGCGGCCCCAATCCCGGCCTCGGACGGCAAAGTGCGGGCCGCCCCGATGCCTGGCTCTGGCGGCAAGGTGCGCTCAGCGTCGGCCGTTGCGGCCGCGCAAAAGGATTGACGAGTGCAAAAATGGATGACCGGCTCGCACTTGGACTGCCCAACCACGAGGAGCTCGACGCTCCGAAGAACCGCTTTGCACTGCGAGAGTCGCGCTCGCGCGTCAATTCAATTTCCGCAGTTCCGTTTTTGATCGGCGCATTTGCGGGGCTTCTGAAAAAGATGTTCGAGACAGAACAGAAGGTTTCCGACAAGCACCCGGGCGAGCCCTCCGACCACAACAGTAAGGAAGACAAACACGCATCCGACATCAAAGATGACCCGGTCATGACGCAGATTCAGAAGATTGGCGAAGTCGCGGACTTTCTGCGAAGTCTCGCCGAACCTATAAGCGTCAATGTTCCCGACCTCAATTTCGATGTCTGGCAGCCACATCGGCCTTGGGGCGTGCAAGGACTGCACTCGGCCCATCGCAGTGGCGTCGGCAACAGCATCCATGGAGCTGGCGGTCGTGGTGGCGCGCCGCCACCTGTTGCCGGCAACGACAACGGCGGGCGATCGCTCCCTCCCGGCGGTTCGTTGCCAGGCCAGGGCGAGGGCGACAACAGCCACGGCGGGTCGGGCTCCGGCGGCCAGGGCGGCGGCAGTGGCGGACAGGGAAATCAGCCGGGCCAATCCGACCCAGGTCAAGGCTCGCCAGGGTCGACAAAAACAAACCGGCGGCCGGTCTTGACCGGTCCGGTTTTTCTTTCCGATGGCATGATGAACCTGTCGGTCATCATCACCATGGGGGAACTCCTGAACGGCGCCAGCGATCCAGACGGCGATAATTTGATCGTGCGCTCGCTGGAGGCGGATCATGGCGAACTTCAGCGTATCGGATTGGAACGCTGGCTCTATACGCCCGAACAAGACCAGACCGGACCCGTCACGTTTCACTATCAGATCAGCGACGGTGCCGATACCATCCAGCAGAGCGCTCATCTCGAAGTCACGGAACCTGCCGGTGAATCGATAGCCGGCACCGAAGGCGACGATATACTGATAGGAACACCCTACGGTGACCTGATCGACGCCCGGGGCGGCAATGATGTCGTCTACGGGCGCGAAAGCAACGATACGATTCACGGCGGCGATGGCGATGACCGGCTCATCGGCGGCGACGGCAACGACGTTATCTGGGGTGGCCGGGGACACGACATCCTGTTTGGCGGCCGTGGCGACGATACCCTGTTCGGCGGCGAGGGCAACGATACCCTGTATGGCGATGCCGGCAACGACCTGCTTCTTGGCGACGAAGGCAATGACCAGATCCATGGTGGCGATGGCAATGACGTGGCCGACGGCGGCTCTGGCAATGACACGCTCTATGGCGAAGACGGCAACGACACGCTGGACGCCGGAGACGGCAACGATGCCCTCGATGGTGGTGCCGGGACCGATCTGCTGATCGGGGGCAGCGGCGACGATGCCATGGCCGGTCGCGACGGCAATGACCATCTGCTGGGCGGCGACGGAGCCGACGATCTGCATGGCGATGCGGGCACGGATACGCTGGACGGCGGAGACGGTAACGATGCCCTCGATGGCGGTGCCGGGACCGATCAACTGATCGGAGGCAGCGGGGACGATGCAATGGCCGGTGGCGACGGCAATGACCAACTGCTGGCTGGCGACGGCGCCGACGAGCTGCATGGTGGTGCGGGCGCGGATACGCTGGACGGCGGCAACGGCAACGACATGCTGGATGGCGGTCAGGGTGATGACACGCTCCTCGGCGATGCCGGTGACGACACCATGAGCGGCGGCGGTGGCAATGATCATCTGAGCGATGGTCTAGGTCTCGACCACGTCGACGGCGGCTCAGACGATGACGTCATTCATCTCAACAACGACCTCCAGATCGATATCGTGGATGGCGGCGAGGGGCAGGACACGCTCGATCTTTCGGCCAATGCCGCTGACGCCATCGTGGACCTCCAGGATGGGCTCGTCTTCCTGGACGGCATCGAAGAGGCCCATGTCTTTGCAATTGAGAGCATCGTGGGCAGCCATGGGCGAAATACGCTGGTGGCGAACGACTCCGTCAATGTCATGGTTGGCGGCGGCGGCAACGACATTTTCGTGTTTCGCTCGCTCGAGTCTCTTGCCAACCATGGCGGGCCGTTCGACCTGATAATGGATTTCCAGACCGGAGACCGCATTGATCTGTCGCGCATATCCGATGACAACAATGACTTCGCCAGCCAGAAATTGTTCTTTGCCGGCGCAGCCTCGGCGGCACCGGCCGAACTTGGGGCGGTGACCTTCAACTATCAAATGCTCGACATCGATCACGAAGTCACGGTCGTCTCCGGGAATCTCGACAGCGACCCGGACGACGAGTTCTCTTTGGTCCTGGACGGCCATCACGAACTGACTGCACAGGACTTCATTCTCGAAGCAAAACACGACGCCGTATTGCCTAGTCCGGCATTGGCGACCGCGTAGACGACAGGGGTAAAACGTGGACAAGAATATCGAGAAGAAATCGCGCCGGCCACAATACGCGATCCACTCACGGGTGGTGGTTTCTGGCCTCCTTGCGTTGGGTTTGGTTCTTGGCTGTGGAGGCTGGGCGGCCAATGCAAAATTATCGGGTGCGATTGTTGCACAGGGCAAAGTCACCGCGAAAAAGCAGTTGAAGATGATTCAACATCGCGACGGTGGCATCATCGGCGCGATCGAAGTCGCTAATGGCGACGCGGTGAAAGTGGGTGACGTTCTGATCCGTCTCGACGAGACCCAGACCAGGGCGGAGTTGGGCGTGTTGAGCGGGCAGTTCCTGGAATTCCAGGGGCGCTCCGCCCGTTTGCGAGCCGAGCGCGACGACATGGACCAGATCACGTTCGATTTTGCAGCCGATGTCGATTCACACGCTATCGTGGATGGCGAAAAGCGGCTGTTTGCCAACAACCGGGCGTCGCGTATGGCCCAGAAGGCGCAACTGGCTTCGCAGATCGAACAGTTTGAGGAACAGATCAGAGGTCTGGAGGCCCAGAAGGCGTCAAGCAGGAGTGAGCGCACCCTCGTGGCCGAAGATATCGGCCGTCTGGCTCCCTTGTTGCGCAAGGGGCTTATCGAAGGCGACAAGACCCACACGCTGGAACGGGACCAGGTGAAGATCGACGGCCATATCGCCGAGGTCGAGTCCGACATAGCGCGGGCGAGGGGCCAGATCAGCGAGGTCAATCTGAAGATGATCGAGATCGACCAGCAGGTCAGGACCGATGCCCAGCGCGAATTGCGCGACGTCGAGGCGAAGGTTGCTGAGCTGGACGAGCGTATCGTCGCTGCAAAGGATCGTCTCACACGCATGGAATTGCGGGCGCCGATTTCGGGTACCGTCAACGACCTCAAGGTTCACACGGTTGGTGGGGTGATTGCGCCCGGTGAAACCGTCATGTCAATCGTGCCTCGCGGTGACGAGCTTGTCGTCGAGGCGAGGGTCGCACCTACTGATATCGACCAAGTATCGACAGGCCAGGATGTCAGGCTGCGCTTCTCGTCGTTCAACCAGCGCACCACACCAGAGATAGACGGGCGCGTGAACGTTATTGGAGCGGCTGCGAGTGTCGACGCGCAGACTGGTCAGGCCTACTATCTTTCAACAATCGCAATTGTTGATGACCGTGGCTTGGAAGGCAAGCAACTGGTGCCTGGCATGCCAGTCGAAGTCTTCTTGCACACGAAGGAAAGATCCGCGCTTTCCTACCTCGTCAAGCCATTCACCGATCAGATGAAACGAGCCATGAACGAAGATTGATCCAAACGCATCGAACCCGTTGCTATTGAGTTCGGAGCGACCGGCAATCAGGGTGAGTAGCCACACCCTGATAGCTGCCAACGCCTGTACCGCAGGCATCCCCCGCCCCAGGCGTTGGCAGCAACCTATTAGCTAGCTTTTACTGCCTCCGTTGATGCGGGGCTGGCAGAATCTAGGCCGACAGGCCGGCATCAATCTACTTCGTAAGCTCGAAGGCCAGCATTAGCGCACGCTGACGTTGGGTCTGCTAACAGCCTCGGCTGCTCATTCAGATGCTTTTCGCCACTTGATTTCATTGTCCAGAAGAAGCTTCGTTTCTTCAGTTTCTTTGCGGGCAGCTTCCAGCCTTTGGTACATGTTGTCGACTTTGCCGCGCTCACGGTAAAATGCCACCGCCAGCAATCCGAAGCCTAACACCGCCACCATTATCAGCCCGCCTTTCAACGGCTGCGTCGGGGCAAGGCCGTGCAATGCAATGACAATGGCGCTGAAGACGAGGCAAGAGATCATGATGGAGATGCTTCTGCCAAGCACCGCACACAGGATCGAAGCCAGCAGCAAAACCAGAACAATAGCCGGCGACGCTGCGACGCCAGCAATGATCGAGCCCAGCCACCATGATATCACAGGCGAAGCCACTTGGTAGAACCAGTCTTGTAAGGACCCAAGCGCCTCAGTCATGCTGTGCCTTTGCGCAATTGCCGAGCCGTGATTGGTAACCTGCAGTGCCCGGGTTGAAAAGGCTTGTGCCCTTCATTGCTTCGACCGCTCGTCGGCGATCAGGCTGGCACATGCAGCACTTGATATGCTGACGCCTGCCACACCTGTCCACCTAAGAACAATGGCGATTGCTGCAGTGTGAAGCAAGAATCCGCCGACAATGCTGGCCGCCGCCAATGAGATCGCAGCTCACAACCAACTTGGCGGGGACGCGGCGTCGGCGTTAGCCGCAGCCGCCTACGGCCTTGATGCGTCACGAAACGACATGGAGCTTTCATCGTGACACCCCGGTTCTATGACCTCCTCATCGGTGGCGTGATGCTCGCGCCCATCCTGTCCTATGGCGCGGTCAGTCTGATCGTCGCGCTCGTCCTGCACCCCATCCTGCGACGGATCGGATCCTCGACGTGGTTCTTGAGTCCGTCAATTGCGGAATTCAGCCTTTACATGGCGATTTTCAGCCTAATCACTTTGTTGGCCTAGGAGAAGACAATGACCACCCTGGCTCTTGGGACGACGGACACGCAAAACACCGCGGCCATCGGGAATCCGCTGCCAGGGCCCGAAGCCGTTGAACCTTCGAGCCGCTCTCGGCCATCCCTGGTCTTCAGGACGTTACGGCGCTTGGGGAAGTTGGTTGCCACGCTTGGGATTGCTATCGTCGCGATCGTGCTCTGCCTAATGACGTGGCAGTACTACGTTATGTCACCATGGACCCGCAATGACACAGTCCGTGTGCAGGTCGCCAATGTCGCGCCCCAGGTCGCGGGGCAAATTACGCAGATTCCTGTCGTCGACAACCAGTATGTCCACCAAGGTGACATCGTCTATGTCGTCGACCCGATCAACTATGAGGTTGCCGTCACACTGCTCAGGATCAAGCTGCCGCCGATCATCAGGTTAAACAAGCGCAGTCTGATCGTCGCCAGCACCTGAACAATGAAGCGACGACTCCTGAGGAGCAGCAGAGCTACGCCGGCATCGCCCTGAGGCGAAGGCCGCGTACGACTCCGCTGCACAGCAGCTTGCAATGGCGAAGATAAATTTAGCGCGAACCAAGGTGACAAGTCCGGTCAACGACTATGTCACCAACCTTGTCGCAGATATGCTTGGGTGATCGCGCCGAGGCGAAGCTGATGAGCTACGGCGAGCCTATCATAGGCAATGTCGATACCATTACGCGTGGATCGCCGTGTCGAACGCTGGGGCAGGTGTCCAAGGTCTACCGAATGTCGACCCAGTGTACACCTGGGACCAGCTTGCACAACGCATTCCTATCCGTGTAGCCATCGATAAAGTGCCCAACGGCATTCCCTTGATCTCCGGTATGACGGCGACCGTGACCCGTGACACCAACCGGAAATCAGACTGTGAGTTGGCTGGGCGCTTGGGGATCGCTTTACGCGCCTCCCAGAGTTCTTCCACCAACCGATGCCGCGACCGGATTGTGCCGGCACCGCGTTGCAGGACGTTCCGCTTTCTGAGACCTTACCCACAACGACTGAACCCGCAGCGCGCACGCCCGTGCAGATTGACCTTGGGCTGGTCCGTGGGATTGATCAGTCGCCGAGCATCAAATGGCCAAATCGGGAGACAGGGAGGGACATATGGGGAGCGTGATGCAGCATGGCCACGTCCACACCGATCGGAAACTCGGCGCGCTTGAGCACTTATTCTGGCTGATCGACAAGCACCGCCCGCTGCACTTCACCATGACCGGTCACGTTGTCGGCAAGACCGACGTGGCGGCATGGAGAACCGCTCTCGATGCCCTGCAACGCCGTAACGCCTTGATGTCTGCGGCGATCGAAGCTGCAGAAGAGGGTCCGTTTTTTCGGCAACGCAAGAATGCCAGGATCCCGTTGAGGATCGTTGAGGGCGATCCTGGCCGCAGCTGGCAGGCTGAGGTCGCCGCCGAACTCGGAGCCCCATTCTCCGAAAAGGATTCGCCTCTCATCAGAGCCGTCCTGATACATGCTGACGGCGCGGCGGCGATCACTCTCGCGGCCCACCATTCGATCGCAGACGGCTTTTCGCTGGCGTACGCAATACGAGATATCCTTTCCACGTTGGCGGGGAATCCTCCCCCAACCTTGCCACAGACCCCATCCGAGGACGAACTTTTCGATGCGGGTCCACCGGAGCCGATACCCACCCAGTATGCTCCAGCGGCTGACGCTCTTCCTCCCGTGCCCAAGGGCTATCATCTTCGGGATGGCTCCAATCCTTTCGTAAGCAGCCTTTCTCTACCGCAGCAACTGACCGCGCAGTTACGCGCCCGGGCCAGGGCCGAATCCACTACGGTCCATTGTGCTTTGGCGACTGCATTGACCTTCGCAGCACGCAAGTTGTCCACCGCCTGGAGCACCATCCCAATCCGGGTCTGGTCGCCGGTCAATATGCGGCCGGTCCTCAATGCCGGAGAACACTGCGGAAACTATCTCGGCTCAGCCTCAAGCAGCTTCGGATTGGAAACGGACGCGTTCTGGGACTTAGCCCGTCGCATGGGCGCTGAGATTGCCCCTGCCAAGACACGATCGGGTCTCCATGCGGCCTTGTCCGCTGTGCGGGATTTCATCAGCAGCGGGCCGGACGTGGCAGGGGCGGCAGGCTTCGCGTCCGTTGCGTTTGCCCATGAGGCCGTGCTGACCAATCTTGGAGTCCTTCCTTTCCCCATACAGTATGGCCCGCTGAGGCTGCAGCGTGTGTGGGGACCATGTATTCTGCCTGATTTCGAAGATATGCAGTCTGTAGGTGTGGCAACCATCGGCGGAGAAGCGTGCCTAACGCATTCAAGTTACAGTCCCATCCTGGGATTGCTTGAGGAGATGCACACTAAATTGCTCCTCGCGACCGCCTGATCGGGCTTCCGTAGCAAGGATTGGTAAGTCCAGATACGTACCTGTGTTCCAATCTGAAAGATAGGCAATCACCGATATCGAAAAAGAACATGGCTATAGGAAATACGAAATTGAAGAGGTGGTGTATCCTCTGAGTTACCAACAAATCGTTCGGAATCCTGCTTAATTCAGAATGAAAATACCCGCGAACGTTGAAGCAATATGTATTGGAGTGATACTTTTACTGTCGGCGATTCCTGGCCCGGTATGGGCTGGTGCACTGGATGAGCCGGACACAATGGAACCGTTTTTCACCGATTCCTCAATGACGACTCTGAAGCCTATGGAGTAATTCAAGGTGGTCTCCTTCGCCATCCCGGTCGAAAAACAGGAGGCGGTGAAGTCGTCCTGCAAACGGCAAGTCCAGCAGCCTCACACCGCATTCTGCGCCAATGTGAATACCTTGGGCGGTCAGAAATAGGCACATCCTGACTCGCACGGGTGGGAGAAACGAACCGCCCGTGCAGTACGTTTGACGGCGCCGTTCAATTCGAGCTGTGACTAGTGCCGGGCTTTCGCGAGAGCCCGCTTCTTGGGGTTGCGCCATTTCTTGATCTGGTTCGGCGACATGGCCAGCAGGTTCTGGCTTTCCAACTCCTCAAAAATTTCGACCAACTTGGCGAGCCGCATGGCCGGCCGAGCCTCACCGCCGAGCACGGCCGCAACCTCGGCCTCGTTGTCGACGGCGTTGCGATCGAGGAGCAGCTCGCAAATGGCGGAAAAGTGCGGTTCTGGCTCGGAAGAGTGGCGGAGGAAGTGGGATTCGAACCCACGGTGAGCTTGCACCCACGCCGGTTTTCAAGACCGGTGCCTTAAACCGCTCGGCCATTCCTCCAACTAATTGCAATCATCGCGCTTTTGTCTATTTGCAGTGAACTTGAAAAAGCCGCTTGCAACGCACTTTGCAACTATTTGCCTTTACGCTCGACGCTTATAGCGGCCTGAAGCGCAACGTCAACTTGCTCCGCTGCATCCGCCTGCATGCCGGGCATAACGTGGGAGTAGATGTCTAACGTTATCCCGATGTTCGAATGGCCCAGACGCTCGCTTGCAATCTTGGGGTGAACGCCGGCTGAAAGCATCTGTGTCGCGTGGGTGTGCCGAAGGTCGTGGAATCGGATGCGGGGCAGGGATGTCTTGCCGAGAACGCGCACCCACTCATGTGTGAGGGAAACCGTCTATGTCAACTGCGGGCATGCCATGTGCTGCAAGTCGACAAAGCTCGACATCCAGGCGCTGATTGACCGCCTCGGGCCGGGCCATGGTTCCATGCAACAAGAGCTGGTCGGGCTATTCGCTTGCTCGGATTGCAAGGCTTCGGGACGCGACCGCCGGCCAATGTTCTTCACATTCGTTCCTGACTACGAAGGCCAACAGCGGGCGCGCAATCGCGACTGGAAGCCAACGTTCGGTTGAGGGACTTAGGGACTTCAGTCTTAGTTGAGCTATTGCTAATATGCATTTAGCTTCGGCAATGCGGGGGAGATCCCAAAACACAGACCCGCAATGGCCGGTGCGGACCGCTTCACCCAAGCATCCCCTGCACCGGCCATTTTCCGACGGCAGCATCAGACTGCAGAGCGGAGGCTCGAATGGCAGGCGACAAGCGCAGGCAGCACGATATTCACGACCATCAGGTCGGGTATTTCGCCTCGAAGAACGGTTTGTCTCCGGACCTGACTTGGGAGTTGATCCTTAAACACGGCAACAGCCGCAAGGCAGTGATCGAAGCTGCGCAGGGTTTGAAGGGTACGGGCTGCAACTCTACGGAAACGCCTGCGGACAAGGCGGCTGCGGCCTTCGAGGCGTTCCTTGACGCACTCACGGGCCGGCACTGAAAATGCGCCAACTTGGGTTAGGTGACCCGCTGCCTTACCGTGGCGGGCTTTTTTTACTGGCACTATTCGCCGTCGTTGCGGACAAAATGTCGTTGACGTCACGTTAGCTAGGCGCAATCATTTCGGATTGTGCACGGTGAGGGCGATTCAATGAAACTCGTTGTCTTAGGCATAGCAATGGTATTGGCCGCCACCGGAGCAGCTGTTGCGAAAGAGAAGAAAAAGGTGGCCACCGCTCAGGCTGCAACCTCGTGTTCTGCAGCTCATATGAAGGCTGGCAGCAAGCCGGCCCCGAAACCGGGTTGTAAATCGACACGCACCTTTGTCGCGCGACCATCAAATGGGGGCGCAAACTTCCTGGATCATTATAATCCGCGCTTAGGGTATGACACCAGTCCGTGGTTTTCGAACTGGCTATAATTGATGGCGGCTTCGGCTTCCAGGCCTTTTTCGGCCAGACTAATGCCGACACCGAGCGGGAGCAGTCGGACACCTACCGAAGAAAAAGCTGCAAATTTGCAGAATTGGCCCGCCACCTCTCGGCAGCGGGCTTTTCCTTTTTGCAGGGGGTTACCGGTGAGAAACCATGATGACCATCTCGCCAGGATTTCCCCAGATTCGCCATCTCCGTCAACCGGCAGCCATGACCCGGAGCAGGCGAAGCCAGGCGCGCTCTGTGGCAGGTTCAGGAAATCACCGTCGCATGATGGAACGAAAAGCGGCGACTTTTCAGGGTGCTCGGCACGGTGAGGGCGTCACAATCTTGCCCGGTTAAGGCCACAATCGATTAATACCGTGATAAACAATTCCTGCGCACAAAGGATCGGGGTTCTAGACGTCGTTGGTATTTTGTCGGGTGAGTGTTTTTGGCTCCTCTGATGGTGAACGCGGCGTGTTGAGTTGAGACTGAAGGGGACATCAGGAAAATGCAGGCTGTGACGCACCCGCGTCTTCGTCGCGCTGCTACAGTCGCGTTGTTGGCCGCCTCGGCAGCCTTGCTGGCCGCCTGCGCGTCGCAGCCTGAGCCGAAAGCGATGGTCTACAAGAAGACCCGCTCCAAGGAATACTTCGCCGAATCCGAATATGGCGTGAAAGCAAGCCCGCGTGTGTTCTCCCAGAACGGGCGCATACAACGCGGCGGCGGAAGGGATCAGCTCGGCAAGCCCTACCAGGTCCGCGGCAAGTGGTATTACCCGAAGGAGGACAAGCGCTACGCCAAGGTCGGCCTGGCCTCCTGGTATGGTGACGCCTTCCACGGCCGGCTTACCGCCAACGGCGAAGTCTATGACATGACCCACCTGACGGCGGCGCACCCAACCATGCCGCTGCCAAGCTATGCCCGCGTCACCAATCTCAAAACCGGCAGTTCGGTCATCGTTCGCGTCAATGATCGCGGCCCGTATCACGAAGGCCGCATTATCGATGTGTCGGAGCGCGCCGCGCAAATGCTTGATTATGCCAACATTGGCACCGCTCAAGTGAAGGTCGAATATGTCGGCCGTGCACCGCTCGACGGCGATGACGACCAGTATCTGATGGCCTCCTACCACCCCGGCAACAGGGCGCCGGATCCGTCGGACGGACTGCCGACCGGCGTCATGGTCGCCATGAACGGGCCGTCGCCAAGCCTGCCTGCCGGCACTGCCGCCGTGCCGTTTCCGGGTCAGTTGACCGATTCCGGCGCCGTCCAGCCGGTCATGTCGGCGCAAACGCCGGCCTACGGCGATCTGGCGCTGCCCGATTTCGGCCCGATCGTGCCGGAACGCCCGGAAATCAGCCTGCCGCCGCAATCGCCGTTTGCCGTGGCCTCGCTGTCCTATGCGGACGAGCGGGTGGAACGCGCCTCCAATGCTTTCGCCGCGCTGGGTGGCGACGGCATGTCGCCGGCCGACGTGCTTCAATCGTGGAAGCGCCAGCCGCCGTCGGCCGGTCCGTCCACCGACTACGTCGCTGCCGGTTCGTTCGAGGATGCAGCGGAGGCCAAGCGCGTTGCCGCTCAACTCGCCGCGTACGGCAAGATCGAGATCCAGCGCTCGGAACTCGATGGCGATGATTGGTATTCGGTCAATCTTTATCCCGATGGCCACCGCAATCTGGATGATTTGTTGCAGGCGGCATGGTCGCATGGCGCGCCCGATGCGCTGGCTGTGCGCAACTGACCATAAGCCGGGTCGGATTTCCGCTGCGCGGTTGATCCGCCGCGCAAAAAGCCTGATACTTTTCGCGGGCTTGCCGGCCGTGCCGGCCAACGGGTCGAACATCATGCAATTGCGCTTGCTCCCGCCTCTCGCCGGGCTTCTGGTTTTTGGCCTGCTGCTGTTTTCCCAGGCTCCGGCCCGTGCGCAGCTGTTCGAGACCAAGGCCGCGCAGGTCTTCATGATCGACGCAGAGACCGGGACGGTTCTGTTTTCGAAGGATGCCGACAAGCCGATACAGCCGGCCTCGATGGCCAAGCTGATGACCATGGAAGTGGTTTTCAACGCCATCAAGTCCGGCCGCCTGAAGCTCGACGACACGTTCGTGGTCAGTGAAAACGCCTGGCGCAAGGGTGGCGCGCCTTCGGGAACATCGACGATGTTTGCCAAGCTCAAGTCCTCGATCCGGCTCGATGACCTGATCCAGGGTGTGACCGTGCAGGCGGCCAATGACGGCTGCATCGTCATCGCCGAAGGCATGTCCGGATCCGAAGACAATTTTGCCGCGCAGATGACCGAACGCGCCCGCCAGATCGGCCTCAAGACATCGACTTTCGTCAATTCCACCGGCCTGCCTGCGGATGGCCAGCAGACGACCGTGCGTGAACTGGCACTGCTCGCCGTGCACCTGTGGCGCGACTATCCGGACCTTTACCGCTACTATGGCCAGAAGGATTTTACCTGGAACAAGATCTCGCAGAGGAACCGCAATCCGCTGCTGGCGATGGACATCGGCGCCGATGGCCTGGCGGTCGGCGCGAGTGAGGTGTCGGGTTTCGGCATCGTCGGTTCGGTCAGCCACAACGGCACGCGGGTGATCGCGGCGATGAGCGGGCTGGCGAACGACAAGGAGCGCGCCGAGGAGGCGCGAAAGCTGCTCGACTGGGGCGTCCGCTCCTTCGAGAAGACCGAAATCTTCGCCAAGGACGAAGTGGTCGGCGAGGCCCAGGTTTTTGGCGGTGCGAAGTCCGGGGTGACGCTGAAGGCCAAGGGTCCGATCGACATCTTCCTGCCGATCACCAACCGCGACAAGCTGACGGCCAGGATTGTTTACAACGGCCCGGTCGCGGCACCGGTGGAGGAGGGGCAGCCGGTGGGCGCGCTGCGCGTCTGGATCGGCGACACGCTCAGTCAGGAGACGCCGCTTTTCGCCGCCGAATCGATCGGCGTCGGCACGCTGCCGCAGCGTGCGCTCGATGCCGTCAAGGAACTGGCGGTCGGCTGGCTGCGCTAATGCATGTCGCTCAAAAGTGGCCCCGGTTTTTGGGGGAACGACGTGCATAAAGGCAAAAAATCGACGACATGGACGTTTCGTCGAACGGGGACTATCTAGAGCGCGACAATCCCATTCAGGCAAGGACAAGAAGGCCTCTCGGTTGGCACGTGGATTTTTCATCACCTTCGAAGGCGGCGAAGGAGCAGGCAAGTCGACGCAGATCGAGCGGCTGGCCAGGAAGATGCGCGCCAAGAAATACGACGTCCTCCTCACCCGCGAACCGGGCGGCTCGCCGGGCGCCGAAGCGGTCAGGCACGTGCTGCTTTCGGGCGCCGCCGAACCGTTCGGGCCGAAGATGGAAGCGCTGCTTTTCGCCGCCGCGCGGTCCGACCATGTCGAACAGGTCATCCGGCCGGCGGTCGAGCGCGGCTCCATCGTGCTTTGTGACCGCTTCCTCGATTCCTCGCGCGTCTACCAGGGCGTCACCGGCGGGATCGATCCGGTGTTCATGGATACGCTGGAGCAGGTTGCCATCAACGGCATGATGCCGGACATGACGCTGATCTTCGACATTGATCCGGCGGAAGGCCTGAGGCGCGCAACGCTGCGGCGCGGTACCGAGGCAGTCGCCGACCGCTTCGAAAAGGAGACGCTGGCGATCCACCAGGCCCGGCGCGAGGCGTTCCTGGCGATCGCCGCGGCCGAGCCGGAACGCTGTATCGTGGTCGATGCGGCCGCCGATCCCGACGTGGTCGAGAATGTCGTTACCGCCGCCGTCTTTGCGGCGCTGGAAGCGAGAACGCCGGCTCGCGACAGGCAGGCGACACCGGCATGATTTTTGAGCGCATCGCACCCGAACAGCACGACACGCTGGACGGCGTGCCCGAGCCATCCGAAACGCCGCGTCTGGTCGGGCACAGCCAAGCCGCGACCATGCTCACCGCCGCCTACCGCGCGGGAAAGCTGCCGCATGCGCTGATCTTCTCCGGACCGGTCGGCATCGGCAAGGCGACGCTGGCCTTCCATCTTGCTCACCATCTCCTGAAGCATCCGGATTTCGCGCAGGCGCCGGAAAGCCTTGCCACTCCCGATCCGGCTTCGTCGCTGTTTCGCCAGATCGCCACCGGGGCGCATCCCGGCGTGCTGCATCTGACCCGGCCGCTGAACGACAAGACCAAGAGCTTCAAGACGGTCGTCACTGTCGATGAAATTCGCAAGGTCAACCGCTTCCTGTCGCTGACCTCGCATGATGGCAGCTACCGCGTCGTCATCGTCGACCCGGCCGACGACATGAACGCCAATGCCGCCAATGCCTTGCTGAAGAATCTTGAAGAGCCGCCGGCACGAACCTTGTTCATCCTGATCGTCCATGCACCGGGCAGTCTGCTGCCGACGATCCGGTCGCGCTGCCAGGTGGTGCGATTGACGCCGCTCGACGCCGAAGAGCTGATGGCGGTGCTGGAAACGGCGGGACCGCCGCCGCCGGACGACCCAGCGGCGCGCGCGGCACTGGCCGAGCGGGCAGGAGGCAGCGCCCGCAACGCGATCCTGTTGACGCAGTATGGCGGGCTGGAGATCGCCTCGACGCTCGACGCCCTGGTGGCGGGAAGAAAGAGCGATGTCGGCGGCGCGTTTCGTCTTGCCGAAGCCGTGGCCGGCCGCGACCAGGCGATCCAGTTCGATATCTTCAACCGCCGGGCACTGGACCTGTTGTCGGACGCGGCAAGCCAGGCAGCGCTGGCGGGCGATCTCGCTCGGGCCAAAACGCTGTCGGACACTTGGCATGAGGCACTGGACGCTATATCTGAGACCGATACCTACAATCTCGACAAGAAGCAGCACGCTTTGACCATGATCGAGCGCCTGAACTCTGCAATGCGAATGTGACGGCCTTTTCGATGCATGCCGTTGCCCTCAAAACCGGGGCCACTTTTGGGCGGCATGCATTGGCCACGGGATGGCAATCGCCGTTCCGATGCGATATCCACCGCCACGCCTTTCCATTCAGACATTCATGACGGTCCATTCATGTCACGCGACACATTCTACATCACCACCCCGATCTTCTATCCGAACGGCAAGCCGCATATCGGTCACGCCTATACGGTCATTGCAACCGACGCGTTGGCTCGCTTCCAGCGTCTGGACGGCAAGGACGTGTTCTTCCTGACCGGCACTGACGAACATGGCCTCAAGATGCAGCAGACGGCCGAGAAGGAAGGCATAACGCCTCTGGCGCTGGCCGACCGCAATTCGGCGATTTTCCGTGCCATGACCGAGGCGATGGGCGGCTCGAATGACGAGTACATTCGCACGACGGAGCCGCGCCACTATGAATCCTGCCAGGCGATCTGGAAGGCGATGGCCGCCAATGGCGACATCTATCTCGACCGCTATAGCGGCTGGTACTCGGTTCGCCAGGAAGCCTATTTCGACGAAGGTGAGACGACCGTCGGCGACGACGGCGTGCGTCGCGAACCGCTTGGCTCGCCCGTCGAATGGAACGAGGAAGAAAGCTACTTCTTCCGGCTTTCCGCCTATCAGGACAAATTGCTGGCAATTTATGAGAGCCAGCCCGACTTTGTCGGTCCGACTGAGCGCCGCAACGAGGTGCTGAGCTTCGTCAAGTCCGGGCTGAAGGATCTGTCGATCTCGCGTACGACCTTCAAATGGGGCGTGCCGGTGCCAGGCGACGACAAGCATGTGATGTATGTCTGGGTCGACGCCTTGACCAATTACATCACCGCCGCCGGCTATCCCGACACAAAGGCCGAGCAGTGGCGCTATTGGCCGGCCACGCACATCATCGGCAAGGACATTGTCCGTTTCCATGCGGTCTATTGGCCGGCCTTTC
Organism: Mesorhizobium sp. Root695; assembly: GCF_001428185.1. Taxonomy (NCBI): domain Bacteria; kingdom Pseudomonadati; phylum Pseudomonadota; class Alphaproteobacteria; order Hyphomicrobiales; family Phyllobacteriaceae; genus Mesorhizobium; species Mesorhizobium sp. Root695. The sequence goes on along the minus strand of NZ_LMHO01000020.1, from coordinate 32,985 downwards.
TGATGTCGGCCGGTATCGAGTTGCCAAAGCGCGTTTTCGCGCATGGCTTCCTGTTCAACCGCGGCGAGAAAATGTCGAAATCGGTTGGCAACGTCGTCGATCCATTCGCCATGGTCGAGCACTACGGTCTCGACCAGGTGCGCTATTTCTTCCTGCGCGAGGTGCCGTTCGGCAACGATGGCAGCTACAGCCATGAGGCGATCGTCAACCGTACCAATGCCGACCTTGCCAATGGTCTCGGCAATCTGGCGCAGCGATCGCTGTCGATGATCGCCAAGAACTGCGGCGGCGTGGTGCCGCAACGCGGCGAGCTGACGGATGCCGACAGCGCGATCCTGGACCAGGCCGTCGCCGCGCTCGACACCGCGCGCAAGGCGATGGCCGAGCAGGCTATCCATCTGGCGCTCGCGTCGATCTTCGGAGTGGTGGCGGAAGCCGACCGATACTTCGCCGGCGAGGCACCATGGGCGCTGAAGAAGACCAATCCGGCGCGCATGGAAACCGTGCTGTGGACGACCGCCGAGGTCGTGCGTCGCGTGGCGGTGCTGTGTCAGCCCTTCGTCCCGGGCTCGGCCAACAAACTGCTCGATCTGCTGGCGGTCCCGGCGGATAGGCGCGATTTCGCGCATGTCCACGCCGACCATGCGCTGGTGCCAGGCACTGCGTTGCCCGTGCCGGAAGGGGTGTTTCCGCGTTACGTCGAACAGCCGGACGCGAACGTCTGATGCTCGTCGACAGCCACTGCCATCTGGATTTTCCAGATTTCGCCGAGGAGAGGGCGGCTATCGTCGCCCGCGCCAAGGCGGCCGGAGTCGGTCGCATGGTGACGATCTCAACTCGAGTGAAGCGATTTCAGCAAATCCTTGAAATCGCAGATACTTTCGATGAGGTATACTGTTCGGTCGGCACCCATCCGCACAATGCCGCGGAAGAGCTGGACGTAACGTCAGCCGATCTGGTGCGGCTGGCTGCCCACCCGAAGGTGGTGGCGATCGGCGAGGCCGGTCTCGACTATTTCTACGACAAGGCGCCACGCGATGCACAGGCGCAAGCGTTTCGCAATCACATCGCCGCCGCACGCGAAACGGGGCTGCCCCTGGTCATCCATTCACGCGATGCCGATGCCGATATGGCTAATATTCTCGAGGACGAAACAGGGAAGGGCGCCTTCCCCTTCATCCTGCATTGCTTTTCCTCCGGGCGCCGACTTGCCGAGGTGGGCGTCGCTCTCGGCGGCTACGTGTCGTTCTCAGGCATTCTCACCTTCAAGAATTCGGCAGAGTTGCGCGCCATTGCCGCCGATGTGCCGCACGACCGCCTGCTGGTCGAAACCGACGCGCCCTACCTGGCGCCCGTGCCATTTCGCGGCAAGCGCAACGAACCGGCCTATGTCGCCCATACCGCCAGGGTGCTGGCCGAAACAATCGGTGTCGGCGAGGCTGAAATCGCTGATCTGACGACGAACAATTTCTTCCGCCTGTTCGGCAAGATGCCGCGACCTCCCGAGCAAAGTGCTTGGCCCGAGCAAAGTGCCTGAACGATGCCTGACCGCCTGCGCCTCACCATTCTCGGCTGCGGCTCGTCGCCAGGCACGCCGCGCATCACTGGCGACTGGGGCAATTGCGACCCGCACAACCCGAAGAACCGGCGCATGCGCACCGCTGTCCTGGTCGAGCGGATCGCGGCGAACGGCAGCCGCACGATTGTCGTCATCGACACAGGACCGGATTTTCGGCAGCAAATGCTGATGGCCTGCGTCAAACGCATCGATGCGGTCGTCTATACGCACCCACATGCCGACCATATCCACGGCATCGACGACCTGCGCGGTTTCGTTCAGGATCAGCGCCAGCTGATCGACATCCACGCCGACACCGCGACAATGCTTCGGCTGCGGGAGGCGTTCGGATATTGTTTCGAGACGCCGCAAGGCAGTTCCTATCCGCCGATCGTCCGACCGCATCTCATCGACCACGCCAGGCCGGTGGTCATCGAAGGAGAGGGGGGTGCCCTCACCCTCGAGCCGTTGCCGCAAATCCATGGCGATATCATATCGCTCGGCTTTCGCATCGGCGCGCTAGCCTATTGCCCTGACATCAGTGGCTTTCCGGAGGCCACCGTCGAACGGCTGCGCGGCCTCGACGTGTTGATCATCGACGCGCTGCAGTACCGGACGCATCCAAGTCACCTGTCACTTGGGCAAGCGTTGGACTGGATCGAGCGATTGGCGCCAACACACGCCGTGCTGACGCATATGCACGTGCCGCTCGACTACGCCACGGTGATGGCTGAGACACCAGCCAACGTCGAACCGGCCTATGATGGCATGGTGATTGAAATCCCTTATGATTCAGTGTGATGCGAATAGACCTTCATGAGGGCTTTCGACTCCTTGGTGCAAATATTAGCAGCGTTCCGATCCGCTCGTAGCCCATCCGGGGATAAAGCAGCGCCCCGGCGTGGGTTGCAGCCAGCACCGAGTACCTCGACCCACGCGCCAGATCGTCGTGCAACATTTTCGACATCAAAGCCTGGCCAATGCCGCGACGCCGGTGCGAAGGCTCGACATACATGCTCGAACACCACGTGGCTCCCACGGCATCCAAGCTGCGCACGCGCCCAACGATATCGGCGCCATCGACTGCCACATACTGGCGGAACGGCGCACTGTCGCCGAGCAAATCGTCCGCGATCGGCAGCCTGCGGATGATCTTTCCCAACTGCGCCGCCCGTTCGGCTGTCTGCACGCGTTCGACCGAAGCAACCGCCGGCGGACTCGGAATCTGGCGCAATCGGTGGACGAAAAAGCCTTCGGTCCGAAGCAGCCGGTAGCCGAGAGCTTTGTAGGCGGCTCGTGTCGGCTTGCCATCTTCATTTCGACAGCCTAGCGTTGGCTATCCGCTCAAGGCAATACGCGACAATTGGCTCAAGCCTATGAAAATCAGCGGCAATTTCCAGTTCTTGGCTAATGCGTAAGTTCCATAATCTATCTTATGCGACTTTCTGATGTGGGCCCAAAGTTAAAATGTCCCACTTTTGCAAAGTAGGAATGTCGCTTCCGCTTTGCTGAATGCCATTCTCCCCGGCACCGCTAGCGAGGGAGGCAGATCTGAACGTCGCGATATGGTCGCTCTGGAACTATGTGATGGGCGCCACCCTCACCCGGGCCAGCTTCGACCTCTCGGACGACAACAGGGTCACCTCGCGGCAGCGTCTTGAGCATTTCAGCGAACGCTGCCCGACAATCGAACGTTCCCGCCTGCTGTTGGATGACGATTGGGATCGATGGCCTCTCTCCCGGACAACGAACTCTTGCTTGCCATCGGTGGCCGTCACCGCATCGCACTCTGGTTCACCTGCTGGATTCATCATGCTACTTTCGGCAGGCGTTTGCCTTTACAGGCAGGTCTGGTAGCGCTACCGTTTCATCATCGCGCGTGACCAGGGAGGAGCTTGGGAGCTGTCGCGGGCCAGATAGAAAGCGGTTCCCTTCGACGACGTCGCAGGAATCTGTCGGGAGGAAATCGATGGCGTCTGTCGCGATTGGCGATGTCTACAAGTCGTTCGGGACCGTCGAGATTCTCCACGGCGTCAGCGTGGATATAAAAGACGGCGAGTTCGTCACTCTGGTCGGGCCGTCGGGCTGCGGAAAGTCGACCCTTCTCAGGATGATCGCCGGCCTGGAAAAGATTTCGCGCGGCCAGATTGCGATTGGCGAGCGTGTCGTCAACAACGTGGCGCCAAAAGAACGCGACGTCGCCATGGTCTTCCAGAACTACGCGCTCTACCCGCACATGACCGTCGCCGAGAACATGGCATTCTCGCTCATGCTCAAGGGTGTTTCGAAAGCCGAAAGCGATGCCGGCGTTCAGCGCGCGGCCGAAATCCTTGGACTAGTGTCGCTGCTGTCGCGCTATCCGCGGCAGCTTTCCGGCGGCCAGCGCCAGCGCGTCGCCATGGGTCGAGCGATCGTGCGCGATCCGGCTGTCTTCCTCTTCGACGAGCCGCTGTCCAATCTCGACGCCAAGCTCCGAGTGCAGATGCGTGCCGAGATCAAGGAATTGCACCAGCGCCTGAAGACCACAACAGTCTATGTCACTCACGACCAGATCGAAGCCATGACCATGGCCGACAAGATCGTCGTCATGCACGACGGCATCGTCGAGCAGATCGGCCCGCCACTGGAACTCTATGACCGGCCGAACAATCTTTTTGTCGCCAGCTTTATCGGCTCGCCGGCCATGAATTTGCTCAGGGGCGAAATCGCCACCGACGGCTCGCCGTCCTTTCGAGGCTCCGGGGGGATTTCAATCCCGCTGGCCTCGGCACTTTCCATCGGCAATGGCGAGCCGGTGGTGCTGGGAATACGGCCGGAGCATTTGCGGCTGTCCGACCACCAGGGCATTCCGGTCACCGTCGCAGTGGTCGAGCCAACAGGGTCCGAAGTGCAGCTCATCGGCCGGACAGCCAGCGGCGAAGAGATCGTCGCGAATTTCCGGGAACGCCATTCCTTCACGCCGGGCGAAACCATCCGGCTTACGGCCGATCCCGGCCTCATCCATCTCTTCCACGGCGAAACCGGACAGCGATTCGAAACACGCACCGAGCAGTAGGACTTCACGGCAAGGACAATAAACAGGAGGAAACGAGCATGAAATTCACCAGACGTGACGTGATCCGCACCACCGCTGGCGCCGCGGCGGGTGTCTTGGGAAGCCGGTTCGTCGGCTCTCCCGCCTTCGCCCAACAGGGATTGACATATAAGCCCGAGGAAGGCGCAAAGCTGCGGCTGCTGCGTTGGTCGCCGTTCGTGCAGGGCGATGAGGACCAATGGCTGGCCAATACCAAGCGGTTCACCGAGGCTACAGGCGTCCAGGTTCGCGTCGACAAGGAAAGCTGGGAGGACATTCGCCCCAAGGCGGCGGTCGCCGCCAATGTCGGCTCCGGTCCGGACCTCATGTTCGTCTGGTTCGACGACCCGCATCAATATCCCGACAAGCTTCACGATGTGTCGGAGCTGGGTGAGTATCTGGGCGCGAAATATGGCGGCTGGCACGACGGTCCAAAGCAGTATGCCACACGGGAGGGCAAATTCCTCGGCCTGCCCCTGGCCACCATCGGCAATGCCATCGTCTATCGGGAGAGCTGGGTGAAGGAGGCTGGCTTCTCGGAGTTTCCGAAGGACACCGCAGGCTTCCTCGAACTCTGCAAGGCCTTGCAGGCCAAGGGACATCCCGCCGGCTTCACGCACGGCCATGGCGTCGGCGACGGTAACAACTACGCTCACTGGCTGCTCTGGAGCCATGGCGGTCAGATGGTCGACGAAGGCGGAAAGGTGGCGATCAACAGCCCGGAGACCCTCAAGGCGATCGAATACGCGCAGGAGCTCTACAAGACCTTCATCCCCGGCACCGAAAGCTGGCTCGACGTCAACAACAACCGCGCCTTCCTGGCCGGCGAACTGGGGGTGATCGCCAATGGAATTTCCGCCTACAACACGGCCAAGATCAACAAGGACAAGGATCCAAAGCTGGCTGAAATCGCCAAGGACATACGCACGACCAACCTGCCGATCGGCCCTGTCGGCAAATCCGTCGAACTGTTCCAGGTGACCACGGCCGTCATTTTCGACTACACGCCCTACCCCAACGCGGCCAAAGCCTATCTGCAGTTCATGTTCGAGGATCCGCAAATGTCGGACTGGATCACTTCCTCGGCGGGCTACTGCTGCCAGACACTCAAAGCCTTCGACAACAATCCGGTGTGGACGGCCGACCCGAACAATGCCGCTTATGCGAAAGCCTCGGCGACGCTGCGTCCCAACGGCTATGCCGGGCCGCTCGGTTATGCTTCGGCAGCGACCATGGCCGATTATGTCCTGGTCGACATGTTCGCCAAGGCCGTGACAGGTCAGGCGACGCCGCAAGAGGCGATGGAAGAGGCCGAGAAGCGAGCAAACCGGTACTATCGCGTCTGATCACAGCGCAGCCGGGCAGCCCGCGAGCGCGCTGCCCGGCCAAGTTCCGGATTCGCGTGGCGGCCACTCGGGTCGCGATGCACCAGACTTCGTGAGGAGCCAACCCATGGCCGTGCCTTCTGCTGCCGTTCAGCCGCGTCCGTCGATCCTCTCGCGGAGCCTCTCGTCACTGGCCGAAAGCCGGAACGCGCTTGGCTTCGGCTTCATGCTGCCGGCGGCGGCACTGCTACTTGTCTTCCTGACCTATCCGCTCGGCCTAGGCGTCTGGCTTGGCTTCACCGATGCACGCATCGGCCGCCCCGGCATCTTCATAGGCCTCGAGAACTACGAATATCTTTGGAGCGACGCCGTCTTCTGGCTCTCCGTCTTCAACACCTTGCTCTACACGATCAGCGCCTCGATCCTGAAATTCGCGCTTGGCCTCTGGCTGGCTCTCATTCTCAATCAAAACCTGCCCTTCAAATCGTTCTTCCGCGCGATTGTCCTGCTGCCGTGGGTAGTGCCGACGGTGCTGTCGGCCATCGCCTTCTGGTGGATCTACGATGCGCAGTTCTCGATCCTGTCCTGGGCGCTGCAGCAGATGGGCCTTATTGACCATCGCATCAATTTCCTCGGCGATCCGACGAACGCCCGGGCGTCGGTCATCGCCGCCAATGTCTGGCGCGGCATTCCTTTCGTGGCGATAACATTGCTTGCAGGCTTGCAGACGATTCCGCAGTCGCTCTACGAGGCCGCGACGCTTGACGGTGCCAGCCGCTGGCAATTGTTCCGCTATGTGACGCTGCCGCTGCTGACGCCTATCATCGCCATCACCATGACCTTCTCCGTGCTGTTCACCTTCACCGATTTCCAGTTGATCTATGTGCTGACCCGCGGCGGACCGGTGAATGCTACCCATCTGATGGCGACATTGTCGTTTCAGCGCGGCATTTCCGGAGGCCAGCTTGGCGAGGGCGCTGCAATCGCGGTCGCCATGATCCCATTCCTGCTTGCAGCGATCCTGTTCAGCTATTTCGGCCTGCAACGCCGCAAATGGCAGCAGGGCGGCGGAGACTGACAATGACCGCGATTGCAAAAAAGAAACGTCCGGAACTCGACGAAGGCGGCATGGGTTACCTTCAGAGTCTGCCGCGCCGCGTGGTGACGGTCTATCTGCCGTTGCTGGTGTTCGTCATCGTGCTGCTGTTTCCGTTTTACTGGATGACGATCACGGCTGTTAAGCCCAATCTCGAAATGACCGACTATGCAAATTTCAATCCGTTCTGGGTCGTGCACCCGACCTTGGAGCACATCCGCTATCTCCTCTTCGACACGTCTTATCCGGGCTGGCTGCTCAACACGGTCATCATCTCGACAGCCGCCACGTTCCTGTCGCTGCTGGCTGCAGTTTTCGCGGCCTATGCGATCGAACGGCTACGGTTTTCCGGGGCACGTCAGGTCGGTCTCGCAGTCTTCCTGGCCTATCTTGTGCCGCCTTCGATCCTGTTCATCCCGCTGTCGGTGATGGTGTTCAACCTTGGGCTCTACGACACGCCCTTTGCGCTCATCCTCACCTACCCAACCTTCCTGATCCCGTTCTGCACCTGGCTTCTGATGGGGTACTTCCGTTCCATCCCGTTCGAACTGGAAGAATGCGCGCTGATTGACGGGGCGAGCCGGTGGCAGATCCTCACCAAGATCGTACTGCCACTGTCGGTGCCCGGCCTGATCTCGGCCGGCATATTCGCATTCACCCTCTCATGGAACGAGTTCATCTATGCCCTGACGTTCATCCAATCGTCCGAAAACAAGACAGTACCGGTCGGGGTGCTCACGGAGCTTGTCCGCTCCGACGTCTATGAATGGGGGGCACTGATGGCGGGAGCGCTGATCGGCTCATTGCCGGTCGTGGTGCTCTATTCGTTCTTTGTCGAGCACTACGTTTCCTCGATGACCGGCGCGGTGAAGGAATAGCACCCTCACCTTTGCGCAATCATGAGGCATTTTCCCGGCGGCCGGGAATGCCCGATGAAGGGCACCAGGCGGCCGGTCGATAGGTGTCGGCAACACCGAAATTTCAGCTAAACCATCATCAGGACCTATCAAGAAATGACCGCCTCGCCTCCCTTTCTCGGCTTACCCGACCGCCTCGCCGATGGCCGGGTGCCCCGTGCGGTGATCGTCGGGGTCGGTCACGGCAGCACCTATCCCGGCAAGGACAGCAGCGGCCATGCCTTGGCCGCCGACGCCATCCGCGCCGCGAGCCAGGACGATGCCGCGCTGGTCGAGCACTGGGATTTCGATCTCGGCGGCCCGCTGTTCGACGGCAAGCCGGTCTCTTGCATCGACGCAGGCAATATCTTGACCACCATGCATGACAATTCCGGCAACCGGGCCCGGATCGAGGCGAAAATGCGCGAAATCCTGGCATTGCCGGCTGTGCCGATCCTGATCGGCGGCGACTGTTCCATGACCATTCCCTTCCTCGCCGGCTTTGCGGACCACGGGCCGGTCTGGGTCCTGCAGATCGACGCCCATATCGACTGGCGCGACGAGGTGGATGGCGAACGCTACGGCTATTCGAGCCCGATGCGCCGGGCGAGTGAGATGCCGCATGTCGCCGGCATCGTGCAGGTCGGCCTGCGCAGCGTCGGCAGCGCGCGCCTCACCGAAATCGAAGCGGCGCGGCGCTATGGCAGCCGCTTCGTGACCGCCCGCGAGGTCCACGCCCAGGGCGTCGAAGCCGCACTTCGGCATATTCCGGAAGGCGCGCGGGTCGTCGTCACCCTCGACTGCGACAGCCTCGATCCAAGCATCATGCCGGGCGTGGCGGCGCGGACGCCCGGCGGCCTCACCTACACGCAGGTGATCGACCTGGTCGCCGGCCTTGGCAGGCGGGCCAGGATCGCAGGATTCGACCTGGTGGAGTTCTATCCCCCCGCCGACATTGACGGCCTGTCAGCCCTGACCGCCGCGCGCCTTCTCGTCAACGTGATCGGCACCGTCGTCCGGCAGGTTTGAAATCACAGCCCTGCTCTTCGCCGTAGACCGGCCCAAAGGCGGTTGAGCGAGCTTGCGGGTGAAATGTCCTTTGCCACACAGGGATATTCGATCCTGTCTTGTCTGACGGGCTCGTCGCTCCAGACCATGTTGAAAGCAATGCCCTTGAGCCCAAGCTCCCCGATCCGGCGCACGATCGTCTCCTGCAGATAGATTTCGGATATTCGTACTCTGTCGGCACGCTCGGGCAGCTTGAATATCTCGGTACCGCCGATTGCGTCCGGTCGAAGGACGAGGCTTTCGATCACCATTATCCCGCCATCGTCGAAGCGAACGATCTTTGAGCGTTCTTCGTCAAGCGCAGAGCGATATGGCCTGGTCAGAACGAAGCGGCAGGAATTCACCGTACGGTTCGAGGGTTGGCCGAAGCAACTTCAACGCCCTCGCCCGCAGGATGAGTACGTGCTCGCCAAGCCATGGAAAATCTGAATAGTGCCGGAGCGTGCCGTCGTCGTGTTGGCGCAGGATTTCCATCTGGGGCGGATGCCATCGTGTCTGCTTCTGGCCGCACAGGCTCGAGAACAGCTGGTAGTCGTCCGCCTGTCGAGGAAGGACCCATTCCTGTCCTTCCACCACGTTCAGCACATAAATTTTCATTCGATCTCCCGCACGTCATTGCCTTGGTAGGCCGCGACCTCCTGCGCGGCGCTTCGCGTTCCCCTCACCCCTGATCCGCAACTGCCGCTCGCGGCACCGGCGGCAATTCAGGTGCATCCAACCCTTTGAACGGATCGCGCCAGGCGTCGATCTCTTCAAGCCGACGATACCAGCGCCTGACAGCGGGATAATCATCGAGCGGCAATCTGGCGACATCGTTGAACGGCAGAAAGGTCGCCATTCGGAAGTCGGCAAAGGAAACCGAATTCCCGACCAGCCATTGCCGCTCGGCAAGCACGGCCTCCAGTATTGCAGCGGCCGTGCGGAAATGTCTTAGCCCCTCTTCCACCCGCTCCTGATCGATCGGGCCTATGCCGTACCGCTGTTTGGTCCCACGTTCGAAATGCACCGTGTCGCAAGCGAATGCGAAGTGCTCCTTGCCCCAGCTGAGCCATCGGATCATCTCTGGTTCGTCATCGCCCATGCGCCAGAAATCCGAATGCGCGTTACGCGAGAGCCTGCAGGCTATGGCGTCTGCCTCCCAGAGGCCTTTCCCCTCGCCTTCCACAAGGATGGGCAGCGAGAGATTGGGATTTAGCGGGCGATATTTCTCCGCTTGCCCTGGAGCGAATGGCGAGGCGAATTCAAAGTCGACTTTCGCATCGAGATAGCGTGCCACAGCGACCACGAGTCGAGGATTGGGATTGCGGCTGAAATACAGCTTCATCGGGCACCGTCGGTGTGGCCGGATCTGCCGATCAAGGGCGTCACAGCAGCCGTATCTGATAGCTCAGCACGCGCTTTGCTGCAGGTGCGATCAGCATCAGGCCCGGCTTGTCGACAAAATCGCCGTCGAAATCCACCGGGCTTGCGATGCCGTGCCAGGGTTCGATGCACAGGAACGGCGCGCCACCCGGCTTTGACCAGATGCCCAATTCCCGAAATCCCTGCCACGACATCTCCAGGGCCGGACGACGCTCAGCGCCATAACGCACACTGGTGCTGGCTGGCTGGTCCATGATCACGGCGTCCTCGTCAAACAACCGTTCGGAGAGCGCTAGAGTTTTGCCTTCGACAGGCGTCGGCTGTGGTGTTTTCAGCAGCAGGCCGTCCTTCAGCCGGCGGATCGGCGCCGGCTCGTCATCGGCAAAGGTCAGCCGGCAATCCGTCTTGGCCAGATCCTGCAGCAAGGGCCAATTGAACGCCGGGTGCGCCCCGATCGATGCCGGCAGCAACTCATCGCCGGTGTTGGTGATGTCGAATGTCACATCAAGCTGACGGCGGTCCAATGTGTAGGTCACCGCCAGGCGAAAGGCGAAGGGGTAGTGCGCACGGGTATCGGCGTCGTCGGTGAGGACCAGCGTGCAGGCCCCTGGCTCCCTCTGCGCCCAGGCAAACGGCTTGTCGCGCGCGAACCCATGCTGCGTCATCGGATAGGTCTGGCCTTGATGATGCAACTGGTCGCCCTTCAGCCGCCCGACGATCGGGAACAGCACCGGCGAGTGACGCCGCCATTCCGGGCCGGCCTGCCACAGAAACTCTGTGCCGTCGGCACCGCGCAGGGAGACCAGTTCGGCGCCCTGCCCGACGACAGTCGCCGAGATGCCGTCACCGTGAAGCGTCAGGCTGTCCTGTTCCATGCGTCCTCACGAGTGGCGTGGCCGGCAGGCTAGCAAAAGGCGACGTGTGAACTCAAGAGCGGCAGATCTACATCGCGTCTCGGTCAGCCGCGATGAATGATCCACGGCACAGCATGAAAGGTCCTGCCTCAAATGGAAAACCGTGGCCGGAGGTTGCCCTCCGGCCACGGCAAGATGCGTAGCGTTGCCTGCTACGGTCCGGATTACTCGCGTTCGCCGGTGAAATTCAGCAACAGCTGGAAGATGTTGATGAAGTTCAGATAGAGCGAGAAGGCGCCGAAGACGGCGAGCTTCTGGCGCGATTCAGCGTCGAAGTTCTCGGCATACTGTTCCTTGATCGTCTGCGTGTCCCAGGCGGTCAGGCCGATGAACACGGCAATGCCGATCACCGAGATGGCGAACTGCAGCGCGGTCGAGCCGAGGAAGATGTTGACGATGCTGGCGATCACCACGCCGATCAGGCCCATGATCATGAACGACGAGAACTGGGTCAGGTCGCGCTTGGTCGTGTAGCCGTAGAGGCTGGTGGCGCCGAACATGGTGGCGGCGATGAAGAAGGTGCGCGCGATGCTGGTTCCGGTGAAGACCAGGAACACGGAGGCGAGCGACAGGCCCATGACCGCGCAGAAAGCCCAGAACATCGCCTGGGCGCTGGCCGCCGACATGGTCTGCATCTTGAACGAGAACAGCATGACGAAGGCGAGCGGCGCCAGCATCACCACCCATTTCAGCGGGCTGGAGAAGATTGGCACGTAGAGCGCCGGCGTCGACGATATCATGAAGGCGACCAGGCCGGTGACCACCAGGCCAACGCCCATGTAGTTGTAGACGCGCAGCATGTGCTGGCGCAGGCCCTCGTCGAAGATGGCTCCCGTTTGGGCGCCGGCGCCGACGCGGTATCCCAGATTGGGGGTGTTCATTTGCGTTCTCCTTGTGGATCGGTCAGTACAACGTTCTGGCGAGCGTCTCGGCGGCGCGATCGAGGTCGTGGACCTCGCTCCGTCCGACCACCGCATAGGCGACCTCGCCGACCTGGAAATAAGCCGAGGAAATATCGCCCGATGGCGCGATGGTCGGCTTGACGACGTCGAAGGTTCCGGGCCGGATCGCAAACAGCGACACCAGTCCCATGTCCTTCGTCTCGACCGCCATCTCGACGCTCGGGCCAAAGCGCGACGGATAGATCTGCACGTCGCGGACCTTCCAGTCCGCCGGCAGTGACGGCATGACGATGGCCGTCGCGGCGCGGATCTCGCCGGCGTTGTAATTGGGCGCTTCCGGCTGCGAGGGCATGCTCTCGCGCACCAGCGTCGTCCTGTGGGCCCGCACCGCCTCGTCGACATAGGCAGGCGGCTGCGGCGAGGCGACGACCTTGGTCACCGATATCGGCCCGATTATGCCGTTCGCCAGCCAACCGGCGGCCACGAAGGCGGCGACCGCCGCAGCACGCTGCAACACACCGAAGATGTGGCCGCGCGCAAGCGCCCTCTCCAGCCGTCGCGCGGCATCGGCGGTCGCGGGCCGCGCCATGCCCTTGGAGCCGGCAAGCGCCACGCGCAGTTCATCGCGGGTTCTGAGATCCGACATCACGCGTGCCGCGGCCTCCGGCCGAGCGGACAGAAAAGCCTCGACCTCGATGCGGCGGGTGACGTCGACCTGGTCGTCGACATAGGCGTCGAGGTCGATATCCGTCACGGGATCGACAGTTGCTGTCATGACGGGCCTCCAACGATCTTGAGATGGTTTTTCGCCTTCGCGGGAGCCGCCTCCATCTCGCGCAGTGCGGCGCGCGCCCTGCCAATGCGTGACATCAGCGTGCCCAGCGGCACGCCGCTGGCATCGGCGGCTTGGCTGTAGGAAAGGCCTTCGATGGCGACGAGGTGCAGCGCTGAACGCTGTTCTTCCGGCAGGCTGAAAAAGGCTTCGCGTACCTGCGCCAGGCGCACCGAATGTTCCTGCGGCGCCGGTGTGCTGCCCTCGGCAAGGTATCCGGCCTGTTCGACGCGCGCCGCTTCGGACCTGCGGGACCGCATTTTGTCGATGAAGGCGTTGTGGACGATCGACAGCAGCCAAGCGCGCAGATTTCCACCGGAGCGGAAGGTGCCGCGCCGCTCATAGGCACGCACCAGCGCGTCCTGCACGAGATCCTCGGCGTCCGTGCTGTCGCGCGTCAGCGAGCGCGCGTAGCGGCGCAGCGAACCGAGCTGTCCTATGATGTCAAAGCGTGGCATCGACGGTTTCATGTCCTGTTTACGGAGCATGTGGGGATTTTAATCCCTGCCCTGCCAAATTTTTCGCTGGGTTCGCTGGAGCACATCGTTCGCTTCTGCTCATCCTTTGAACCGCTGCTGAGACCGGCATCAAGCTTTGCATCGGCTGAGGCGGCAGGAAAAGCGCTGGCGAAACGCGGCCGATTTGCGTATCAATCCGCCGCCATTGGAGCCGTATCGATGTTTGAAGCCCTGCAGCCCGCCCCAGCCGACAAGATCCTGGCCCTGATAGGCCTTTATCGCGCCGACCCGCGCCCCGACAAGGTCGACCTCGGCGTCGGCGTCTACAAGGATCGCGACGGCAAGACACCGGTCATGCGCGCGGTGCGCGAAGCCGAAAAGCGGCTGCTACAGGGTCAGGACACCAAGACCTATCTTGGCCTTGCCGGCGATACCGGATTCACCACTGTGATGGCCAAGCTCGCCTTCGGTCCGGGTGCCGACATGACGCGCATCCGCGCCGCACAGGCGCCTGGCGGCTCCGGCGCGCTGCGGCTGGTGGCGGAACTGCTGAAGCGGACACGCTCCGATGCAACCATCTGGCTGTCGGACCCGACCTGGCCGAACCACATGCCGGTGATGCGCGCCGCCGGCCTGCAGATCCGCGAATACCCCTATTTCGATGCGGCCTCGGGCGCCGTTCGTTCCGACGACATGCTGGCAGCGCTGCGGACGGCAAAGAGCGGCGACGTCGTGCTGCTGCATGGCTGCTGCCACAACCCGACCGGCGCCAATCTGGATGCGGCCCAGTGGGCTGCCGTTACCGATCTGGTCGTCGAGCGCGAGCTGCTGCCGTTTGTCGACATCGCCTATCAAGGCTTTGGCGATGGCCTTGAGGCCGACGCCCTCGGCTTGCGCCTGCTGGCCGCGAAAGTTCCGGAAATGGTCGTCGCGTCGAGCTGCTCGAAGAATTTCGCCGTCTACCGCGACCGTGTCGGCGCGGCGATGATCCTGGCCAAGGACGGCGCACAGGCGGATGTGGCGATGAGCCAGATGCTGTCGGCGGCGCGCGCCATGTATTCGATGCCGCCGGACCATGGCGCTGCCGCGGTGCGCATCGTGCTGGAAGATGCCGCCTTGCGTGCGGACTGGGAGGCTGAGCTTGAAGAGATGCGCCTGCGCATGCTCAGGCTTCGCGTCCAGTTCGCCGAGGCGTTGCGCCGGCAGTCCAATTCCGACCGCTTCGATTTCGTTGCCAGCCATCGCGGCATGTTTTCCCGCCTTGGCCTCACGGAAGCGCAGGTCGAGCGGCTGCGCGCCGAGCACGGCGTCTACATGGTCGGCGACAGCCGTATCAATGTCGCCGGTCTGCCCGAGGACGGCATGGACGAACTCGCCAAGGCGATCGTTTCTGTGTTCGACTGACAGGCTGGGTATCCAGCACCTGTGGACAAGCCCCCCTCGCCGGCTGACAGCGTTGGCCGCGCGGCCGGCGGCGCGATACCATCCACCACATGACGCCATCGAAAGACATTTCGCGCCTGATCGAAATCATGGCGGCGCTGCGGGCGCCCAAGACCGGCTGCCCTTGGGACATCGAACAGGATTTCTCGACCATCGCGCCCTATACGATCGAGGAAGCCTATGAGGTGGCCGACGCCATCGCGCGCGGCGACCTCGACGATCTGCGCGACGAACTCGGCGATCTTCTGCTGCAGGTCGTCTATCATGCCCAGATGGCCAAGGAAGCCGGCGAATTTGCCTTCCCTGACGTGGTGCAAGCCATCACAACGAAGATGATCCGTCGCCATCCGCATGTCTTCGGCGACGAAAAGGCCCGCAGCGCCGGCATGGCCAAGGGCATGTGGGAAAAGATCAAGGCCGAAGAGAAGGCTGAGAAGCGAAGCGCCCGCCTCGCCCGCGGTCTCGACCCGGAAGACAACGGCAAGGGGTTTCTGGACAGCGTGCCGGTCGCCCTGCCCGCCCTGACCCGGGCGCTGAAACTTCAGGAGAAGGCCGCCCGCGTCGGCTTCGACTGGAGCGAGGCGGCGCCCATACTCGACAAGATCCAGGAAGAGATCGGCGAGCTGCGCGAGGCATTGGCCAAGGGCGACACAGCCTCGATCAAGGACGAGTTCGGCGACATGCTGTTTGCCGTCGTCAATCTCGGCCGTCACCTCAAGCTCGATTCGGAAGCAGCGCTGAGCGGCACCAACGAGAAATTCCGCTCACGCTTCCATTATGTCGAACAGGCCCTGGAAAAGTCCGGCAGTACGCTGGAAAAGGCTGATCTGGCCGAGATGGAAGCGCTGTGGCAGGAAGCAAAAACCGCGAAGTAGCCTGCTTTTGGATTTGTCTATGCATGTCGTAGTCCCAAAACCGGGACCACTTTTGGGCGACATGCATTAGCCGTTGTTTTTGCGACGCAATCTGCTTTCGATCTCTTCGCGGGCGCTTTGTGTTGCCTTGAGCGAGATGGTGACGCTACCGTCATCATTGTCGCTTCGCGAAAGGACATCGCCATTGCGATAAAGCCAGTCGACAAGGCCGAACTGTGCCGGCTCGATCGTCACCGTCAGGTCTTCAAGCTCACCCGCCATCCGCGTTTCGATGATCGCCTTCAGCGCATCGATTCCCTCGCCGGTCACCGCCGACACCGCAATGGGCGGCGCCTTGCTGGCGTCGGCGCCATCGGCGAGCAGCCGGCTCCTGTTGCCCTCGTCGAGCCTGTCGATCTTGTTCCACACTTCTATGACCCGTTTGGCGTCGCCGGCATCGACACCGAGGTCGGCGAGGATACGCTCGACATCCTCGGCTTGCGCCGCGGTATCGGGATCTGAAATGTCGCGCAGGTGGATGACGAGATCGGCCTCGACCACCTCTTCCAGGGTGGCGCGGAAAGCCGCGACCAGATGCGTCGGCAGGTCCGAGATGAAGCCGACCGTGTCCGAAAGGATGATCGGCGTGCCATGCGGCAGGCGCACGCGGCGCAGCGTTGGATCGAGCGTGGCGAACAGCATGTCCTGCGCCAGCACATCCGCTCCGGTCAGTCGGTTGAACAGCGTCGACTTGCCGGCGTTGGTATAGCCGACAATCGCCACCACCGGGAACGGCACCTTCCTGCGCTTGGCTCGGTGCAGGTCGCGCGTGCGGCGCACCGTTTCCAACTCGTGCTTCAGCTTGATGATCTTTTCCTGCAGCTGTCGCCGATCCGATTCGATCTGCGTTTCGCCGGGGCCGCCGAGGAAGCCGGCGCCGCCGCGCTGGCGCTCAAGGTGGGTCCAGCTGCGTACTAGACGGCCCTTCTGGTAGTTGAGATGGGCGAGCTCGACCTGCAGCGTGCCTTCCTTGGTGCGCGCGCGCTCGCCAAAAATCTCAAGGATCAGCCCGGTGCGGTCCAGCACCTTGGCGTTCAGCTCTTTCTCGAGATTGCGCTGCTGCACCGGGGTCAGCGGATGGTCGACGACGACCACCTCCGCGTGACCCTCTTTGACGATTTCGGCGAACTCGGCCACCTTGCCGCTGCCCAGCAGCGTCGCCGGGCGCGGATCATTGACGGTGACCACCGCCGTGTGGATCAGGTCAAGATTGATGGCGCGGGCAAGACCGACGGCCTCGTCGTGGCGAGCGTCAGCCGAACGCATCAGCCGTGGGCGGTTGGTCTCGTCGTCGTTGCGCTGGTGGCGGGTCAGGACGGGCACAATGACAACGGCCCGGGTCGGGCCCTTGGCTTCCGTCCCGGGATGATGCGCTGGTTTTCCGCGAACAGTGGCGTCCGCGTCTTTCTCACGTGCCAATCAGGCGCCCTGACTTTCCTCGCCATCGAACATCTGAACCGGCTGGCTCGGCATGATCGTGGAAATGGCGTGCTTGTAGACGAGCTGGGAGTGACCGTCACGGCGCAGCAGCACACAGAAATTGTCGAACGAAGTGACCACGCCGGTCAGCTTGACGCCGTTGATGAGGAAGATGGTGAGTGGGTTCTTGCTCTTGCGAACTGAATTCAGGAACAGGTCCTGAAGGTTTTGCGATCGTTCCGCCATTGTTCTTGTCTTTCGCCGATCCCCTTCGATTTGCAAGCCAATGCGCCAAATTAACGGGCGCATGTCAAGCTCGCAAACACCGTCTCGTCGTCAGTAACGACAAGCAGAACGAGATATATTGATGTTCATTCCACCTGTGCGGTTATCAGGCTGGACTTTTTTCCGCAATGTCAAAAAAGGCCTGCCGCAACGAAAGTGTTATTGAGCCGGGGTGTCCATTGGCGACCGTATCGCCGTCGATGGCCACGACCGGCATGGCAATTGTCGTTGCGGAACTGATGAACGCCTCGCGTGCCGCCTTGGCCTCGGCGACGGAAAAGCCGCGCTCCTCGATCTTCAGGCCGAGCTTGGCAGCCACTTCAAACATGGTCGTGCGGGTGATGCCGCGCAGGATGCCATGCTCGGCCGGCCTGGTAACCAGGACGCCGTCCCTGGTGACGATCCAGGCGTTGGACGATCCGCCTTCCTTGACCATGCCGTCGCCGTCGACGAACCAGGCTTCCTGGGCGCCCGCTTCCTTGGCCTTCTGCTTGGCCAATACATTGGGCAGCAGTCCGACGCTCTTGATGTCGACGCGATCCCAGCGGTTCTCCGGCACGGTGATGACAGCGATACCGGTCTCGGCTCGCTTTGCTCCAGCCGCCGGATCGGCTTTCCTGGCGGTCACTACCAGGGACGGCTTGGTGTCGGCGGAAGGGAAGACAAAGTCGCGGCTGGCAACGCCGCGCGTCACCTGGACATAGACCAGGCCGTTGGCGACATGATTGCGGTTGACCACCTCGCGCAGGATGAGCGGCAGCACGTGAGAGGTGACTGGCCAGGCGATCGACAATTCGGTCAGCGAGCGGTTCAGCCGGGCCAGGTGGCGCGGCATGTCAACGATGAAGCCGCGCGCTACTTCGCACACCTCGTAGACGCCGTCGGCGAACTGATAGCCGCGATCCTCGATATGCACGGCGGCGTCGGCGTGCGTGACATAGCGCCCGTTGACATAGGCAATGCGCGGCATGGGCAACCTCTAGGAAATTCTTGGGGCTTTCTTATGCGATTCCGCCGCCGCCGTAACCGGCAAATGCTTGGTACAGGCCGGCTGGCTCGGCGCTGCGTGTCAGACGCCCAGCGACTTCAGCTTGCGGTGCAGAGCGGAGCGCTCCATGCCGATGAACTCGGCGGTTTTCGAGATGTTGCCGCCGAAGCGGTTGATCTGGGCGATGAGATAGTCCTTCTCGAACTGCTCACGCGCCTCGCGTAGCGGCAGCGCCATGATGTGCTGATCGGATTGATTCGGGGTGCGTGGCATGACATCGCCAATCTCGGCCGGCAACAGGTCCGCGGTGATCGGCGCATCGACGTCATCACCGCGCGCCAGGATCATCAGGCGCTCGACATTGTTGCGCAGCTGGCGAACGTTGCCCGGCCAATTGTGCGCCTGCAGCACGGCCAGCGCATCGTCGCCGATGCGGCGCGGCTTGATGCCGGCCTGGCGTGCGATCTGCTTCATGAAATTGTCGACGAGATAGGGAATGTCCTCGCGCCGCTCGGCCAGTCCCGGCACCATGACCGGAACCACCGCCAGGCGATGATAAAGATCCTCGCGGAAACGGCCGTCGGCGATCATCGCCTCGAGGTTCTGCGAGGTTGAGGAAATGATGCGGACATCGACCTTGACCCGCTTGGTGCCCCCTACCCGCTCGAACTGCTGCTCGACCAGCACGCGCAGGATCTTGTTCTGCGTCTCGCGCGGCATGTCGGCCACCTCATCGATGTAGAGGATGCCGCGATGAGCCTCCTCGAGTGCGCCGACCTTGCGCTCGACGCCGTTCGATTCGGTGCCGAACAGCTCGATCTCCATGCGCTCGGGCGTGATGTTGGCGGCGCTCAGCGTCACGAACGGTGCGGTCTTGCGTGCCGACAGCGTGTGGATGGCGCGCGCGGCCAGTTCCTTGCCCGAGCCCGACGGGCCGATGATCATCACGCGACTGTTGGTCGGGGCGACGCGCTCGATGGTCTGGCGCAACTGGCTCATCGCCGACGACATGCCGATTAGGTCGAAAGTTTCGCCGCTGCGCAGCTTGAGGTCGGAAACCTCGCGCCGCAATTTCGAGGTCTCGAGCGCACGCTCGGCAATGAGGATCAGCCTGTCGGCCTTGAACGGTTTTTCGATGAAGTCATAGGCGCCGCGCCGGATGGCGGAGACCGCCGTTTCGATGTTGCCGTGGCCGGAAATCATCACCACGGGCAAGGTCGGGTGCATCGTCTTGATCTCGTCGAGCAAAGCCAGCCCGTCCAGGCGCGAGCCCTGCAGCCAGATGTCGAGGAAAATCAGCCGCGGCGCCCGGTCGGCAATCGCCGCCAGCGCGCTGTCGGCATCGAATGCCGTGCGGGTTTCGTGACCTTCGTCGCTCAGGATGCCCGCGACGAGTTCACGGATGTCTTCCTCGTCATCGACGATGAGAATATCAGACGCCATTACCGACCTTTTCAGTTTCTCTTTCGTTTTCCGACCTGCTCTCGCTGCGTGGTGGAGACGCAGCGGCCGCAGGCGGTAGGATGATGCTGATCATCGCGCCGCGCCCATTGTGGAAATCGGCAGGGGCATCATGAAGTTCCAGCCTGCCACCATGGTCCTCCACGATCTTCTTGACGATAGCGAGACCGAGCCCGGTGCCCTTCTCGCGTGTGGTCATATAGGGCTCGAGCAGCCGTTGGCGATTCTCACGCGGCAGGCCTTTGCCATTGTCGATGACGTCGATGCGAATCGCTCCATTCTGGCGCCCGGCTTGAATCCGGATTATGCCGTGCGAACCGTCCTTCTGTTCCAGTCCGTCGATCGCTTCGGCGGCGTTCTTGATCACATTGCCGAAAGCCTGCGCCATCAGCCGGCTGTCGAAAGTGCCCTTGAGCGGCTCGTTGCCGAATACGCGCTCGAAAGCAATGTCGGCGCGGCTGACTTCAACCAGGAACGAGGCCTCGCGCAACGATTCGCGCAGATCGATGGCTTTCATCTCGGGCTTCGGCATGCGCGCGAAAGCGGAGAATTCGTCGACCATGCGGCCGATGTCCTCGACCTGCCGGATGATGGTGTCGGTGCATTGATCGAAAATCTCGCGGTCCTCGGTGATGACCTTGCCGAAGCGTCGCTTGATGCGCTCGGCGGACAGCTGAATCGGCGTCAGCGGATTCTTGATCTCATGGGCGATGCGCCGCGCCACGTCGGCCCAGGCGGAGGAGCGCTGTGCCTGAACCAGGTCGGTGATGTCGTCGACCGTCACGACATAGGATTTTTCCTCCGAGCCGTCATCGCCGGCCTCGATGGTGATCTGCACGTTGAAGGTCCGTTCGGCGCCGGCGCGGTAGAAGGTCACCTGCTCGCGATAGACAGGCTTGCCGGACTTGCGGCCGATCTCGAAGACGCGGCCGACATGCGGGAGCACGGCGGAAAGGTTCTGTCCAAGGGCGGCGCTGGCGGAGATGGCCAGCATCGCCTCGGCCGAGCGGTTGACGATGGTAACGATGCCGTAGGGATCGACGCCGATGACGCCTGCGGTGACGCCGGCAAGCACGGCTTCCGAGAAGCGGCGCCGTTCGTCGATCAGGTCCTTGGCCGACAGGATCTCGTTGCGCTGTGATTTCAGCTCCAGAAGCATCTTGTTGAACGTATCGCCGAGCGAAGCGACATCGCCGTCGGATGGCCTGACGGGAACCGCAACGTCGAGATTGCCGGTCGCCACCTCGTCGGCGGCACCGATAAGCTGGCGAATGGGCCGCACCAGACGGTCGGCAACCGCAATGCCGGTCCAGATGGCGGACAGGATGATGATCAGCGTCAGCGACAGATAGGGCAGCGCGAAGGCCACCTGCGAGGTGCGGCGGTTGTCTTCCAGGCCGCGATATTCGTCGGTGTTGGACCTGACGATCTGCCGCGCCTTGATCACTTCGGGATCAACGAGGCGAATGGTGTAGAGATAGAGCCCTTCGATCTCGCGCAGTTTCACGATGGCGCCCATGATGTTGCGCGTTTTCGGCTCGATCAGCACCGGCTTGCCGTCGGCAGCGCTGGACACGGCGCCTTCCGGCGGCTCGGGCATGGCGAAATCCGTATCGGTCTTGGCGCTCATGACAAAAGAGCCGTCCGGCTTGATCAGCGCCGCATGGGCCAGCGACCGGCCTACGGCCTCCTTGGTCATCAGGTCGAGAAATCCAGTGCGATCAAGGCCGTAGAGTGTGCGCGACGCATCGAGATCATAGGCCATCGACAGTGTCGTGCCCTGGAGATTACGGGCATTTTCCTGGACATAGGCGTCGGCGATCGACAGCGACGAATTGACGATCGTCTTGGTGCGGATCTCGAACCAGCGGTCGAGGCCGATGTCGAGCGTGATCGACGCGATGATCGCCACCATGATGGCGGGAATGGCGGCGACCAGAGCGAACATGGCGACGATGCGCACGTGCAGCCGCGAGGCGGCCTTGCCGTGCCGGCGTGCCATGAGGATGCGGTGCACTTCACGTCCGACCAGCGCGATAAGGAACAGGACGAAAGCCGCGTTGAGGGCGATCAGCGCCAGCGTCGTCGATTCGTTGGGCGTGATCGGCGTCGCGCCGACAAGGATGGTGAACGAGATCGCCGCCGTCACCAACGCCCCCACGACCGCGACCACGCCCGGCAGCGCAAGCAGCCGGCGCCCGTCACGCGTGCCGGGTTCGCTGAAAAGCGGTTGGTTTGTTGTCGGTGCCTGCGGAGCCATGTCGTCGTCTAGAGCCATGAATGCGTCGGATGTATGCAACGCATTGTGGCGATTATGCAACAAGTGTGACCGAGACGGAAATCTTTCGCGAGCCGTCCCCCGAAAAGAGCCCGACGCTCAGATCAGGGCTCAGCCCTGCCGCGATGATTTGTAGACGTTGACGCCGAGTTCGCGAATCTTCTTGCGCAGAGTGTTGCGGTTGAGCCCCAACAATTCCGCGGCCTTGATCTGATTGCCGCGGGTTGCCGTCATCGAGGCCAGGACGAGCGGAAACTCGACCTCGGACAGGATGCGCTGATAAAGCCCGGCAGGTGGTAAATCGCCGGCAAACGAGGCGAAATAGCGCTGCAGGAAGTGCTCGACCGCCTGGCCGATCGACAGGTCGTCGGGAATGAGGTTGCCGCCACCCGGCACCACCGGGCGTTCGCCGGTCTTGAGTTCCGCCTCGATGATCTCGGCGGAAATCTCGTCCTGCGAATAGAGCGCTGCCAGCCTGCGAACCAGATTTTCCAATTCGCGCACATTGCCCGGCCACGGATAGCGCTTCATCAGTTCGATGCCGCCGGACGAGATGCGCTTGGTCTGCAGGCCTTCCATCTCGCCGAGCTTGAAGAAATGGCGGACGAGATCGGGCACATCCTCGGAGCGCTCGCGCAGCGCGGGCAGCCTCAGCGGCACGACGTTGAGGCGATAGAAAAGATCCTCGCGGAAGAGCCCCTGGTTGATCAGCGTGCGCAGATCCTTGTTGGTGGCGGCGACGATGCGCACGTCGGTCTTGATCGGCGTGCGTCCGCCAACCGTCGTGTACTCGCCCTGCTGCAGGACGCGCAGCAAGCGCGTCTGTGCTTCCATCGGCATGTCGCCGATCTCGTCGAGGAACAGCGTACCGCCTTCGGCCTGTTCGAAGCGGCCGGTCGAGCGGTTCTGCGCGCCGGTGAAGGCGCCCTTCTCGTGGCCGAACAGTTCCGATTCGATCAGATCGCGCGGGATCGCCGCCATGTTGATGGCGACGAACGGCCCGCCACGACGGCGGCCATATTCATGCAGCGCGCGCGCCACCAGCTCCTTGCCGGTGCCGGATTCGCCCGAGATCATCACCGTCAGATCGGTCTGCATCATGCGCGCCAGCATGCGATAGATGTCCTGCATGGCTGCAGAGCGGCCGACCAGCGGCATCGCGTCGGGCTGCTCTTCCGGCCGCACATCGATCTTCGGCCGCCGCGGCTCGGAAAGCGCCCGGTTGACGATGTTGAGCAACTCGGTCAAGTCGAACGGCTTGGGCAGATATTCATAGGCTCCGGTTTCGGACGCGCGGATCGCCGTCATGAAGGTGTTCTGGGCGCTCATGACGATGACCGGCAGTTCCGGCCGCGCCTTCTTGATGCGCGGCAGCATGTCGAAGGCGTTTTCATCCGGCATCACCACATCGGTGATGACCAGATCGCCCTCGCCCGCCGCCACCCATCGCCACAGCGTCGAAGCGTTGGAGGTGACGCGCACCTCGTGGCCGACGCGCGAAAGCGCCTGGTTGAGTACGGTGCGGATCGCCGCATCGTCGTCGGCGACGAGAATATTGCCGCGAACGGTCATTTGCGGTCTCCTTCACCGTCTTCATTGGCGCCGTATGGCGCTTCTTTCCAGGCCGGCATCAGGATGCGGAATGTGGTCCCGCGCGGCGTCGATTCGCATTCGATGATGCCGCCATGCTCGCCGACGATCTTGGCGACCAGCGCAAGACCCAACCCAGAGCCATTCGGCTTGGTGGTGATGAACGGGTCAAACAGGATCGGCAAAATATCTTCCGAGACGCCGGAGCCATTGTCGCGCACGCAGAACTCCAGCGGCAGCGATACGCGATCCTGCGTACCCGGCACGGAAACACGGATGCCGGGCCGGAAGGCGGTCGACAGCACGATCTCGCCCTGCGGGTCGCTGCCGATCGCCTCGGCGGCGTTCTTGACCAGGTTGAGGAACACCTGGATGAGCTGGTCGCGGTTGGCAAACACCGGAGGCAATGAAGGATCATAATCCTCCATTATCTTGATTCTCTTGGCAAAACCGTTCTTAGCAATCGCCTTCACATGGTCGAGCACGACATGGATGTTGACGGGATAGCGATCGATCGGCCGCTCGTCGGAAAACACCTCCATGCGATCGACCAGCGACACGATGCGGTCCGTCTCGTCGGTGATCAGCCGCGTCAGCGCGCGGTCCTCGTCGGAAGCGGACAGTTCGAGCAACTGGGCAGCACCCCGGATGCCGGAGAGCGGGTTCTTGATCTCATGGGCAAGCATGGCCGCCAGGCCGGTGACCGAGCGCGCCGCGCCGCGATGCGTCATCTGCCGGTCGATCTTGTCGGCCATCGACCGTTCCTGGAACATCACCACGACGGAGCCCGGATATTCCGGCACCGGCGCGACATAGAGGTCGACGACCTTCTCGATGCCGAGGCGCGGCGACGACACGTCGACGCGGTACTCGTTGACTGGGGCCCGACGCTCGCGCACCTGGTCGACAAGCGTCAGCAGCGGGCTGCCAAAGGGAATGAGTTTTGACAGCGTGTTGCGCGCCAGCATCGTCGCACTCGAGCGGAAGAAATCCTCGGCATCGGCGTTGGCATAGGTGATGTACCCCTCATCGCTGATCATGATCACCGGACGACGGATGGTGTTGAGCACGATCTGGGCGGCATCCGCCATTTCAGCGCCCTGGCCGGCGGCGGCGTTCATGCGGCGCTCCGCAGGTTCAAGGGTTGCGGATCGCGCGAAAACACATCCTGCAGCAAGGCAATGACGCGCGCGGGCTCGAATGCGGTCAGTATGGCCTTTCGACTATCGTCAGCGACACCGCCGGCATGACGATCGAGATACCAGCCGAGATGCTTGCGCGCCTGGCGCAGGCCGCTCTCGACGCCGTAGAGCGCCAGCATGTCCTCATAGTGGGAGACTACATAGTCGGCCCGTGCCGTCGGGCTCTGCGGGACGTTGGTCGCAGCCTCGCCCGCCGCTGCAGCAGCGATGCCGCCGGCGATCCAGGGCGCGCCATAGTGCGCGCGCCCGACCATCACAGCGTCGGCGCCGGACTGCTCGAGAATGGCAGCGGCTTCCTCTGGCGAAGAAACATCGCCATTGGCGACGACCGGGATGGACACGGCTTCCTTGACGCGGGCGATGGCGCGCCAGTCGGCCTTGCCCTGATAGAACTGGCAGCGCGTGCGGCCGTGCACGGTCACCATCCTGACGCCGGCCTGCTCGGCGCGGCGCGCCAGCATCGGCGCGTTGAGTGCGCCTTCGTCCCAGCCCAGCCGCATCTTGACCGTCACCGGTACCTCGACCGCGCCGACAACAGCGTCGATCAGCGACAGTGCATGGTCGAGATCCAGCATCAATGCGGAACCGGCATAGCCACCAGTGACCTTCTTTGCCGGGCAGCCCATGTTGATGTCGATGATGTCGGCGCCCTCGCCGGCGGCAATTCGCGCGCCTTCCGCCATGTGCGCCGCATCGCGGCCAGCAAGCTGGACCATATGGACGGGCAGGCCGGAGTGGCGTATGCGCAGGTTGAAGCCGGCCCTGCCCTTGGCAAGCTCGCCGCTGGCCACCATTTCGGACACGACCAGGCCCGCGCCATGCGCGTGAGCACGCTGCCGGAACGGCTCGTCCGTAATGCCCGACATCGGCGCGAGGAACACGCGATTGCGGATTTTCACGCCGCCGACGTCAAGCGGCGCGGCCAATTTGGTCAAGTTAACCATGCACAAAAACCAAGCATGTTCATTCGTTGCACATTCTCTAGCCAGAACCGCGGCAATGTGCAACGCGGAATGACGCCACATTAAGGCGCAATTGGGAAAATGCTGGCCTTCGGGACTGGCTGCGGCCAAAGCGCCGCGCGTCCCTCAGGACGCGCAAAGGACGCTTTGGAATTTCATACTTGGCGCACGATCTTTCCGAAAACCGATTACACTTTTCGGGATCGTGCGCTAGGACCAATCCGCAATGACTGACGCAAGTGAAAATCACGTTTCGAGTGCTGATGGCAAGGTCGCGGTGGTGATCGTTGCAGCCGGCCGTGGCGCGCGCGCTGGACAGGCCAACGGGCCGAAGCAATATCAACACATTGGTGGCTTTGCCGTCATCGCACACACGTTGGAGATTTTTCTGGCGCACCCGCAGACCAGCGAGATTGTCGTCGCCATCCATGCCGACGACCACGAGCTGTTCCGGCAGGCGGCGGGCGCCAAC
This sequence comes from Mesorhizobium sp. Root695, assembly GCF_001428185.1. Classification (NCBI taxonomy): domain Bacteria; kingdom Pseudomonadati; phylum Pseudomonadota; class Alphaproteobacteria; order Hyphomicrobiales; family Phyllobacteriaceae; genus Mesorhizobium; species Mesorhizobium sp. Root695. The sequence continues at coordinate 6,487 of NZ_LMHO01000020.1, read as the reverse complement.
GCTGAGCGAGTCACAGCCGTCATGGGTGGGGCGACCAGGCAGGAGTCCGTCAGGCTCGGATTGCTTGCGCTGAGAGGCTACGCGCCGGCGCAGGTTCTGATCCACGACGCCGTGCGTCCGTTCGTCGATGCGGAGTTGATTGACCGCACCATCGCCGCCATCGGCGAGCGGGAGGGAGCGTTGCCCGCTTTGCCCGTCGCCGACACGCTGAAGCGCGAGTCGGCCGCCGGCGTGGTTGAGGAAACCGTTTCGCGCAGCGGCCTTCACGCGGCGCAAACGCCACAGGGCTTTCCCTTCTGGCCCATCCTTGCCGCGCATGAGAAGGCCCATCATCTGGGGAAAATGGATTTTACCGACGACGCCGCAATCGCCGAATGGGCGCATATTCCGGTCAAGATCGTTCCGGGCTCGCCGGACAATGTCAAACTCACCTGGGCACGGGATATTACGATGGCGGACCAGCGGCTTTCCGGCGAACGCGTGCGCTTTCCCGACATCCGTACCGGCAATGGCTACGACGTCCACGCCTTCGAGCCCGGCGACCATGTCACCCTGTGTGGCGTCGCCATTCCTCATGACAAGAAACTGTCCGGCCATTCAGACGCCGATGTCGGCCTGCACGCCCTGACAGATGCGCTGCTGGCGACTTGCGGCGCCGGCGACATCGGCACCCATTTTCCGCCCTCCGATCCGCAGTGGAAGGGCGCTGCGTCCCGGATCTTCGTCGAACATGCGGCAAAACTGGTGCGCGAACGCGGCGGCCGCATCGCCAATGCCGATATCACGCTGATCTGCGAAGCGCCGCGCGTCGGCCCGCATCGCGAGGCGATGACCGCAACCCTTTCGCAGATGCTGGCAATTTCACCGGATCGTATCTCGATCAAGGCGACAACCAATGAGAAGCTCGGTTTTGTCGGGCGCGAGGAAGGCATTGCGGCGATTGCCACCGCCAGCGTGGTGTTTCCCGGCGAGGTGCCGGAATGAGCAACACCGATCTGGCAAATGCCCTGCTGCAAGCCTGCCAGAAGCGCGGCATCATGCTGGCGACGGCGGAAAGCTGCACCGGCGGCATGATCATCGCCGCGCTCACCGACATCGCCGGATCCTCCGCCGTGGTCGATCGCGGCTTCATCACCTATTCCAACGAAGCCAAGATGGACATGCTCGGTGTTTCCCCCGCCACGCTCGAGGCGCATGGGGCGGTTTCGCGCGAGACGGCGATCGAAATGGCAACAGGCGCGCTTGCCCGTTCGCGCGCCGGACTGACCCTGGCGGTCACCGGCATTGCCGGACCTGGCGGCGGTTCTGCGGAAAAACCTGTCGGCCTGGTCTGGTTCGGCGTCGGGCTGGGTGGCCAGAGCGTGACCGCCGAGCACAAACTGTTTCCCGACAAGGGGCGCGATTTCATCCGCCAGGAAACCGTACGGCACGCACTGGAATTGGGTTTGCGTGCGCTTGACCAGCCTCAGGCCGAGGGTGCTGCACCATAAATGACATCCGCGCGCTTCTCGAACGCCTCGGCGAACATGCGGAAGGCGCGGTCGAACATGGTGCCCATCACCGCGCCCAGAATGCGGCTCTTGAACTCGTAGTCGATGAAGAAGCGGACGGCGCAGCCGGCGCCGTCCGGTTCGAAACGCCAGACATTGCTCAGATATTTGAACGGGCCGTCTATGTACTTCACGTCGATGGTGTTCTCGTCGGGCTTCAGCAACACCTGCGTCGTGAAGGTTTCGCGGATCGCCTTGTAGCCAATGCTCATGTCGGCGAGGAGCACAGTGCGTCCGTCACGCTCCTTGCGCGAGCGAACCGTCAGCGCTTCGCAAAGCGGCAGGAATTGTGGATAGGATTCGACATCGGCGACCAGCGCGAACATCTGCTCCGGTGTGTGGGATACGCGACGGGTGGCTTCGAATTTTGGCATGAAACCAGCTAGTTAAGCTGATTTCTTGAGAAGCGCTTCCCGTGCCGCGCGCAACCGGGCGAAATCGTCGCCGGCATGATGCGACGAGCGCGTCAGCGGGCTCGACGCCACCAGCAGGAAACCCTTGGTCCGGCCGATCGTCTCGAAGGACTTGAATTCCTCCGGCGTGACGAAACGGATCACCGGATGGTGCTTCTTCGACGGCTGCAGGTACTGGCCGATGGTCATGAAGTCGACATTGGCCGAACGCAGATCGTCCATCAGCTGCAGGATCTCGTTCCGCTCTTCGCCCAGGCCGACCATGATGCCGGATTTGGTGAAGATCGACGGATCGAGTTCTTTGACCCGCTGCAACAGCCGGATCGAGTGGAAATAGCGGGCGCCCGGCCGAACCGTCAGATAGTTCGACGGCACGGTCTCCAGATTGTGGTTGAAGACGTCGGGCTTGGCCGCCACAACGATCTCCAGCGCGCCGTCCTTGCGCAGGAAGTCGGGCGTCAGGATTTCGATCGTCGTCGACGGCGTTGCCGCCCTGATGGCGCGGATGACCTCGGCGAAATGTTGCGCACCGCCATCGGCGAGATCGTCGCGGTCGACCGAGGTGATGACGACATGGGTCAGGCCCATCTGCTTGACGGCGTGTGCGACGCGGGCCGGCTCATCGGGATCGAGTGCTGTCGGAATGCCGGTGGCGACGTTGCAGAAGGCGCAGGCGCGCGTGCAGATCTCGCCCATGATCATGAAGGTGGCGTGCTTCTTTTCCCAGCACTCGCCGATGTTGGGGCAGCCGGCCTCTTCGCAGACCGTCACCAGCTTGTGCGATTTCACGATTTCGCGCGTTTCGGCATAGCCCTTCGACATTGGCGCCTTGACGCGGATCCAGTCGGGCTTGCGCAGCACGTCCTGGTCAGGCTTGTGTGCCTTTTCCGGATGCCGCAGGCGCGGGGCGTTGGCGATCGTATCGAGGACAGTGACCATCGGGGAACCTGGTTCATTGGCGACCGCCCGTCAGGCGTCCGCTGTCATAACGTCATCTAAGACTTTTCAACACAAAGAAAAAGGCCGCCGCGGCGCATGCCGCAACAGCCTTTTTCGCATAGCGGGAATGATATCGACTAACGGCGCACCAGGCGTCCGACCCAGATCAGCAGGCAGGCACCGATAAAGCCCGTGATCAGATACGCAATCCAGCCGACGCCGAACGGGCCAAAATTGATAGCCTGCAGAATGGCGTTCAGCACGACCGCGCCAACGATGCCCATAACAATGTTCATGAAGATGCCGGTATTGCTCTTCATGAACATTTCGGCGAACCAGCCTGCCAGGCCACCGATGATGATGGCTGCAATCCAGCCGACGCCATTCAGGTGCATATGCCTTCTCCTTGTGTGATTGGTGAAAATGCATCCGCAAACGAAGTACCTTGCCGCCGGGTTCCATCTGTACCAGCGCTTTCAATTTATCACGCGTTTAGCGCGCGGCCATAGGCGTCGAGCACGCTTTCCTTCATCATCTCCGACAGCGTCGGGTGCGGGAAAATGGTGTGCATCAGCTCTTCCTCGGTTGTCTCCAGGTTCATCGCCACGACAAAGCCCTGGATCAATTCGGTCACTTCGGCGCCGACCATGTGCGCGCCGAGCAACTGACCAGTCTTCTTGTCGAAGATGGTCTTGACCAGCCCCTGATCCTCGCCAAGCGCGATGGCCTTGCCATTGGCGACGAAGGGGAAGCGTCCAACACGGATGTCCTTGCCCTCGGCCTTGGCCTTGGCTTCCGTCAGGCCAACCGAGGCGACCTGCGGATTGCAGTATGTGCAGCCAGGAATCTTCAGTTTGTCCATGGGATGGACGTTAGGCAAGCCAGCGATCTTCTCGACGCAGATGACTGCTTCGTGCTCCGCCTTGTGGGCCAGCATCGGCGGGCCGGCGACATCACCGATGGCGTAGAGCCCCGCCACATTGGTCTTTCCATAGCCGTCGATGACGATGCAGCCTCGTTCCGTCTTCACGCCGAGGGCTTCGAGACCGAGATTTTCGATATTGCCCTGCACGCCGACAGCAGAGATCATCCGGTCGGCGGTGATCTTCTCGACCTTGCCGTCCTTGAGCTCAACATGCGCGGTAATCGAGTTCGCGCCCTTCTCGACTTTCGCCACTTTCGCCTCGAGCAGAATCTTCATGCCCTGCTTTTCGAACTGCTTTTTGGCGAAAGCGGAAATCTCGGCGTCCTCGACCGGCATGACGGCCGGCAAAACCTCAACCACGGTCACGTCCACACCCATGGTGCGGTAGAATGAGGCGAATTCGATGCCGATGGCACCCGATCCCATGACCAGAAGCGACTTCGGCATCTCCGGCGGCACCATCGCCTCGAAATACGTCCAAATGAGTTTGCCGTCAGGCTCGATGCCAGGCAGTGCGCGCGGCCTGGCCCCCGTGGCGATAATGATGTGCTTGGCAGTATAAGTGCCCTCGCCCTTGGTGTTCTTCGGCAGCGGCGCCTGCGGCTCCATCGGCTTCTTGGAAGATTTGGCGACGATGATCTCGTTGGCTTTCGTCAGCTTGGCTTCGCCCCAGATGACATCGACCTTGTTCTTCTTCATCAGGAAGCCGACACCGGCGTTCATGCGTTGCGCAATGCCGCGCGAACGGTCGACGACAGCTTTCAGGTCCGCCCTGACAGTGCCTTCAATCTTCAGCCCGTAGTTTTTCGCATGCTCGGCATAGTGCATCACTTCAGCGGAACGCAGCAGCGCCTTGGTCGGGATACAACCCCAGTTCGAACAGATGCCCGCGAGATGCTCGCGCTCGACGATCGCCGTCTTGAGGCCCAGCTGGGCTGCACGAATGGCAGCGATGTAACCGCCGGGGCCGGAGCCAATGATGATGACGTCGTAGTTCTCAGCCACGGTACTTCTCCTTCACAATTCCAGCATGACGCGCACGACCGGCGTCAGCGCCTTGCCGATTTCTCGCGTGTTTTCGGCATCGAGGTGGACGCCGTCGAGCGGGGTGGTTTGCGCCACGGAGCCGGCGTCGAAGAAGCCGCAGCCGGCCTCATCGGCGAGAGCGGCATAGAGCGGCGCCAACCGCGTCGAAGCCTCGTCACCGCCGGCGAACATTTCCTTGAATTCGGCGTTGTCGGTGCGGCTGACCGCAGGCGGCGAAACGATCAGGATCTGCGGCGCCGGCCAGTCGAACGGATAGTCGTGGCCGCGCACGATGTCGATCAGCCGCTGGATGCCTTGCTTGGCCGCGACCGGATTGCCGTGGATCCACGGCTTCATGTCGTTGGCACCGAGCATGATGACGATCAAGTCGATCGGCGCATGGGTCGTAAGGACGGTTGGTAACAGTTTTGCACCGTTGCGGTCCGCACCGGCCAGATGATCGTCGAAGGCCGTGGTGCGGCCGTTGAGGCCTTCGGCGACGACCTGAACGCCGCCGCCGAGCCCAACCTGCAGCACGCTCGGCCAGCGGTCTTGCAGCGCATGGCGGCCACCTTCGGCATTGTAGCCCCAGGTCAGCGAGTCGCCGTAGCAAAGAACCGCCTTCATGCGCCCACCTGTGCGTTGATCAAACCGCGTCTGCTGATGGCTGCGAGAACGTCCAGCCGATCAGGCCGAGCCTGATCAGCACGAACAGGACAATCGCGCAAAGGGCCAGCCAGTTGATGATCGTCGGTGCGTCGCAAAAAAAGCCGCGCAAGAATATATTCTTCCTGCGCATGGCTTGCGACCGCAAGCAGTTGAGCGACCAGACCACCGGCGAATCGGAAAAAGATGAAGGCGAAGAGGCTGGTGAAGACTATCCGCACCGCCCTCTCCCTTCCTAGACCAGCATGCCCATCGGGTTCTCGATCAGCCGCTTGAAGGCTACGAGCAGTTCGGCACCCAGCGCACCATCGACGGCGCGATGATCGGTCGACANCCTAGACCAGCATGCCCATCGGGTTCTCGATCAGCCGCTTGAAGGCTACGAGCAGTTCGGCACCCAGCGCACCATCGACGGCGCGATGATCGGTCGACAGCGTCACCGACATCACGGTGGCTATTCTGATCTCGCCATTCTTGACCACTGCCCGCTCCTCGCCGGCACCGACCGCCAGGATCGTCGCATGCGGCGGGTTGATGACAGCGGCAAAGTCCTTGATGCCGAACATGCCGAGATTGGACACCGCGGTTGTACCGCCCTGATACTCTTCCGGCTTCAGCTTGCGGCTGCGGGCGCGGCTGGCCAGATCCTTCATCTCGTTGGAGATGGTGGACAGCGTCTTTTCGTCGGCCTTGCGGATGATCGGCGTGATCAGGCCGCCGGGGATCGACACGGCRACGCCGACATCGGCATGCTTGTGCTTGACCATGGCGCTTTCGGTCCATGAGGCATTGGCATCCGGCACCGCCTTCAGCGCCAGCGCCATCGCCTTGATGACCATGTCGTTGACCGACAGCTTGTAGGCGGGTGCGTCGCCCTTATCGGTCTTCTTCACCGGGGCTGCCGCATTGATCTGCGTACGCAACGCCAGCAGCGCATCGAGTTCGCAGTCGAGCGTCAGGTAGAAATG
>NZ_LMHO01000019.1:0-66779 GCF_001428185.1 Mesorhizobium sp. Root695 | reverse complement strand
CATCTCGAGCGCGGTCTGTTCAGGGGCGGGTCGCTTCAACATGACCCAGTGAATCAAAAACCCCCGGCAAATGCCAGGGGTTTGTCAGCAGTCTGAGGGCGGCAGAGATGCCGCCCTTTTTGTTTTGCGCAGCGGTCGTTGTGGCCGCCCCTCATACGGCGGCATCTGCGCGTTGCTTTACCTCGCCGGCAAGCACCGCGGCTTCAATCAGCGCCGCGACCTCGTCGGCCACGGCCTGTACCGGGGCGCGGTCGCGGGTGGCGCGGGCGATCACCATCAGCCCTTCCAGCGACGATTCGACCAGCAGCGCCAAAGCGTGCGCGCGGCGCTCGGGCACCCCTGCCCTGACGAAGGCGTCTCGCAACAGGCCTATCCACTGTTCGAAGGCCGAGCGACACAACTCCGCCAGTTCCGGCACGTCGGTCGGCGAGTCCAGCACGACAGGCGCGATCGGACAGCCGAGCGAAAACTGGTTGTCCTCCAGCATGCGTCCCACCGACTGGTAGATATGATGGACAGCCACCGCCGGATCCCGTTCGGCGGCCAGCGCCTCGCCCAGCCTCTCCGTCACGTCGGCAACGCTGCCGCGCGTCACCTCGATAACCAGTTGGTCCTTGCCGCCGGGAAAATGGAAGTAGAGCGAACCGCGCGGTGCGCCGCTGGCGCTCAATATGTCGTTGAGCGAGGTGCCGTGATAGCCGCGCTGCCTGAGAAGCAGCCCAGTCGTCTCGAGTATGCGGGTGCGGGTGTCGTTGGCCATGTCAACCTCTGTCAGGAGGAAGCATTATAGGCCTTGCCTCGAATATGACAATCGGTCTACATAATATGTAGATCAGTCTACATACTTCTTGAGGAGATCGACATGCGCAGCTACCGTCTTGAAGGATCCGGCGGGACCGAATGCCTGGTGATGCGCGACGCGGCGCAGCCGGAGCCGAAACCGCATGAGATCGTGGTGCGCGTTCGCGCCACCTCGCTCAACCGGCGCGACACGATGATCCTCAACGGTACGTATCCGCTGCCGCCGCGCCACGGCGTCGTTCCGCTGAGCGATGGGGCCGGTGATATTGTCGCCATCGGCGATACCGTCACCCGCCTTGCCGTCGGCGATCGCGTGACAGGCAGCTATTTCGCCCGCTGGATCGACGGCCGCATCAATGCCGGGCTCATCGACCAGCTCGGCTGCACGCTGGACGGCATGCTGACCGAATACGCCGTTCTCGACGAACAATGGGCGGCGCGGCTGCCCGACCATCTCGACTGGCATGAGGCGGCGACGCTGACCTGCGCCGGCCTGACCGCCTGGGAATGCGGTGACGAGCACCGGAATTCCGAAGCCCGGCCAATGGGTTCTGGTCATCGGCTCGGGTGGCGTCTCGCTCTTTGCACTGCAGTTCGCCAAGCTGCTCGGCTGCTGTGTCGTCGCCGTCACCTCGCGTGGCGAGAAAGCCGACAGGCTGCGGGCGCTGGGCGCCGACCTGGTGATTTCGACATCGGATATACCGCAATGGGGTGCGACCGTCCGCGACCAGACCGGTGGCATCGATCTCGTCGTCGAGACCGGTGGCCCGGCGACCTTCGCGCAGTCGCTGATCGCCAGCACGCTTTACGGGCACATCGTACTGCTGACGTTGCAGGATGCGCAAGGCGGGCCGATCCAGCTGCCGGCGGCACTCTACCAGCGCAGCCTCGTCACCATCAGCCGCCTCTTCGTCGGCAACCGGACCAATCTCGAAGCCATGATGCGCGCCGTCTCGCAGCACCGCCTGCGTCCCGTCATCGACAAGGTGTTTGCCTTCACCGAGGCCGGCGATGCCTACCGCTATTTCCAGCAGGGTGACGTCTTCGGGAAGGTGGTCATCGACGGCGCCTGACCCATCGATTCCTCAAACCAAGGGAGAACGACAATGACAATTCGTGAAGCCTCGGCCGAGTGGCAAGGCACGCTGAAGGAAGGTTCCGGGCGCTTACGGCTCGGCAGCGGCGTCTTCGAAGGCGCCTATTCCTTCCCGTCGCGTTTCGAAAACGGTCCGGGCACCAATCCGGAAGAGCTGATCGGGGCAGCGCACGCCGGCTGCTTCTCGATGGCGCTGAGCGCCATACTGGGCAACGCCAATCATGTCCCGACAAGCATCAGCACCGTCGCCAGGGTGCATCTTGGCGCAACCGCGGCCGGGCCGACGATCACCTGCATCGAGCTCGAAACCGAGGCAGAGGTCGCGGGACTCGCCGAAGATGAATTCGCGCGCCTTGCACAGTCCGCCAAGGCGGGCTGTCTCGTCTCACGGGCCCTTGCCGGCGTGTCTCAGATCACCCTCAAGGCGACGCTCGTCGAAGCCATCAAAGGCCAATGAAGCCAGGAGAAAGAAGATGACACAGGAGCTTGTCATGGACGCAACCGCGTACGACCTGTCACAGCAAACGGCAGAGATCATTCGGCGCTACAACGACGTATTCCAACGCCATGATCCCTCGGCACTCACCGAACTGGTGGCTGAGGATTGCGTGATCGAGAACACAGTGCCAGCGCCGGACGGGGCACGCCATGCCGGCAAGGCGGCGTGCGTCGGGCTTTGGACGGCGATAGCAACCCAGGCCGGCACGCGTTTCGATATCGAAGAGACCTTCGTCGCCGGCGACCGGGCAACGATCCGCTGGCGCTATTTCATGGGCGACGGCAATTCGCTGCGCGGCGTCAACCTCATGCGCGTGGCCGATGGGCGGATCGTCGAAGCAATGGGCTATGTGAAAGGGTAGCGCGCGCACCGCGAGGAGCGGATCAGCGAGACTGAACCGCTCCCCGTGGCGCTACCGGTCGGCCAGCGCCAGCTTGGCGCCGAGCATGACGAAGGCACCGGCGAAGGTCCGGCGCATCCAGGTCAGCACCATCGGCCGCGACACGACATGGCTGCGGATCGAAGCGGCGAAGACGCCGTAGCCGACGAAAACCACGAAGGTCAAAAGCATGAAGACGGAGCTGAGCTCCAGCATCTTCGACAGCGCATTGGGCTCGGTGGTGCTGACGAATTGCGGCAGGAAGGCGAAGAAGAAGATCGACAGTTTCGGGTTGAGCACATTGACCAGGATGCCGGTGGCGATCACCTTGCCGGCCGAGCGTGGCGTCACATCCTGCTCGACGCTGAGGCCGCCCTTTTCCTTCAGCGTGTTCCAGGCCATGTAGAGCAGATAGGCGACGCCGAGATATTTCAGCGTCTCGAAGGCGAGCGCGCTGGTGTGCAGCAGCGCCGCAAGGCCGGTGATGGCGGCGGCCATATGCGGGATGATGCCGAGCGTACAGCCGAAAGCGGCGATGATCGAGGCCCGCGCGCCGCGCGAGAGGCCGGCGCTTAGCGTGTAGAGAACGCCGGTGCCGGGCGAAGCCACGACGATCAGCGACGTCAACAGAAATTCGATGCTCACGATGGTTCCCTCCGGCGCCCTGCCCTGTCACAGCGTAGCCAGCAAGGAAGGTGCGCACAAGCCGCCGATAGCAGCGCTAAAACGTCGGCAATCCGTGCGCCCGGCGCGCCATCAGGCAATCGTCGTCACCAGGCATGCAGGCGCGGCAGACATCCGGGCGGATTTCGTAAATGCCGCAAGCGGTCGACTTGCCGATCTCGCCGGACAGCGCCGAGCAGCGCACGCCCTCGCAACGCATGCCGGACAGATTGGCCGCCACATATTGTTCCGGGATACGGTCGAGTTGCGCGTCGTCCTCGGTGGAAAAACGCGGCCACTCGGCCGAATAGGAACAGCAGGCGCCGCAGCTCTGGCAGTCGAAGCCAGGAGCGATGCTGCGTTGCGACGCCAGAGGGCTTGTAGCGGCCACCAGAGCAGACAGCCCCGGCGCAGCAGGATTGCGATCGGCGTCTTGCGGCAAGGCGCTATTTCTTCTTGCCTGTCATTTCTTCTTGCCCGCCTTGCGAGACGCTTCGGCCGGCGACTTGAACAGATCGGTCGCAGTCTCGGCAGGTGCGTCGCCTTTCGGCGCGGCAGCCGGCTTGGTCGGTTTTGCGACGGCGGCCGCGGTTGCCGGCTGGTCCTTGGAGGAGAATTTTATGGCCATGTCAGTCCTCGTCGACGAAGCGCGATGATGGTGCGCGCGGATTGCGCAGGCGGCCGATCAGCGCCGAAACCGCCGTGATGTTCATTTCCTCGGGCGACCAGTTTCTGACTTCCGCGATGTGGTGGACTGCCAGCTCGCGATGCGTGCTGCCGCTGTAGGCGGCGTCCTGATGGGTGACGCGCTCATGCGTCTTGGCGTCTTCGCGGACATATTCGATCAGATAGTTCGGGCATTCGGCGCGACCGCGCACACCGAGTCGCACCTGTGCATCGCCATGGGCGCGTTTGCAGCGCTCCAGTTTTTCCAGCACCCGTCGCACATATTCGACCGGCTTGTTGAGCCCTTCGACCACGTCGGCGATCGTCGAGTCGGCGGCGATCAGTTTCGGAGGTACGCGCTTGGTGGCCATCAGCGTCTTCCGGCCCGTTTCGGCAAAGCAGCGAGCGCCGCGGCGGCGGCCAACTCATAGGCCTCCTTCTCCAGGCGCTGTTCGCGCAGGCGCGCGGTCTTGGCTTCCCGCGCCTCGCTGACGGCATCGCGTTCGGAATTGATGCGGTTGAGCGACATCGACTGGGTTTGCGTCTTGCTGAACAAGGACACGGCCTGTTCGACTGTCTTCGAATGAGCGGTCAAAATCTTTCTCCTGTCAGGAGCCTGTGCCGATGGAGCGAGACCGGGTCTTCGGTCGGGACCACGCACAAAGCATACGGCAGCGGATTCTATTCAAATTGCTGGAGCGTCCCTTAGCACGTCCAGGCCGGCGCGCAGCGCACTTTCGGCGGCAAGAAGCGCAAAATGAAAAAGGCCAGGCACCGCCTGACCTTCCGTTAAGAGAACGCCGTGCATCCAGACGGATGCACAAGACACACTCCTCATGCACATGATATGCCGTGGAAACTCAGGTCTCCGCGGCCATGCGCCCGAATTCGCCACTCACCGGTGCCAGTACATCCGTGGTCACCGGGAGAGCTGAATTCTTTTTTCAGGCCGCCTTCAACTGATCGGCGGACATCTTGCCCGACTTGTTGTCGCGGACCATCTCGTAGCCGAGCTTCTGGCCTTCGACGATGTCGCGCATGCCGGCGCGCTCTACGGCCGAGATGTGGACAAAAACGTCGGCCGAGCCGTCGTCAGGCTGAATAAAACCAAAACCTTTGGTGGCGTTGAACCATTTAACTGTGCCGGTGCTCATGACGAACCCTTTCCATGGCAAATATTCGTTCGACGCCATGCGGATGCACAACGTCGTTTGTCCCGATTTTTGATGTGGGAAGTTCGTCAAAGGCGCGCTCGAAAGCGCGGATAACAAAAGTCAGTCAAACAAATATCGACGAATATCTTGTAGGCTTCTTTTGACGCGCTGTCAAATCTGCATTCGCCACATCTGCGGAATTCTCCAAAAACGTTGGGCGGAATTCTCCAAAATAGCTGGCATGACGGCAAACTAAGACGCTAAACGGCGCGCTGCCGCCACCTCGAAAAAAAATCGCGGCCTTCGGGAACCATCTGCGCAAACGCGCATTTCTTCCGTGTCATCAGCAATTCATGAGAGCAATCGAAAGAAAGGTTGATGGCAAAGACGCCCCCCGCGCGATAAAAGGTGCGAGGGGCGTTTTCGTTTGGATCCACCTATTCGTCCGGGCCGGGTTCCGGCCACGTCTCCTTGGCCGCCTCGGCATACCAGTGCCGCATCGCCGACGTTGCCAGCACGGCATCGACATAGGCTCGCGTATCCGCCGCAAGCGTGCCGCCATAGGTGTCGAAGCGGGTCACGACCGGTGCATACATGGCGTCGGCCGCGGTGAAATGGCCGAACAGGAACGGGCCGCCCTTGCCGTATTTTTCCCGGCACTCGCGCCACAACGTCTCGATGCGCTCGCGTTGCGCCTCGCCTTCGGCATCGAGCGGCTTGTGGCCCTTTGGCCGACGCAAATTCATCGGCCAGCCGTAGCGAACTTCGCGGAAACCGGAATGCATCTCGGTCGCCGCCGAGCGCGCCAGTGCGCGGGCATCGATGTCGGCCGGCCAGAGTTTTTTGTCCGGAAACAGGTCGGCGAGATATTCAAGAATGGCAAGGGTTTCCCAGATGATCCTGCCATTGTGATTCAGCACCGGCACCTGGCCTGTCGGCGACACTTTCGCCAGATTGGCAAAGGTCTCAGGCGTGCGCAGCCGCACGAAACCCTCCTCGAACGGGATTTCCAGATGCCTCATCGCCACCCACGGCCGGAGCGACCATGAGGAAAAGCACTTGTTGCCGATGAAGAGCGTGAATTCAGCCAAGAAGGTCTCCCCGCACGCGCGATCACCCAAATCCTTTGGTCGGCGCGTGCCCACAGCCTAGCCCGCCAGCCCTTGCCTCAGGAGACGGCTGCGCGACCTGATCTGCTGCTCGAGCGACGCCTGGAACCTAACCGACGCCGGCTCGTTAGCCTCCCGCGAAAGAATTCCTCCGAAATTCAAAACTCCCAGGAGATGCGAAAAATGGTGAACAAGGATCAGGTCGCGGGCGTGGCCAAGCAGGTCAAGGGCTCGGTCAAGGAAGCCGCCGGCAAGGCAATTGGCAACAGGCAGACCCAGGCCGAAGGCACGGCCGACAGGATCGCCGGCAAGGTGCAGAAGGCCTATGGCGACGTGAAAGAAAAGGTCAAGAAGGCGCTCTGATCCGACATCGAGAAACGCACTTTTGTCGGGGAAAGGCGGTCGCGAGGGCCGCCTTTTTCATGTGCTCCAGCCTTTGCTGAAAGCATTGGTGAAAGCGACCTCGCCATGATCGCCGGTCGTCTCGCCCAGCGCCACGTCCATGCCGTCGCTTGTCACCCTGGCCAGCGCGAAACCTCCCATATAGGCGGCCTTCGGCTTGAACAGATCGAGCCCGTCACGGCGATAGATCATCGGCGTTTCGTGCTGGTGGCCATGGAAAATGCCGACGACATTGTAGCCCCTGAGCGCCGCCAGCAGCGCCTGCCGGTCGGCCTCGCTCCACCAGTGCGGCGCGCCGGCGCCGTCATCGTCATAGCTCTTTTTGGCGGCGTCCCAACGTTCCACCGAGAAAGTGTCCCAGCCATAGTGCTGGAACAGAATGACCGGACGACCATCCGCCGCGTAGGTCGCCAGATCCTGCTTCAGCCATGGCAGGCTGGAGTCGGCGCCATGGCCGGTATCGCCGGCGAAACGATGCGTCTGGATCAGATGCAGGCCGCCCCAGTCCCAGGAATAGCAGTCGGTGTCGACATCGTAGTCGGTGGCCGGCACTGGCGGCTTGAAGAACACGCCGGCGCGATGGTTGACCTCGACATAGTCGCGCAGTTCGCGCCGGTACCAGTCGACATGGTGCGGCGGCCCGTTCTGGTCGAGATCATGGTTGCCGAGCCCGACATAGACCGGCATGTGTACGCGATCGGGGCCAACGCCTTGGCTGTAGCGCTGGCTGAACTGGAGCAACTGGGTGCCCTCGCTCGGCTGGGTGATCTGGCCGCCGCCGTCGTCGGTCATGTCACCGCCGACGACGAGGCCGAGCGGCGTGCCGATGCGGCTGCCCGCCGAGCGCAGGCCGGTGGCGACGCCGTTGATCTCGGCCGGCCAGTCCTTGTCGCCGAGACCATTGAGCACTGCCACGTTGCGCAGTAACGCGGCGTCGGTCTTGCCTTCCTGCAGGCAGTTGGGGCTCAACCCGCTCGCCATGCGGCAGGCATGGACATCGGCGATGAACAGGAATGTGGCGTCGATGGACTGGACGCGCTGGCCGGTCTGGCTGAAGGCCGGACGCGACAAGGCGCCGGCCGCGGCAAATCCTGTCATCTGCTTCAGCAGGCTGCGCCGGGAAATCGAGTGGATCGGCAAGCGAGTCATCATGCGCGAAATTCAGCACAGGCGGCCCCTGCCGTCCAGTTGCCGTCACCACGCATCGACACCGCCGCGCGGGTCTGGCAGTCTTGACGTGGCGCGAGGACAGCCGCAACAATCGGCATGGCCCTGCTCGCCACGGCGAGCGTCGCGCATGGCGCCGAATGCGTCGACGCGAAAACCGCCAAGACCGGCTTCGTGCTGGAAAAACCGGGCATCCGCAGCGAGTTCCGGCCAGCGGCCGGCGGCATGGTTTCGGTTGCCAACATCTCCGAATGCGTAATCGGCTATGAGACGATCAAGCCGCTGGCGCAGTAGCGCCGCAAAATCAAAGCAGCCGCGTCGAGATCTCCCTGTCGCTGCGACATCAAAGGGCTCTCGATCGTGGCAGCACCCTACGGCGTCGCCTGGCTGCCAATCCGCCCTGCAATGACGACAGCGCGCTCCGCTCCAGTCCCGCCAGACAATCCCGCAGCACGCTCGCGTCCTGCGCCGTCTTGGCCATCGACATCGCCCCGGAATAGGCGGCGACCGCCAGCGCGGCAAAGCGCTCGGGATCTGTGCCCTCCTCCCTGCCCGCCTGCTGGTCGGCTCGCAGCTTGTCGGAAATCGCCCGCCGCCACCCGGCAAAAATACCGGCAAGGGCAAGGCGAAAATCCGGATCGGCGAGCGACAGTTCGTGCGCCAGATTGTTGAGCGGGCAGCCGCGCACGAAACCCTGCTGCTCCAGTTCCGCCGCCACGGCTTCGAACACCGCGCGCACGCCTTCGCGCGCCGACGCAGCCGCCAGCACCGGCGCGATCCATGTCTCTTCGACCGCCGCCGCCACACGCTCGTCGATCACCGCCAGCGCCAGCGCCTTCTTGGTCGGGAAATGGTGATGCAGCGCACCGCCGCTGACACCCGCCGCCGCCATCAGGTCGCCGAGGCTGGAGGCGTGATAGCCGCGCGCCTGGAACGCAACCTCGGCGACATCGAGCACTTTCTTGCGCATGCCTTCAGGGTCGTTGATGCGTTTTCGTGGGCGCGGTTTTGGTTGAACGGTCATCTCTGCTGACATGGCCAGACTCTAGCATATTGACAAAACAGGACAACCGGTCTGTTTATAAACAGGATGATCACCCTGTTTTAAGGAGATACGAATGAACGTGCCCCTGAACGCCAGGCCTAAACCCGCGGTGCTCGCCTCGCCTGTCGTCGAGCTTCGGCAATACACACTGAAGCCCGGCCAGCGCGACACGCTCATCGACATCTTTGACGGCAGACTGATCGAGGGCCAGGAGGACGCCGGCATGACCATCATCGGCCAGTTCCGGGATCTCGACCGCCCGGACATGTTCGTCTGGATGCGCGGCTTCGATGGCATGGTCGCGCGGAAAAATGCTCTCGCCGATTTCTATGGCGGCCCGGTCTGGGCGGCGTACCGCGACGCGGCCAACGCGACAATGATCGATTCCGACGATGTGCTGCTGCTCAAGCCGGCGTGGCCGGACGGCGGCTTCGACCTCGCGGGCGCGCAACGGACAGGCCTGGCGACCGACGAAAAGCCTATTCAAAACAAGCCGCTGACTGGCATCGTTGTCATCGAGATTCATCATCTGCGGCCCGGCACGGAGGTTGACTTCGCCAATCGCTTCGAGACTGCGGGGGCGCCGCTGATGACGGCACAAGGCGCACGCCTGCTCGCCGCGTTCGTTACGGAGCATGCCGAAAACAGTTTTCCGCGCCTGCCGGTAAGGGCTGATGAAAACGTCTTCCTGGTCGTCACCAGCTTCGACAGCGCCGAGGCGCATGCCCACCATAAGGCAGCCCTCGCCGCCTCGCCGGCATGGCAGGGCTTTTGGCAGGCCGCGCAAGCAGGCCTGACCAAACCAACGGAGACTTTGCGGCTCTCGCCGACATCGCAATCGCTGGTCGGGCGTTAGACTTCAAATGCCTCGACGATGGCCTTTGCAACAAGGGCCGGATCTTCCCAATGCGGGTTGTGGCTACAGCTCTCGGCGCGGGCGAAGGCGGCTTCTGGAAGAGCGGACCGCAATGCCTGCAGGTGCGCCTCGCCGAATAGCGGGTCGCACGCGCCGGCGATGATCAGCGCCCGCGTCTGCACGGCCCGTGCCGCGTCGGTCAGGTCGGCGCGGCGGATTTCCTCAAGAATCGCGCGCCAGCGCGATGCCGGCATCGCCGAGGCGTCTTTCGCCAGGCCGGCGAGAAAGACTGGGGACACGCCGGGCCGACAGGCATGCCACCAGGCATAAAACGGGTCGGCCGGCGATATCGGATCGCGCAAGGCCTCAACGCCCGCGACTAGAGGGTGATCCGGCGCGAAATCAGGCTTCAACGTGCCGGCCAGGACCACCAGGCCGCCGATCAGCTCCTTGTGCCGCCCAGCCAATGCGATAGCCACCATTGCGCCCAGCGAATGGCCGACGACGACCGGCCGGTCGAGCCGTAAACACTGGATCAGCCCGGCAATATCGTCGGCGAAATCGGCGATGGCGCAGCCCTGGCCCGCTTGCGAGGCGCCATGGCCGCGCAGATCCGGCATGATCAGCCGGCGGCCGGCCAGATGCGGCGCCAAAAGCGAAAAGCTGCGGCTGGTGTCGGTGAACCCGTGCACCAGCAGCAGCGCCGGCTCGGCGCCTGATATCTCGACATAGGCAATGCCGAGATCGCCGACGGTGACGAACTGCTTGCGGCCGGCCCAGGCGTCCTGGTCCGGCAAGGCATCCAGCACCGCCGGTCTCACAGGCCGAGCTTCTCCTTGACCGCGGCAAGGCCGGGTTGGCCGTCGAAGGTGGTGACGCCGGCGAGCCAGGCGTCGAGGCGGCTTTTGTTCGCTGTGATTGCCTTCAGGGCCCCGTCCTCCGGCTTCATGCCGTCATTGATCAGATAGCCCATGCCGACATTCTCGAAATCGATATCGAAGGCGAGGTTCTTCAAGAACTGCGCGACGTTGGGACACTGATCGAGATAGCCCTTGCGCACCTGCGTCGTCACGGTCGCGGCGCCGAAGTTCGGGCCGAAGAACTTGTCGCCACCGGTCAGGTACTTGAAGTCGTACATCGTGTTCATCGGATGCGGCGCCCAGCCCTGGAAGACGATGAACTGCTTTTCCTTGATCTCGTAGCCTACCTCGGAAAGCATGCCAGCTTCGCTGGACTCGACCACCTGCCAGCCGTCCAGACCAAAGGCGGGATCGGCGATGGCGTCCATCATCAATTGGTTGGAGCCGGGCTCGATGCCGTACATTTTCTTGCCGAACCTGTCGGCGAATTTGTGCAGGTCGGCGATGTCCTTGACGCCAGCCTCCCAGACATAGGTCGGCACGGCGAAGGTGTATTTGGCGCCTTCGAGATTGACGCGCACATTCTCGACAGAGCCGTCCTTCTTGTACGGCTCGTAATAGGTGACCATGGCCGGATCCCAGTAGCCCAGGAACAGGTCGAGATCCCTATTCTTCATGCCCTCGTAGATGACGTTGATGCCAAGAACCTGGCTCTGCGGCTGATAGCCGAGCGCCTGCAACAGCACATTGGCGACGCCCGTTGTGAAGGCAAGGTCGTTCCAGCCGGGCTCGGCCATGCGCACAGCCCTGCATTGCTCGGCCTCGGCCGCCTGGGCCGCATGAGAGGCCAACATGAGGGCAGCAAGACAGACGCCGTTTGCAAGGATGCGGAACATTCGGTTCTCCTCATTGTAATCAGATTGACCTATTGGTCTTTTTATTGTCCCATGGGTCAATTCTTGATCTGAGCGGGCGAAAATGTCAACGTGGATTCGCAATGCATGGACCGAGCCCGTGAAACTCAAGCGTCTCAGTGAGATTCGCCGCAAGGAACTGCGGCAGGCGGCCTTCGCGGTGCTGGAGCGCGAGGGCATTGCCGGCGCGACACTGGAGAAGGTGGCGGCCCAGGCCGGCGCCTCCAAGGGCATCGTGCTGCACTATTTCCGCAACAAGCAGGAATTGTTCGAGCACGCGATGCGCGAGGCCAACGCCGTCCTGTGCCAGGCCGTGATCGCGCGGCTTCGCCGGGCGCATACCCCGATGGAGCGCATGGATGCGGTGATCGAGGGCAATTTCGAGGAGCATCTGTTCCAGCCTCCCCTGTGCCATGCCTGGCTGTCGCTCTGCGCCGAGGTGCCGCGCGACGAGAAGATGGCCCGTATCCAGAGAGTGATCCATGCGCGCATGCGCTCGAACCTGTTGTCGGGCCTGCGCGGCCTCGCCTCGCCGGCGGATGCCGACGACATCGCACTTGGCGTCACCGCGCTGATCGACGGGCTTTGGCTGCGGCTCGGCCTGCAGCCGGGCAGCGTCTCGCGCGAACAGGCGGTCCGCCAGGTCAAGAATTATGTCGCGGGCCGGCTGGCCCTGCGGGAGCTTGCGACCGGCGACGCGTAAACCGGCCTCGGCTGGCCTGCGCCGGCAGCGGTCGAAGTTCATACCCGGGGATAGGCCGGCGGCTTGACCGCGGCCGCCAATGTACGGTGCTCTCGACGAGGCAGAAATCTCGGAGCGTCGAATGAGACTTCACAACAGGCGCGCGCTGGTCACTGGTGGCTCGGACGGTATCGGTCTGGCGATCGCCGAGGCTTTTTCGCGCGAGGGCGCGGACGTGCTGATCGTCGGCCGCGACACCAAAAAGCTCGACGCCGCCCGCAAGCACCTTGGCGGTACTATCGAGACGCTGTCGGCCGATCTTGCCACATCGGCAGGCATCGCAGCCGTCGTCGAGCATGTGAAAAAATCCGGCAGGCCGCTCGATACCCTGGTCAACAATGCCGGGGTGGCTTTCCTGGTGCCGTTCGAGATCGTCAGCGAGGAGCAGTTCCAGCAGTCCTTCGCGCTCAATGTGACGGCGGTGTTCTTCCTCACCCAGGGCCTGCTGCCGCATCTCTCGGCCGGCGCATCGGTGATCAACATCTCGTCCTACTTCGCCAACAAGATGATCCCGAAGCGGCCGTCGAGCCTCTATTCCCTGGCGAAGGGCGCGTTGAACTCGCTGACCAAATCGCTGGCCTTCGAACTCGGCCCGCGCGGCATCCGCGTCAACGCCATCGCGCCCGGTACGGTCGACACCGCCATGCGGCGCAAGACCGTCGACAATTTGCCGGCCGAGGCAAAAGCGGAGCTGAAGGCCTATGTCGAGCGCAGCTATCCGCTCGGCAGAATCGGCCGCCCCGGCGATCTGGCCGGCATCGCGGTCTATCTGGCCTGCGAAGAGGCCGCCTGGACCAGCGGCGGCATCTTCTCCGTCGACGGTGGCTATACGGCTGGCTGATCCGTCCGGCCGCCAGACCAGGCGCCGGCATTTTCCGCGGCACCGCTTTCCACAAATCCGAGTGCGCCTACCGCCTCCAGGATCTGATCGCGAACCCAGCGATGAGGTGGCTCGTCGTCGTGGCGCGCGTGCCAGTACATCCTGACTTCAGGAACCGCAATGGGAAGTGGCGGTTCGAAGATGACGAGCGGCAGGGTCTTGGCCGCCCAAACCGCGAACTGCCTGGGAACCGCCGCGAGGTGGTTTCCGTTTGCCACTGCCAATGCGACAGCCTGAAAGTGCGGCAGTGTCAGACTCACACGGCGCGTTCGTCCGATCTTGCGGAGCGCCTCGTCGGTGGAGCCCGACATCGAGCCGTCGATAGAGCGAAGAACATGGGGCAGTTCGCAGAAAAGCCCGATCGGCAGGGGCTCGCCTTGCGTGACCCCCGCCTGCCTGATCGCAGCGTTGTCGTGCGCGGCGATGATGGCGAAAGGTGAATGGAACAGAGGCGTGCTTGAGACCCGGTCGGAGACCTCCAGCGGACGCTCGAGCGCTACGTCGATTTCATCGTCCTGGAGCAGCCGCGAGACGTCGCCGCGCGCACTGTCGAGAAACCTTAGCGACGCGCGCGGCGCGGCACCCGCGATGCGTGCCGCCAAGGTTGGCATCAGCATCATGGAAAAGAAATCCGCCCCCATGAACGTGAAAGTTCGCTCCAGCTCCGCAGGATCGAACGCGTTGGCCGAATGGAAGACGCGTTCGATCTCGCGAAGCGCCACGCGCAACGGCTCGGCCATGCTCTCGGCGCGCGGCGTCGGCATCATGTCATTGCCCCGTCGCACGAACAGCTGGTCGTTGAGGAGATGCCGCAAGCGGTTGAGCGCAGCGCTGACGGCAGGCTGGCTGAGGCCGATCTGCTCGCCGGCACGCGTAACGCTTCTCTCCTGAAGAAGGGCGTCGAACACCCTGACGAGATTGAGGTCGAGCGCATTCAAATTCATCGCATCAATTCGCCCCATACGATCATTCGATTTCCGTTGTCGGCATATCCCTGGCTAGGTCGTCATAGGCAAAGCAGGCACAGGCAACAGAAGGATCAGACAGCCATGACAATGACCCCCGGCACGATCACAGGCAAGGAACTCTTCTGGTTCAACAACACGCTCGTCGCGATCCACGTCTCGTCGGCGGCAGGAGAGGACGGTACCTGCGTCGTCGAGCATCGCATGCCCTATGGCGACTCTCCGCCGCTGCATGTGCATCGCAGGGAAGACGAAGTGTTTCACATACTGGAGGGGAGATTGCGCTTTCAGATCGACGGCTACGAACGCATTGCGGACGCCGGCGAAACCATCATCGCGCCGAAAGGCCTGCCGCACACCTACCGGGTCGAATCCCCGCAAGGTGCGCGCACCCTCACCGTCACGCGAGGTTCGGATTTTGAGACGATGCTGCGTCAGGCGAGCCGTCCCGCCGAGCAGCCCGAACTGCCGCCGCAGATGGAACCGACACCGGAAATCATCGCGGCACTGGTGCAGCTCTGTGCAAAGAACGGCATCGACATTGTCGGCCCGCCGCTGGGGTGAGAGGCCGAAACTGCGCAGCCCTTCCTTCTTCCCTTGTGGGAGAAGGAGAGAAGCGCCGCGCCTTCAACCGATTTGCATCCTTGCCGCCCGCATTCTCTGCTTGAAGCCGTTTGTGCAACGCGATACGCCGTTGCCGACTTCGACGAGGAGAGACCCGTGACCGCTGCAAAGACCAGAACCGAAACCGACACGTTCGGCCCGATCGAAGTCGCCGCCGATCGCTATTGGGGCGCGCAGGCGCAGCGTTCCCTTGGCAATTTCAAAATCGGCTGGGAGAAGCAGCCGGCATCGATCGTGCGCGCGCTGGGCATCGTCAAGCGCGCGGCGGCCGAAGCGAACATGGAATTGAAGCGGCTCGACCCGGCGATCGGCAAGACGATTGTCGAGGCGGCGCAAGAGGTCATCGACGGCAAGCTCAACGACCATTTCCCGCTGGTGGTCTGGCAGACCGGCTCGGGCACGCAGTCCAACATGAACGCCAATGAGGTGATCTCCAACCGGGCGATCGAGATGCTGGGCGGCGTCATGGGTTCCAAGAAGCCGGTGCATCCCAACGACCACGTCAATATGAGCCAGTCGTCGAACGATACCTATCCGACGGCCATGCACATCGCCTGCGCCGAGCGCATCGTGCACGATCTCTTGCCAGCGCTGAAGCACCTGCACAAGGCGCTGGACGCCAAGAGCCGGGCCTTCAATCACATCATCAAGATCGGCCGCACGCACACGCAGGATGCCACCCCCCTCACGCTTGGCCAGGAATTTTCGGGCTATGCCGCGCAGGTCGCCTCATCTATCAAGCGCATCGCGCTGACGCTGCCCGGCCTGCAGGAACTGGCGCAGGGCGGCACCGCCGTCGGCACCGGCCTCAACGCGCCGGTCGGCTTTGCCGAACGGGTGGCGGATCGCATCGCCGCCATCACCGGCATCGCCTTCGTCACGGCGCCGAACAAGTTCGAGGCGCTGGCAGCCCATGATTCCATGGTGTTTTCGCACGGCGCCATCAACGCGGCGGCCGCCGCACTGTTCAAGATCGCCAACGACATCCGCTTCCTCGGTTCCGGCCCGCGTTCGGGCCTCGGCGAACTGTCGCTGCCGGAAAACGAGCCGGGCTCGTCGATCATGCCGGGCAAGGTCAACCCGACCCAGTGCGAGGCGATGACCCAGGTCTGCGTGCAGGTGTTCGGCAACAATGCTGCCCTCACCTTCGCCGGCAGCCAGGGCCATTTCGAGCTCAACGTCTACAACCCGCTGATGGCTTACAACTTCCTGCAGTCGGTGCAGCTGCTCTCCGACGCCTCGGTCTCCTTCACCGACAATTGCGTCGTCGGCATCGAGGCGCGGGAAGACAACATCAAGGCGGCACTCGACCGCTCGCTGATGCTGGTGACGGCGCTGGCGCCGACCATCGGCTACGACAATGCCGCCAAGATCGCCAAGTCCGCGCACAAGAACGGCACCACGCTGCGCGAGGAAGCGCTCGCCACCGGGCTGATCAGCGAAGCCGATTATGACCGGCTGGTGCGGCCGGAGGATATGACGCATCCGGGGTAAGACATCTCGCGACAGGAGAATTTACCCCCGTCGCGACCTGACCTGACCCGAATTTTGCACGGTTTGTCCGACGGAAATGCACTATCTGTGAACAATGTGTTGCCAGATCGGAAGCTTTGGTGAACAGTCGGTATCGTCTATCTGATGGCCATTCAACCCATTCGGAGACCAGCCATGTCCACCAACACTTCCGTCGCCAGCACCGGCACGACATCCAATGCATCAATCGTGATCCTCGTCGGCCGCATCCTGTTGTCGATCCTGTTCATCCTGTCGGGCTTTGCCAAGCTAACAGCGATTTCCGCCACCGCGCAGTGGTTCGGCAGCATCGGCCTGCCGCTGCCGACGGTCGCCGCGGTCGGTTCGGGCCTGCTCGAATTCTTCGGCGGCCTCGCCATATTCGTCGGCTTCCAGACCCGCCTTGTGGCGATCGCGCTCGCAATCTTCACGCTGGGCGCCACGGCTGTCGCGCACCTCAACTTCGCCGACCAGATGCAGCTTCTGATGCTGCAGAAGAATCTCGGCCTCACCGGTGGCTTCCTACTCTTGGCGGTGCTCGGCGCCGGCGCCTACTCGGTCGACGCCAAGCGCGGCTAAGTTTCCCTCCCCAGACTTGAGATGAAAGCGGTGCGGAATTTTCCGCGCCGCTTTTTCGTTGTCCGTGTATGCCCGCCGATCAGCCGGAATTTCTGCTAGGATCGGGGACGAGGCCACCCGCGGCCGACAACGGAGGTGAACGCATGCCCCGCAACGTGCTGCTCCTGCTTTCCCGGCTGCTGCTCGCCGCCCTGTTCGTGCCCTCCGGTTTCCAAGCGTTGAGCGATATTGCCGGCACCACAGGCTATTTCGCCGGCCTCGGCCTGCCGCTGCCGACGCTTGCCGCCTGGGGCACGGGACTGTTCGAACTGATCGCCGGGCTGCTCATCCTGGTCGGTTTCCAGACCCGGATCACAGGGCTGCTGCTTGCCGCCTTCTGCATCGCCGCCGGTTTCATCGGCCATTACGGCCAAGGTGGCGGCGACGCGATGCTCGCCTTCCTGCACCAGCAGATGCTGATGAAGGACATCGCCATATCGGGCGGCTTCCTGGCATTGGCGATGGCCGGTGCCGGCGCATGGTCGGTCGACGGGCGTGGTTTGGCGTAACGCCTACTTCACCGACACGCTTTATTTGACCGAGACGCCCTATTTCACCGACACGCTCGGGCCGCCCTCGACGGCCAGCACCAGCCGGCGGTTGGTTATCCTTGCCAGTTGCGCCAGGCGCCCGGCCGGCCGTTCGCCATAGAGATCGGCCAGCGATGCCGGCAAGACCAGCGCCAGCACGCCATTGCCGCGCTGTTCCCATTTCAGCCTGGGCATGATGCCGGGCATCGACGCCGTCAGCAGGTAGACGACGCGCATCATCGCCGCCAGCACCCGTGCCCGCTCCAGATAGCGTGGCGTCGCCAGCGCCTTGATCTCGGGTGCGATGGCTTCGTTGAAGATGCCGTCGTGACGATAGGCGTTGGCCAGCGCCAGGAAGGCGCGGCCGGGATGGTCGACGCCGAAGAAGGATGCGTGCGCGATGATGTTGAGCGATTGCTTGCCGCGATATTCGGGGTGCGCGCGCCAGCCGATGTCGGCCAGCAACGCGGCCGCATGGCGGTAGCGCGCCTCGTCCTCGGTCTCGTCGATGCCGAAGGCGGCAAAGGTCCTGGCGGTCCAGTCGACAAGTTCATGCGCATGGGTGACGGAGCGTGAGCGCAGGCGTGCGAGTTCTTCCGAGGCCGAAATCAGCGGATCGGCCTTCTGCTCGGCCGCGTCGAGCAGCGAATAGAGAAAGCCTTCGCGCACGCCGAGCGCCGAAACGATGATCTTCGACGGCTGCATCGCCGCCATGATCTCCTGCAGCACGATAGCGCCATAAGGCAGCAGCGAACGGCGGTTCTTGGAAACGCCTTCAATCCCCTTGACCTTCTCGATCTCCGCTTTGGCCACCTGCTTGAGGAAGTTCGCCGCGCTTTCAGCCGATATCTCGTAATGGTGCATGACGCCGAGCGGATAGTTGGTCATTTCCATGTGCAGCCGGGCGAGATTTCGCCAGGTGCCGCCGACGGCATAGAAGGGCCTGCCCTGCCCGCCCTTCAACAGCTTCGCCTTCGCCAGTTCGTCGCGCGTGATCTTGGCTGCCTGGGTCAGCGAGTTTTTCGCCATGTCCTGCAGGCGCAGGCCACCCAGCGGCAGCGTTATGCCGTCACCGATCGCTTCGCCGTTGACGTCGACCAGCTCGAGGCTGCCGCCGCCCAGATCGCCGGCGATGCCATCGGCCGGGTGAAAGCCGGAAATGACGCCGAGCGCCGAATAATAGGCTTCCTGACGGCCGCTGATGACACGGATCTCCGTCTTCAGCACGTCCTCGGCGCGGTGGATGAAATCGGGACCGTTGACCGCCTCGCGGGCGGCGGCGGTCGCCAGCACATACATATGCTCGGCGCCGGCTTGGTCGGAGAGCGCGCGAAAGCGGCGGAACTCTTCCATCGAGCGGGTCACCGCCTCGGGATCGAGCTTGCCTGTCGAAACAATGCCACGGCCGAGACCGGCCAGCATCTTTTCGTTGAACAGCATGGTCGGCGAGCGCGCCAGCCCCTCATAGACGACGAGACGGATCGAGTTCGATCCGATGTCGATGATGGACAGCGGTCGGCGGTCCTGCAGCCGGCCCTGGGAATAAGACAGCATCAGCCGGACGCTGCGGCGTTCTTCTTGCGACGCTTGAACTGCGCAATGCGCTTGGGCGCATGCGACTTCAGCGCGTCACCCCGTCCCGACAGGCTCGGATTGGTCATGAAATATTCCTGCGCGTTGAACGGTTCCTCGCCCTCCTCCAGCACCACGCGCCGGGAGGTTCCATCAGCCAATACGTCGAAACTTTGCTGATTGTCCATGATGTTGCCCAGCATGATCTGGCCAAGGATCTGTTCATGCACAGTTGGATTGGTGATCGGCACCATGGTCTCGACGCGGCGGTCGAGATTGCGCGGCATGAGATCGGCCGAAGAGATGTAGACGATAGCCTCGTCCGACGGCAGGCCGTGACCGTTGCCGAAGCAATAGATGCGGCTGTGCTCGAGAAAACGGCCGACAATGGATTTTACACGGATGTTTTCCGACAGGCCTGGAACCTGCGGCCGCAAGCAGCAGATGCCGCGCACGACAAGGTCGATCTCGACGCCGGCTCGGCTGGCATCATAGAGCGCGTCGATGATGATCGGATCGACGAGCGCGTTCATCTTCATCCAGATGCGCGCCGGTTTCCCCTCCACCGCATAGGCGATCTCGTCCGCAATGTGCTTCAGGATACGGCTTCTCAGCGTGAACGGCGAGATCGCCAACCGCATTTCATCCGTCGGCTCGGCGTAGCCGGTGATGAAATTGAAGAGCTGGGCGACATCGCGGGCGATCGTCGGATCGGTGGTGAAGAAGGACAGGTCGGTATAGATGCGCGCTGTGACCGGATGGTAGTTGCCGGTGCCAAGATGCACATAGTTGCGCAGCTTGCCGTCCTCGCGCCGCACCACCAGCGACATTTTCGCATGCGTTTTCAGTTCGAGGAAGCCGAACACGACCTGCACGCCGGCACGCTCCAGGTCGCGCGCCCAGCGGATATTGGCTTCTTCGTCGAAGCGCGCCTTGAGCTCGACCAGCGCTGTCACCGACTTGCCGGCCTCGGCCGCGTCGACCAGCGCGCGCACGATCGGGCTGTCATTGGAGGTGCGGTAAAGCGTCTGCTTGATTGCCACCACTTCCGGGTCGGCCATCGCCTGGCGCAGGAACTGCACGACGACGTCGAAGGATTCGTAGGGGTGATGGACGACGATGTCCTTCTCGCGGATGGCGGCGAAACAGTCGCCGCCATGCTCGCGGATGCGCTCGGGAAAACGCGGATTGTAGGGCGTGAATTTCAGATCGTCACGTGGGACGGCGACGATCTCGGAGATCTGGCTGAGCGCCAGCGGTCCGGTCAGGACGCTGATGCGGCTCGACGACACTCCAAGCTCGCCTGCCACGAAGTCGCGCAATTCGGAAGGCATCAGTCTGTCGAATTCGATGCGGATCACCGACCCGCGCCGCCGCCGCTTCAGCGCCGTTTCGAACAGACGCACCAGATCCTCGGACTCCTCCTCGACCTCGATATCGCTGTCACGAATGATGCGGAACGTGCCGGAGCCCTTGACCTCGTAGCCGGGAAACAGCTTGCCGATGTACAGGCCGACAGCCTCTTCCAGCGGGATGAAGCGGACATGATGCTTGCGGTCCGGCAGGCGGATGAAGCGCTTCAGCGCAACCGGCAGACGCAGCAGCGCGCTCATCTCTTCGCCGTTCTTGCGGTGGCGCAGTTGGAGCGCCATCGAGAAGCCGAGATTGGGAATGAACGGGAACGGATGCGCCGGGTCGATCGACAGCGGGGTGAGCACCGGGAACACCTGCCCCTGGAAATGGTCTTCCAGCCAGACCTTTTCCTCCTTGGTCAGCGCATCGCGGGTGATGCTCTCGATGCCTTCCTTGTTGAGCAGCACGGTGAGCGCCGAAAGGCTCTTCTGCTGGTCTTCCTGCAGCCGCTCGACCTCACGCAGCAGCTGTTCGAGCTGCTGTTCGGGGGTGCGGCCGTCAGGGCTCTTCAGCGTGATGCCCTCGCGCACCTGGCCGGCGAGGCCGGCGACGCGGACCATGAAGAATTCGTCGAGATTGGCGGCCGAGATCGACAGGAAACGGACGCGCTCCAGCAGCGGATGATTGAGGTTCAGCGATTCCTCGAGAACGCGCCGGTTGAACTGCAGCCAGGAAAACTCCCGGTTGACGAAGCGATCCGGGTTGCCGCCCTCCGGACGAGCCACCTCGACGTTCACGAATTCGCTCTGGACCGGCTTCAGTTCGTTCATGGTTCCTGCTCTTCCCACACCGTCAGCCGGTTAACCGGCTTAACTTATCCTCTGACAGGCTTTTGCGACAGTTTGATTTCATCGATCTTGCAAAGAGGCCTGTTATGATCCAGATGCAGAGGAGACTGCGTTAAGGAGACGACGATGGCAGGCGGTTCCATTCCCCATTTTCAGAACGATGCGGGCCACCCGGCAATCGACATCGGCGTCAAGGAATTCATGTGCACTGGTGCCAATCCGCCTTTCGACCACCCGCATGTGTTTCTCGACATGGGTAGCGACGATGAAAAAGTCTGCCCCTATTGCTCGACGCTTTACCGCTATTCGCCAAAGCTGAAGGCGACGGAAACGCTGCCGGCCGGCTGCATCTATATCGACCAGGCCGCCTGAGTCGCGACAAGCCCGATGAATGACACGCGTTCCCGGCAAGTCGTCATCGCCGGGGCGGGCGTCGCCGGGCTGACCGCAGCCCTTGCGTTCGCCGAACGCGGCTACTCGGTACGGGTGTTCGAACAGGCGCGGCGTCTGGAAGCAGCCGGTGCTGGCCTCCAGCTTTCTCCTAACGCGACACGCATCCTTCGCCAGCTTGGCGTGCTCGACCGGCTGCTGCCGGCAGCGGTGCGGCCGGAAGCGGTGGTCTTGAAGGACGCAGCGACGTTGCGCGAACTGGCGCGGGTGCCGCTGGGACAAGCCGCTGAAACACGCTGGCAAGCGCCCTATCTCGTCGCTCACAGGGCCGATCTGCAGAGCGCACTGACCGCGCGCGTCGCCGAGATGCCGGATATCCGTCTCACCACCGGCGTCCGTATCGGCAGCGTTGCCACCGGCACGCATGGCATCACCGCGACGGCGGAGTTCGACGGCAAGACCATCGCGGCCGAGGGCTTCCTGCTGGTTGGCGCCGATGGCGTCTGGTCGTCAGTGCGCGCCCTTGTCGATTCGGCCAAAAGGGCGACCTCGCCAAGAAGCCGGTTTTCCGGCGAACTGGCTTGGCGCGCGACCATTGCCGCGCAGAGTGCCGCAGGGCAGGCTTTCGCGGCGATCGGCACTCCGGACTGCGTCACCACCTTCCTGTATCCGGGCTTCCATATGGTGGCCTACCCCGTCAGCAAGGGCGACGCCTTCAACCTCGTCGCCTTCACCAGAGGCGAGCGTATTGCCGAGGGCTGGTCCGGCCATGCCGATCCCGGGATCCTCGCCAGCGCAATGCGCGGCACCGCGCCTGGTCTTACAGAACTGGTGGAAATGGTTGGTGCGTGGCTGACCTGGCCGCTTCATACTGTCGAACAGAACCAGCCTTGGACGAGGCCGGACGGCATCGCGCTGATCGGCGACGCCGCGCATGCGATGACCCCGTTCGCGGCGCAAGGTGCGGCCATGGCGATCGAGGATGCGGCGATGCTTGCCGATATCATCGCCGACTTCCCCGCCGATCCGGCACAAAGTCTTCAAATCTGGGAGAACCTGCGGCGGCCGCGCGTCGCCAGGGTCGCGCGTCGCGGCGCCGTCAACCGCCTTGCCTGGCATGCCACAGGCCCCGTAGCTATCGCCCGCAATCTGTTCCTGAAGATGCGCTCGTCAGAGAAACTCGCTGCCGATCTCGACTGGCTCTATGGCTGGCAGCCGCAGAAAATCATCCGACGCTGAAGCTTGAATACCAGCACATTGAACACGGCTAGTTATACAGCCGCATCGACAGGCCAAGCGATACAGGCAGCGGGTTCCACCAGCCGGTGCGCAGGCCGGCGGTGCGCAAGGCGGCCGCCGTCCAGATGTTGCAGCCGACCAGCGCGTTGAAATGGCCCTTGGCTTCGTAGAAGCCGTCGAACCTGGAATAGGCCGCATCCGGAACAAGGATCGGACCCTTCGGCCCCTGCTGGAAACTCGCATCGATAAAGTCGAGCAGCGCCGTAAAATGCTCCTCGCCGATGTCGAAACCCGCGACGTCCGGGCGCGATTCTGCGATATCACCGGCGACATCGACATGCATGACCGAAGCATCGATGGTCAGCGCCTTCATCACCGGCACCGCCTTCAACTCAGACCATGTCGGCGTCTCCAGGTAGAAAGCGCGGCCGCCCCAGCCGAAGACGATGTAGCGCACCTCCGGACTGTCGGCTGGTATGCCGGCGTCGACCAGGAAGCGGAAGCGCTGGCGCACGGCATCGTCGACCGGAATGGCGATGTCCGTGTGGATCGGGTTCTTCAGCACCAGGATGTGGCGCGCCGCGGCGGGCGTGGCGGCGGCCGACCGCCACAGCGGCCGCGGCACGAGAGCGCCCATCGTCGCAGCGAGCGCAACGACGATCAACAGCAGGCCAAGAAAACGTCCCAGCTTTCTCATGAATGACGGCCCTGCAAACGCGCCCCGGCGCAACACAAACCGCCCCCCTCCTGCTCATCCATACGCAAAAGAGCCCGGCACTGTTTCAGCCGGGCTCCCCGTGGCCGTCAAAGGCCTAGTGCAGGATCTGCGACAGGAACAGCTTTGTGCGCTCGTGGCGCGGGTGGTCGAAGAACTCGGCCGGCGTGTTCTGCTCGACGATCTGGCCCTGATCCATGAAGATCACGCGGTTGGCGACCTTGCGGGCAAAGCCCATCTCGTGGGTGACGCACAGCATGGTCATGCCTTCTTCGGCAAGGCCAACCATCGTCTCCAGCACTTCCTTGATCATTTCCGGATCGAGCGCCGAGGTCGGCTCGTCGAACAGCATGATGCGCGGGTTCATGCACAGCGAACGGGCGATCGCCACGCGCTGCTGCTGGCCGCCGGACAGCTGGCCGGGATATTTGTGGGCCTGTTCCGGGATCTTGACGCGCTTGAGGAAATGCATGGCGATTTCCTCGGCCTGCTTCTTCGGCGTCTTGCGCACCCAGATCGGCGCCAGCGTGCAATTCTCCAGGATGGTCAGATGCGGGAACAGGTTGAAGTGCTGGAACACCATGCCCACCTCGCGGCGCACCTCGTCGATCTTCTTGAGATCGTTGGTCAGCTCCTTGCCGTCGACAATGATCTTGCCCTTCTGGTGCTCTTCCAGGCGATTGATGCAGCGGATCATTGTCGATTTGCCGGAGCCTGACGGGCCGCAGATGACGATCCGCTCGCCGCGCATCACTTTCAGATTGATGTCCTTGAGCACATGGAATTCGCCATACCATTTGTGCATGGCGATGATGTCGATGGCGACATCGGTGGTGGAAATCTGCATCTTGGCGGCGTTGACCTTGATCTCTTCCGCGCTGACGGCGTTTTCGGTGGCCATGACGGGATCCCCTTGTTCTTTTGTTTAGCGTTTATGGCCGGTGTCGAGCCGGCGTTCGGTGAACATTGAATAGCGCGACATGCCGAAACAGAACAGCCAGAAGACGAAGGCCGCGAAGATCAGGCCGGATCTGGCCGTCTGCGCTGTTGCCCAGTTTGGGTCGGAGAAGTTCTGCTTCACGATGCCGAGCAGGTCGAACATCGAAATGATGATGACCAGGCTGGTGTCCTTGAACATGCCGATGAATGTGTTGACGATGCCCGGAATGACCAATTTCAGTGCCTGCGGCATGACGATGAAATACATCTTCTGCCAATAGCCGAGACCGAGCGAATCGGCACCTTCATACTGGCCCTTGGGGATCGCCTGCAGGCCGCCGCGCACCACTTCAGCCATGTAGGCGGCGGAAAACAGCGACACGCCGATCAGCGCGCGCAGGAACTTGTCGAAGCTTACTCCCTCCGGCAGGAACAGCGGCAGCATGACGCTGGCAAAGAACAACACGGTGATCAGTGGGATGCCGCGCACCGTCTCGATGAAAACGACGCACAGCGTCTTGATGATCGGCATCTTGGAACGCCGGCCAAGCGCCAGCACTATGCCCAGCGGCAGCGAAACGGCAATACCGACGAAGGACAGGCTGAGCGTTACCAGCAGCCCGCCCCACAGCGAGGTCTCGACATGTGGCAGGCCGAACATGCCGCCGACCAAGAGGACGAAGGCGACGATCGGCAGCGCAAAGAACAGCAGAACGGCATTCAGCCCTTTGCGCGGCACCTTCGGGATGAGCATCGGCACCAGCAGCGCCACGAACAGGATGGCGACCAGGATTGGCCGCCAGCGCTCCTCGATCGGATAGCGCCCGACCATGAACTGACCGAATTTGGCGTTGACGAAGGCCCAGCAGGCACCGGTCCAGCCATCCGGCTGGATTCCGCCTTGCGCCACGGTGGCGCATACGGTCCGGTCCGCTCCCGTCCACACAGCGTTGATGAACGCCCAGTTGATGATTTGCGGCAGGATCATCGCCACCAGCGCGATGCCGGCGATGGTCAAAATGGTGTCGCCGGCGGAAGCGATCAGGTTCTTGCGCACCCACGCACCGAGACCCGTGACGCCGGCTGGCGCCGGCTGCGCCAGCGCCATTTCGGTACGCACCCAGGACATATCATGTTCTTGCATGTCCTTACCTCTCCACCAGCGCCATTTTGGCGTTGAACCAGTTCATCACAAGCGAGGTCAGCAGGCTGATGGCCAGATAAATCACCATCATGATCACCACGCCCTCGACAGCCTGACCGGTCTGGTTCAGCACCGTACCGGCGGTCGCCGTCAGGTCCGGATAGCCGATGGCGATGGCGAGCGACGAGTTCTTGGTCAGGTTGAGATATTGGCTGGTCAGCGGCGGAATGACGATGCGCATGGCCTGCGGCACGACGACCAGCCGCAGGATCGATCCGGGCCGCAACCCCAACGCACCGGCAGCTTCCGTCTGGCCCTTGCTGACGCCCCTGATGCCGGCGCGTACGATCTCGGCAATGAAGGCGGCGGTATAGCAGGACAGCGCCAGATACAGCGACAGGAACTCCGGCCTGACCTGGAAGCCGCCGGTCAGATTGAACGTCGATTGCTTCGGGTAGTCGAAAGTCAGGGGAAAGCCGCTCAGCGCATAGGCGAGCAACGGCAGCCCGACGATCAGCGCGGCGGACGTCCAGAACACGGGAAATTGCTGGCCGGTCGCCATCTGCCGTTGCCGCGCCTTGCGCGCGACGAACCACGCCATGGCGATGCCGACAAGCAGAGCGACGAAGATCAGCCAGGAGCCGTCGCCCCACACGGCGCGTGGAAAATAGAAGCCGCGCTGGTTGAGGAAGGAGCCGAACGGCAGGTTGATGCTGTCGCGTGGCGCCGGCAGCACGGCCAGCACGCCGGAATACCAAAAGAAGATGACCAGCAGCGGCGGGATGTTGCGGAACACCTCGACATAGACCGTGCAGATCTTCCTGATCAGCCAGTTCTGCGAAAGCCGGCCAATGCCGACAATGAAGCCGATGATTGTCGCGGTGATGATGCCGACGATGGCGACGATGACAGTATTGAGGAAGCCGACCAAGATGGCGCGGCCATAGGTCGAATCCGACGAATAGGCGATGGCGCTCTCGCTGATGTCGAAGCCAGCGCGGCCCTTGAGGAAGCCGAAGCCCGAAGCGATGTGCAGGCGCGTCAGGTTGGCAATGACGTTGTGGGCAATCCACCAGACGCCCGCCACCAGCACGACGACGACCAACGCCTGGAAAAATATACCCCGGACCTTCGGATCGTTGATGAAGGAACCGCGGCTGGGCTCCTCGCGAAGAACTTCCTGCGATGCCATTCGACCGTCCCCTGGAAAGAGAAACCGGGAGGCAGACGATCTGCCTCCCGGATCACATTTCGATCAGCGGATCGGCGCACCGTATTGCAGGCCGCCCTTGGTCCACAGCGCGTTGATGCCACGCGCGATCTTCAGGGGGCTGCCCGAACCGACATTGCGCTCGAACATTTCGCCGTAATTGCCGACGGCCTTGACGATGTTGACCACCCAGTCATTGGAGACGCCGAGATCGGTGCCGATCTTGGTATCGGCTTCCTGGCCGAGCACGCGCTTGATTTCCGGGCTGGCGGAGTTCTTCATTTCGTCGACATTGGCCTTGGTGATGCCGAGTTCCTCAGCGTCGAGCAGCGCGAAATAGGTCCACTTGACGATGTGGTACCACTGGTCGTCGCCCTGGCGAACGGCCGGTCCGAGCGGCTCCTTGGAGATGATCTCGGGCAGCACGACGTGGTCGGCCGGCGATCCCAGCGTCAGGCGGATGCCGTAGAGACCCGACTGATCGGTGGTGTAGACGTCGCAGCGGCCGGCGTCATAGGCGGCGTTGACCTCTTCCAGCTTTTCGAAGACGACCGGATTGTACTCCATCTTGTTGGCCTTGAAGTAGTCGGCGAGGTTGAGCTCGGTCGTCGTGCCGCTCTGCACGCAGACGGCGGCGCCGGAAAGCTGCAGCGCGGAATTGACGCCCGGCAGCTTCTTGGCGTTGATCATGAAACCCTGGCCGTCATAGTAGGTGACGCCGATGAAGTTCAGGCCAAGTGCCGTGTCGCGGTTGATCGTCCAGGTGGTGTTGCGCGACAGGATGTCGACCTCGCCGGACTGCAGCGCGGTGAAACGCTCCTTGGCGCTGAGCGGCGTGAACTTGACCTTGGTACCGTCGCCAAAGACGGCGGCCGCGACAGCGCGGCAGAAATCCGCATCGATGCCTTGCCAGTCACCCTTGTCGTCCGGCGCCGAGAAGCCGGCCAGGCCGGTCGAGACGCCGCACTGGATGAAGCCCTTCGCCTTGACGGTGTCAAGCGTGCCTGCCGACGCGGCCGACGCCACCAACCCAAGCGTGGCGGCGCCAAGAATGCCGATAGCAATATGTTTCATGACCCACAGACCCTTTTCTCTGTTTTTCAGGGCAAACCCCGATCTTTTTCCCATGTGAACGCAGCTCCCATTCCGGCCCATTCCCGGAACCCCCGCATCGTAACCGACGCGCTGCCTCCCATTCACAAATGTCATCGAAGGCGATAATTCCCGTGAGGTCAAGGGAAATGACCGAAACCGAAAGAGTTTGAAAACCGATTGCCGTAAATGCCTGATTTACAGACAAACGCGCCCGCGATTTGGTCAGGAGCGCAAATAAAGGCGGCAATGCTCGTTCAACACAAATGAGGGCCGCGGCAGCGAAATCCATCCCAGGCAACACCTCGGCGTTATTGACCTCAATGGGCAATGAATTGCCATGTCCAAAGACTGTCATCTGTTGGTTGCCGGGTGGTTGCAGGCCAATACCGCCCGGAGACAAGGACTGTTCTCAAAGAGCTCGAAGGACGAGCCAGGCGCCGATCGCAGCCATCAACGCGCCGGAGACGCGCGGAATCAACTGTCCGGTCGGGACTGTCTTCTCCAGGAGAACAAGGATGGCGATGCCGGCGATCCACAGCACGTTCATGACGCCGCCGACGAACAGCAGAGCCATCAGCGCCCAGCAGCAACCCAGACAATAGGCGCCGTGATCGATGCCGAGCCGAAGCGCGCCGAGCGGAGCGGAGCGGAACCCGCCATGGCTCACCAGGAACGCGATCGGCGACTGACATTGGCGCAGGCAGACTCCCTTCATCGGCGTCCATTGATAGAGACCGGCGGCGATCAGGACGAGGCCACCGAGGATCGCGCTTCCGGTCGCCATCGAAGGATCGAGCAAGGCGAGACGGGCGAGCAGCCATTGAGCACCGGTCGCCAGGACGCTGAAGACGACCCAGACGGCGAGATAGCCGGCAAAAAACCATCCCGTCGAAGCGATGGGCCGGCCATCCGCCCGCGCCTTGCGACCGACGCCGGCATAGAGCAGCAACATCGGCGCGACCGAGGGCGTCATCATCCCGACCATCATCACCGCCCACATTGTGAAGATGAAAGCGAAATCGGCCGATGACCAGGACCGGAAACCAGGCGCCACGGTGGCGCCCATGTCCATTCCGGCCATGTCGCCGCCTGTGCTGTCCGGTACGGGAGAACCAGGCCTGACCATGTCGGCGGTGAGCCACAGCACATAGGCCCAGGCGAGCGCGGCAATCACGACGAGCGCGGCCGTTACGACCGCGCGGTCGCGCCGCAGCAACGCCTCGAGGGCCGTGTCGCCCATTGAATCAGGTCAATGCACGATGCCGCTCTGCGTGAGATGCAGATTGGCGAAATGGCTGTGCGTATCGGCCAACTCGAACTTGATCGGGCCCGTCGCCTTGGTCCAGCCACGTCCGACTTCGGCGATCGCGTATTCGAAGCCGTGCGGCAGGTCGATGCGCGCCCGGTGCTCGGCGCCGGTGACCGGATTCTTGATCGGCTCGCCATGGCCGTCGGTTACGCCCTTGATGTGCAGCCTCCCGGTTCGCGCGTCGACGTCGACCTTCAATTCGATCGGGGCAAAGATCGGATCGTGGAATTTCTCCAGCGTGGTCGAAAAGACCTGGAATATCGTTGCACCTGGTTCGGTGTCCAGACCGCCCAATATGCGAAGCAGTGCTCCACGCTGGGCTTCGGTCGCCCTCTCGTCGATAACCACCGCGGCTTCGCCCTTGCCCTGGTGTATCGCGCCGGGCCAACGGAAAATCCCGACGAACCGCAATCCGTCGAGCTTGGTGTCGCCGTGATGGCCGCTCTCGATTTCCATGCCAGCGACCGCCTGGCAGAATCCGTATGTCGGCATGGCGTTGAACTGGCACGGGCAGCCATAGGCGCAGTTGCAGTTGGTGAATTCGCGCGCCTTCATTGTCCATTTGACGTCGGGCATGGCATTCCTCCCCTTGCCGCGCTCACGCTTCGTGAGCGCGATCCGGATCGTGGAGGACCAGAAGGTCAACCGGCAACAACCATCCGGCAGCATCTGATCGAAGCAATCCGGCGATTAATATTAGCCATAAACCATATACCTTTCCCCGCCGCCTACAATAGGCCGATCGGCGGAGACTGGCGTAGCTGCCGACGATGCACCGCCGGGGTCATGCCGCAGCCGCATGGCCGCCTTTTACCGCGACGAATTGGCATATTCGAAGTCCATCTCCTGGCGGACGGTGGCTGTTGCACGGTCCATGGCGCCGCACTATGGCTAGCGGCTTGTCAAACAAGGCGACGCAGAATGGCGAAAGACGGCAGCGAGCACTTTAGCGGCGGGATGGGCATCAACACGCGGCTCGCCCATTCGGGCAACAATCCGCATGACTATTTCGGCTTCGTCAATCCGCCGGTGGTGCATGCCTCGACCGTGCTTTATCGTGACGCGGCGTCGATGGCGGCACGCAGCCAGAAATACACTTACGGCACGCGCGGCACACCGACGACCGATGCCCTTGCCGACGCCATAGACGTGCTGGAAGGCTCGGCCGGCACGATCCTGGTGCCGTCGGGTCTTGCGGCGGTGACGGTGCCGCTGCTCGCCTTCGTGTCGGCCGGCGACCATCTGCTGATCGTCGATACCGTCTATCATCCGACCCGCAACTTCGCAGACACGATGCTGAAGCGGCTGGGTGTCGTGGTCGAGTACTACGCCCCCGATCTCGGTGCCGGTATTGCCGCGTTGATCAAGCCCAACACCAAGGTGGTGTTCACGGAATCGCCAGCGTCCAACACATTCGAGGTGCAGGACATCCCGGCCATCGTCAAGGCGGCGCACGCCGCGGGCGCCATCGTCATGATGGACAATACCTGGGCGACGCCGCTTTATTTCCGTCCGCTCGACCACGGTGTCGACATCTCGATCCATGCGGCGACGAAGTATCCGGCCGGCCATTCCGACGTGCTGCTTGGCACGGTGTCGGCCAATGAGAGCTGCTGGAAGCATCTTTACGAAAGCTTCTGCACGCTTGGCTGCTGCGCCGGACCAGACGACGTCTACCAGGTGCTGCGCGGCTTGCGCAGCATGGGCGTGCGCCTGGAGCACCACCAGCGCAGCACGCTTGCCATCGCCTCCTGGCTCGAGGGCCAGAAAGGCGTGGCGCGCGTGCTCCACCCTGCCCTTCCCAGCCACCCGGACCACGATCTGTGGAAGCGCGACTTCTCCGGCTCGAGCGGCATCTTTTCAATCGTGCTTGCCGGCGGCGGCCAGAAGCAGCAGCACGCCTTCCTCGACGCGCTGCGGATCTTCGGCCTCGGCTATTCCTGGGGTGGTTATGAGAGCCTTGCCGTACCCGTCTGGCTTGGCGACCGCGTTGTTGTAAAAGCGCCCTATGAGGGACCGTTGATCCGCCTGCAGATTGGCCTCGAGGATGTCGACGACCTGAAGGCCGACATTTCGCGCGGCCTGACCGCCGCGGCGGCTGCCTGAAGGATCAGACCACCCGCCAAACTGATTCAGCTGACCGGCGCAAGCATCTCGAAAGACTGGTGAAACACGCGCATCGCGATACGGAACCCGCATGCCGCCGCGAGGATGCAGCCGCAACATAGCGGAATTCTATTCCCACAAACCGCGGCCTCGCGGATCAATTTGGCTTTCAAATTCCACGAGGTCGCGCCATTGCGGTGCGATCATCGCGGTTTCTACTTCCCCTGATTACCGGCAGAGTTTTCGACGTCATGGCTTTCCGCCTTTTTGTTCCCATTCTTGCCGGCGCGACGCTGCGCGAGCGCATCATCGCCTGCATCGGCGCGACGATCGGCATCGCGTTGACCGGCGTGATCGGCGGTCTGGTGCTCGGCAACGGCCCGCACGTGCCGTTGCTGGTGGCGCCGATGGGGGCGTCGGCGGTGCTCCTGTTCGCCGTGCCGGCCAGCCCGCTGGCGCAGCCATGGTCGATCATCGGCGGCAACACGATATCGGCACTGGTCGGGGTGATCGTCGCGCATTTCATACAAGAAACCGCGCTTGCCACCGGCATCGCGGTGGCACTGGCCATCGCCGCCATGTCGTTCACGCGCTGCCTGCATCCGCCGGGCGGGGCCGCCGCCTTGACCGCGGTGTTGGGTGGGCCTGCGGTCATCAGCGCCGGCTTCCTGTTTCCATTCGTGCCGGTGGCGCTGAACTCGATCCTGCTGGTGGCGCTTGGCTACGGTTTCCATAGACTGGCCCGGCGCAACTATCCGCATGTGCCGGTTGCAGCACCGGCGAACAGCCACGGCACCGTCGATCCGCCGGCACAGTCGCGCGTCGGCTTTCAGTCCGAAGACATCGATGCAGCACTTGGCGCACTCGATGAGACATTCGATATCGATCGCAACGATCTCGACCGACTGCTGCGGCAAGTCGAATTGCAGGCGATGTTGCGCGCGCACAAGACCCTTCTGTGCGAGGACATCATGTCGCGCGATGTGATCTCGGTCGACACCCACACCTCCACTGATGCGGCGCGCCAATTGCTGCTTGACCACAACATCCGTACCTTGCCGGTCGTCAACGCCGAGGCAAGGCTGGCAGGCACCGTCGGATTGCGGGAACTGACCCAGGCCTTCGGCACGGTTGGATCCGTGATATCGCCCGCGGCGACAGCCGCCGCCGGTTTCACCGCCATGGGCTTGCTGCCCGTGCTCACCGACGGCCGCAACCATGCGGTGATCATCGTCGACGACGACAAGCGGATTCTCGGGCTGATCACCCAGACCGATCTCCTGGCGGCCACGGCGCGCCTGCAGGCTGCTGACAGGCCCTCGCTCGGCGCGGTAGGGTAGCCGCCGCCGGACCGGCGAAAAATCTTCGGGAACCTTTTGCCGGCAACGGTGTCCAATCTCTCAATCGAGGTTCCGGTTCGCAGATCGGGTTGAGGAAACTGGCCATGCCTGTTGTGTTGACGGTCCTGCCTTCTGCCGCGTCAGACGACACGCAGCTCGTGCGGCGGGCGCTGGCGCGCGACGGCGATGCCTTCCGCACCATCATCAAGACACACAATCAGCGACTCTACCGGATCGCGCGCGGCGTCGTGCGCAATGACAGCGAGGCCGAAGACATCGTCCAGGAGGCCTATGTCAAGGCCTTCGCCCATCTCGATGCGTTTCGCGGCGACTCCTCGCTCGCCACGTGGCTGTCGCGCATCGTCATCAACGAGGCGCTCGGCCGGCTGCGCAAAAGCCGCAGAACGGTGGCACTGCCGGAAAATCCGCAAGCCGAGATCATCCGGTTCCCTCTCAACCCCAGCGACGATCCGGAGCGGACGATGGCGCAACGGCAGATCCTCCAACTGGTCGAACGGGCCACCGACAGCCTTCCCGATGTCTACCGGACGGTGTTCGTGGCGCGGGTGATCGAGGGGCTGAGCATCGAAGAGACCGCCGATCTTCTGGGGGTGCGGCCGCAAACCGTCAAGACGAGGCTGCACCGCGCCCGCGCCCTGGTGCGCAAGGCACTGGACGACCAGATCGGGCCGGTTCTGCTCGATGCCTTCCCCTTCGCCGGCCGACGTTGCGAAAGGCTGACCAGCGCCGTCATGCGGCGGCTCGGGCTGGAAAGCTGACCCTCAACGGATTCAGTTGATTTTGACGGGAACGTTTGCCGCCGACCAGCATCCAATGACCGTCAACCGAAAAACACTGTCCGGAACGATTTCAGCGTCCGGACGAAGGAGATGCCATGTCTATCCGACACACTGCTGCCCTGGCCGCCCTGCTGCTGCTTAGCACTGCCCCGTTCGCACAGGCCGCCGACAAGCCGACCGATCCGCAGATCGCCCACATCGCCTATACGGCCGGGGTCATCGACGTTGAAACGGCCAAGCTGGCGATCGAGAAATCGAAGACCAAGGAGGTCGTGGATTTCGCCAAGGACATGGTGCGCGACCACGAGGCCGTGAACGTGCAGGCGCTCGACCTGGTCAAGAAACTCAAGGTCACACCGGAAGACAATGCCACCAGCCAGGCGTTGAGCAAGGCCGCCGCCGAGGAGAGAGCCAAGCTTGCCAAGCTCGACGGCGCTGCCTTCGACAAGGCCTATGTCGACAACGAGGTCGCCTACCACAAGCAGGTCAACGGCGCGCTCGAGACGCTGCTCATCCCGTCGGCGCAGAATGCCGAACTGAAGAGCCTGCTGGAAACCGGCCTGAAGATATTCCAGGGCCATGAGCAGCATGCCGAACACGTAGCCGGCATGCTGAAGTAAGGACCGGGAGCATGCCGAAACGCCATCTTTGGATTGCCTTTATGCTGGCCGTCGGCATCGTTCCGGCGCAGGCCGAAACCATCCAGGTCACCATCGACAGGCTGGTGTTCTCGCCAGTTACCGTCGAGGCGAAGGTCGGAGACACGATCGAGTGGGTGAACAAGGATGTGTTCGCCCACACGGCCACCGTGAAAGGTGGCTGGGAGGTAATGATCCCGCCGAAGCAATCCGTAAGCCTCACATTGAAGGCCGCTGGACCGGTCGACTATTTCTGCCGATTCCACCCCAACATGAAAGGCCGTTTGGTGGTGGCGCCCTGATCCAGCGCCAACGAGGCCCGCCTGGCCTCGTCAGGACGCGCGATATGCGTCCATGAGCCGTCATAGCCCGGCTCGCGGCGTGCGATCCAGGCATCCAGCCCTTCGCGCAGATCGGCGGTCGGGGCCATGCGGGCGAACTGCTCGGCCTCGACCAGCAAGCCTTCGGCGATGCTCTGGTTAAGGCCGCGCGCCACTGCCGTGAGGATGCTGGCAATCGCCAGATCGGAGTGCCGCAGGATACGCCTGGCCAGGCCCATCGCGGCCGGCATCAAATCGCCATGCGGCACCACCTGGTTGACCAGACCCAGCTCAAGTGCCCGCGGCGGCGGAAACCAGTCGCCGGTCAAAAGCAGTTCCAGCGCCCGCTTGCGCCCCCCCAGCCTGGGCAAGCGCTGCGTTCCGCCAAAGGTCGGCGGCATTGCAAGATTGATTTCCGGCTTGGCGAACAAAGCACGGTCGCTGGCGATGGCCAGCGGCACGGCCTCGGTGATTTCGCAGCCGCCACCAAAGGCAATGCCGTTGACGGCGGCGATGACGGGTTTGCGAAACGCCTCCAGCCTCGCCGTCAGCCGCTGCCCGCGCATGACGAAGTCACGCATCGCGACATCGACGCCAAGCGCCACGCTGGCTGAGAATTCATGGATGTCGCCACCGGCCGAAAACGCCCGCTCCCCTGCTCCGGTAAGAATGACCGCCCGGACGCTTCCATCGACTTCGATGTCGTCGAGGGCCGAAAGCAGGCGATCGATCAGGGCATAGTTCAGCGCATTGAGTTTCTCCGGCCGGTTGAGGGTGAGAATGGCAATCCCATCGCTGGTCTCGTTAAGGACAAGATCGGTCATTTGGCTTCCTTTCCAACGTGCATTGACCGGAAAGGATCAGGTTTTCGATTGCTTGTATATTCACTAGTCGGTATACTTGATGCTATGCCTGAAGCATCCAGCCCCACCCGCAAACGCATCGTCGATGCCGCGACGAAGCTCTTCTATGCCGAAGGGATTGGCCGCGTCAGCGTCGATGCCATCGCCGAAAAAGCCGGGCTGACCAAGCGGACACTGTACTATCACTTCAAGAGCAAGGACGATCTGATCGCTGCCTATCTCGATGGCCGTGACCAGCCCAATCTGAAGCAGATGGCCGGCTGGTTCGATGCCGCTGAAGGTGGTGCCGACCGCAAGGTCGAAGCGATTTTCACCAATCTGGCGCGTGTCGCCCGCCATCCCAAATGGAAAGGATGCGGGTTTCTGCGCACGGCTGCGGAGCTTGCCTCGATGCCTGGACACCCGGCAGTCATGGCCGGATCGCGGCACAAGACAAATTTCGAAAAATGGCTCGCCGCCGAACTGTCGGCCCGCGGCGTCACGGCGCCGCATATGCTGGCGCGCGAGATCGTGCTGCTCATGGACGGCGCCTTCTCGAGCATGCTGATCCACCACAACCCCGACTATATCGGGGCGGCAGGACACGCCGCCGCAACGCTTGTGCGGGCGCGGATCTCAAGCAACCAAGTCTAGAAGTCTTTGGTTTTTATGCATGTCGTCGCCCCAAAACCGGGGCCACTTTTGGGCGACATGCATTAGGCCGTGTACCCATAAACCCAGCGACGTGATGCGACGAACGCAATGTCCGCTTTACCCCTATAGCGGCCGAGTTCGTGCGGCAGCGCAATATGTCGCGATGGGCCAACAGCGGAAGTCCGGATTCGCGCGCGGGGGCGAGGCCTACCTATCAATAGGCGAGAATGTGCACACGACCTCATACATGCCCGGCTCAAATTTCGCGATCGTGAGCGCCTCTTCGAGAAAGGGTAGCGGTCCAGGATCCTGGCGCATGGACTCATAGTCTTCCACGCTGCGCCACTGCGCATACATAGTCACTTTCGTGCCGTCGAGGCTCCGATGAAGGGTCGAGGAAACAAAGCCAGGTGCCCGGCTGACGAATTCATCGGTCGCGCGCGCAAGCAAATCGAGGAGCCGGTCCTGGTTGGCGGGATCTACCGTGAAGACATTTATTAGGCTGATCATACGGTTCGGTCCTCTCTTTTGTTGCCTGATGCCTTGCCTATCACGAAGGGGGGAGTTCCAATAGGAACGTCACCATTTTTAGCCTCGCGTCGGATCGACCGCCAGAGGTCGTTGCTGGACGCAAATGACTCGCCCCTGAGAGAACCCTATCAAACCAGAGGTAGGCCGCACCGGGTCAAGGCCATTGATGCCCGTTGCGGGTCATTTTCGACGGATTCAGCGGGGGTTGTCGGCTGGTTGACGTCCGCTTTGCCCCGAAAGCGCCGACCGGAGGCGGGCCAGAAGCGTTGCGCTTGGACCGACCCCCATGATTCAAATTCCCAAAACTGGGGGTCGAATCATGCGCTACGAACTCGCCGACTATGAATGGCTTGCCATCAAGCCGATGCTGCCGAACAAGCCGCGTGGCGTTCCTCGGGTAAACGACCGACGAGTCCTCAATGGTATCTTCTGGGTCCTGCGATCAGGAGCACTCTGGCGTGATCTGCCGGATCATTTTGGCCCTTACACGACCTGCTATAACCGTTTCGTCCGCTGGCGGCGGGCTGGTGTCTGGGGCCGCATCATCGACGCACTTGCTGCCACCCACGATGCCGCTGTCCAGATGATCGACACATCCATTGTCCGCGTGCATCAGCATGGAGCCTGCATCACACGAAACCAGCGCCAATCGATGGGAAGGTCACGCGGCGGCTTGACGAGCAAAATTCATGCGGTGGTCGATAGCAATGGTCTGCCGGTGCGGCTGGCGCTGAGCCCCGGTGAGGCCCACGACGTGCGGCTTGCGGGAAAACTGCTGTCTCGTCTGAAAGTCGGTTCAATGCTGCTTGCCGACCGTGGCTATGACGCCGACTGGATCAGAGAGCTTGCCATGAAGAAAGGCGCTTGGGCCAACATCCCGCCGAAAAGCAATCGCAGCGATCCGATCTGCTTCAGCCCCTATCTCTACCGCGCTCGCAACCAGGTCGAGCGGTTCTTCAACAGGATTAAACAATGTCGTCGGGTGGCGACGCGCTACGACAGGCTCGCCGCCAACTACCTTGCCTTCGTTCAGC
The DNA here is from genome assembly GCF_001428185.1 of Mesorhizobium sp. Root695. Classification (NCBI taxonomy): domain Bacteria; kingdom Pseudomonadati; phylum Pseudomonadota; class Alphaproteobacteria; order Hyphomicrobiales; family Phyllobacteriaceae; genus Mesorhizobium; species Mesorhizobium sp. Root695. The sequence goes on along the minus strand of NZ_LMHO01000019.1, from coordinate 29,218 downwards.
TCGCGTCAATCAGGCTATGGCTGCGCCTTAATGAGTCCGCGTCCTAGAACCCAAACGCCAGCCATGCCGTGCCGGCCGCCAGCGTTATCAGCGTCAACGGCAGGCCGACCTTGAAGAAGGCGCCGAATGACAGCGGCGTGCCGGCGGCCCGTGCCTGTTCGGCGACGATCAGGTTGGCGACCGAACCCAGCAGCGTGAAATTGCCGGCCAGCGTCGAGCTCATGGCGACGACCAGCCAGGCGCGCTCGGGGTTTTCAAGGCCGGGTATGAAAGGCCGGAGCGCCAGCACGGCTGGGACATTGCTCATGATGTTGGAGAGCACCGCGGTGAAGCCGGACAGCCGCCAGACATCGTCCAGCCCGAGGTTCTTTGCCGAGGCGATCATGTCTGATGTCAGCAGCGTCTTTTCGGCGCCGGCGACGACCACGAACAGACCGGCGAACATGAACAGCAGTGGGCCGTCGATCTCGCGGTAGATGCGCTCCGGCTTGATGGCGCGGGTGAGCAGGAGGATGGCGCCGCCGATGAGTGCGGCCTTGGCAACGGGCACGCCGGCGAAGAAGGCGATTGCCAGTCCGATGCAGACCACCACCGCCTTCAGCACCTGCCCCTTATGCATGCGGCCACGCGAGACCTCGGGCGTCAGTTGGACCGTGCGGGCGAATTCGGCCCGGTAGACGACGCGGATGATGACAACGACCGCGACGAGGCCGAACAGAGCGACCGGAGCGAGCGCCGCCGAAAAGGCCGGATAGGAAATGCCCGACAGCGCGCCGATGACCATGTTTTGCGGATTGCCGGTGATGGTGGCGACGCTGCCGCAATTCGACGCGGTGGCGGTGGCGATCAGATAAGGGATCGGGTTGCGCTTGATGATTCGGGTGACGTGGACCACGATCGGCGCCATGACAAGGCAGATGGCGTCGTTGACCAGGAAGGCCGACAGCACGCCGGTCAGCAGCGTCACCATTACCAAAAGCATCAACGGCGCGTGCGCGTGCTCGATGGCAATGGCGCCAAGACCGCGAAAGGCGCCTGACACTTTCAGATGCGCCACCACGATCATCATGCCGAGCAGCAGCGTGATGGTATCGAAATTGATTGCCCGGTAGGCATCCTCCATGCTGAGCGCGCCGACGGCGATCATGGCGGCGCCCCCGAGCAGTGCGATCCCCGCCCGGTCGAGGCGCAGGCCCGGTATGCGGCCAACGGCGACACCGGCGTAAGTCAGGATCAGGATCAGCAGTGCCGCCGCGCCCATCAATGTCATCGTCAAGAAGTCCTGCTCGGTCCGTGGCGCGCCGCTGCCCGTCCGCCCCGATGGTTCGTTTGCATGCCAGCTTTAGCGCGATGTCGGGATCGATGACAAACACGCCTGGCATGTTGTTGCGCCGCGGGTGTCCGCTCGGCCCAGGGGATGATGTGCCGCTAACGCAGATAGAAATCCAGCCGCTGTCGTAGCGCCTGCGGCGAATACAGTTGCTCTACCGTCTGCCGTGCCTTGAGCCCTACTGCCGCCCTCAGCGCCGGATCGACTTTGAGATCGGCCAGGATCCGTGCCGCTTGTGGCGTCGTCTCGAACAGGAAACCGTTTTCGCCATGCCTGATATGGTCGGCATAGCCGCCCTGCGAATGGCAGACCACGGGCAAGCCGCAGGCCATCGCCTCGAACACCACCCGGCCGAACGTCTCCACCACATTCGAGCCGGTGCGATAGTAGAACGCGTCGAGCGTCTGCAGGAACTCTTCAGCCGCAAACTGCCCCTGCGGCAGGAGTTCCAGTCGCGAATGCGGCGCGAGCCTGTCCTTGAGCGGCATCCCGCCCTGAATCCGCACCGCGGCGCCGTCCGCCAGCAATGCCTCGTAGAGCGGCACATCGTCAGCATGATGCTTGTCTGGCGCATCGCGGCTCAGCCGACCCACCGTGAACGGACCATCCGGCCTCGCCCGCCGTTGCGAGAAACGTTCGATGTCGATTGGCGACGGATGCACGATGCCATCGACCCCCAGCATGCGTTTTTGAAAATCGGAAATCAGCACCAGTTCGGCGTTGGGCCAGTTCAGCATGCGTGGCATGCGTGTCGTCAGCGCGATGACTTTCGGGTGAAAGGTATTGAAGACGTAGATCAGCCGGCGCGGTCGTGGGATCAGGTAAGGCCACACCTTGTTGCGCCAATGCGCGCCGAGAAAGACGTAAATACCGCCGTCCGGCACATGCCACTTTGGCAGTGAGATGCGGCGAATCGGGAAATGCCGCATCAACTCGCCGGACACTCTGGAGGAGGTTGCCCACAGACGCACCTCGGAGTCGACGCTCAACAGCCGGTATAGTTCCAGGGCTTCGAGGTCACTGCCGCCAAAAGGATCCTGAAAACCATTGAACAGATGGAGCATGATCGCTGGGCCTGCCTGGCCGGTTTCTTGCCGTTGGCGAAACCTGGCCGTTGTCGTACTGCCCACCCGGGTGATCGAGGGCGGTATTTGACGCAGAGCAGAGCTAACGCTGCTGCGACAAACACCCCCTTCAAACAACACTAGCCGCCCAAGAACTGTTGGTCGTCTATTGCGCGAATCGAGTCAACTAGGGAGCATTTGATGATTGCCAAGTAATCAATCTGTTGCTCAAATACATCACCGGCAGCACAAGCCGCTTTCCTGCGCGTTCTGTCTCGCTTCCCCGTCGATCACGCTCGCCGAAAGGCAAGCTCTGCCTCAAATTTGCGGAGCCGTGCATCAGTGATCGGGAAGGGTAGACATGGCTCCACTTGCCATGGGAAATCGGCAACGCTATAGGCTCAGTATGGGTGACACTACCTACAGCAAAAATTCTTCCCTGAGCGGGCGGGGAAGTCGGAATTGCCAATATAGTTATAAAGAAAGTGGTCGATATTTTGCGACAGACTTCGATTGTTGATCTGCATAGCCTTTGGGGGCATCAATGAAATGTATGGTCATCAACCTTGATCGGTCTCCCGATCGACTTGCCCACGTCACGGCTGAATTCGCTAGGATTGGCGTTTTGTTCGACCGGGTTCCTGCCATAGACGCGTTGCACCGCTCGGAATTTGCCAAGACTTCGTCCGGTCTAACCCCCACGGAAGTGGCCTGCCTCATGAGCCACAAGGTTTGCTGGAAAATCATCGCGAATGGCGATGATGCCTTTGGTGCGATCTTCGAAGATGACATCCTGTTCTCCGAAGCGGCTGGCCCGATGCTTTCCCACTATGGATGGATTCCGGCCGACGCAGATATCGTCAAGCTGGAAACATACCTAAAGAAAACGGTCATCGCGATGAAGCGCACTTCCGTGGGCCGTGCGTTTTCGGTAGCTAGACTATATGGGCTCCACATCGGAACGGCCGGCTATATCCTTTCGAAGCAAGCAGCGCGCGATCTGATCAGTCGAAGTCTCGATGCGCCCGCAGATCACGTTGTCTTCGATCCGTCGCTTCCGTCGTCGTCAAGCAAAACCATATACCAGCTCTTGCCAGCGCTGTGCGTGCAAAATGATCTTGTGTGCGAGAAGGCGTTCCGGTTGAACAGCCTTCTTAACGAGGAGCGGCTGATGAAACCTAGGGCAAATTCTGCTCCAAAGAGGAGCCCGACCGAAAAGATCGTAGTCGAAACGAGGCGCATAGGTCGGCAGATTTTCGACATCTGCCGTCTCAGGCGGGAGAAGACTATCTCCTTAGCGTGATGTCGGCAAAGCGAAAGCACCGTCAGCGCGACAGCCTGCACAGATCGGCGTGCTGTCCGATTATCCAAGGCAGGCAGCGACGGTTCAAGGTTGCCATGGCCGCCCTTGATCAGACTGCCGTCAATGCACGGTGGCGACGCTGGGCAGAGGCGGCGAGACGCCCGCCGGATCGAAGCTGACTTGATCGCGTCCGTTCGACTTGGCCGTGTAAAGCCGTCTGTCGGCGGCGGAGAAGATCTCCTCATAGGTGATCGGGCCGGTAAAGCTCGTGCCGCCGATGCTGACGGAAAGCGGGCAAGGCCTGCCACCGGGCGAAAAGTCCATCTCCCTGATACGCCGGCGGATGCTTTCGGCAACCACCCAGGATTGCGACGGATCCACGCCGGGAAGAAACACGCCGAATTCTTCGCCGCCGATGCGGCCGACAAGATCGCCGCCACGCAGTTGCCCTTTGATCGCCTGCGCGATCAGCTTGAGCGCCTGGTCGCCGCAGTCATGGCCCAGGCGGTCATTGATCGACTTGAAGTGGTCGGCGTCGATGATCAGCAGCGCCCCCGAACGGGTCTGCTCCTGCTTGCGGGTCTGCTCGAGATAGGCCTCGACCAGCATCGAGAAGGCACCACGGTTCAGCACCGCGGTCAGGCTGTCGGTCGCGGCTATGACGCTGAGGTCGCGCTGGGCGATGGCCAGCTGCCTGATCTTCCACATGAGGAAAAACAGAAACGAGCCGCCCAGCACCAAAGGCAGCATCAGGTCGGTCATCTGCGCCCGCCACACTGCTTCGGGCGAGAGATAGGGGAAGTTGAAGGAATCGACGAAGAACGCCACGGCAATGAAGAATGCCGTACCGACTATGGTGACAGCGATCACCCTGCCCCAGCTCGTCGGTGACAGATCGAGCTTCATCGCGTTCAATTCCGTTAGCCGCCGCTACTATGACGCACCAACGCAAACAAATTGATAAGACTTTCCCTCCAATTCGATATCGGCATAGCGCGGAGCGCAGGCACCGCCGCCCGCGACAGATGCTTGCGTACGGACGCCGCAGGACGGCCGCCGAAAAAGCGGCCATCCTGGTTCCCGGCTTGAAGGCTTGGACCAAGCAGCTGGCAGAGCAAGCGGTGCTCGAAGCCAGACCGCCCGCCGTCAGTTTAGCGTTGGTTCACCCAGCGCGTCGATGACAAAGGAGGCCGCGATCAGGTCGTCGGCATCAAGGCGGAGGGAGCCTTCGCCGCCTCCCATGATGGAAGCCACTTTCTGAAAGGTCTTCATTTCGAATTCCGTGATCCGGGCGTCCTGCATCCTGGCCTTGAGATCGGCGATGCGCCGATCCAGGGCGGAGGATATTCCTATTTCTCGGTTCGACATTGCAACACTCCTCCCCACCCGTGTTTGCCTCCCACCGATCCGCTTTTTGTATGAGGCTTTGCGAATACAGGCGCCGAAACGCGCCGTGCGCGGGAAAGGTTCCGAAATGGATGAGTCACGAATTAATACGATGCAATCGGCACCGACAGGGGCAGATGAGCCGATGGTTGCCGGCAAGCAACACAATACCGGGTTGTTTGAGATTTCTGCTTCGGCTTGGCAATGCCGGGGACGTCGATGTTGGAGAATGGATGGTCAGGCATGACTATGCGCTTGACTTCCCGAAATCGAAATATAGCGACGGGTTTGCTCTCGGACTCAGAAATGAGGCCAAGGCAGCAAAGCGCGGTACGTGGGCCGGATCGTTCGACAGGCCGTGGGAATGGCGCAAGCAGATGACGGTTAGGCTACCGCGAAAACGCTATACGAACCCGTCTCTGACTCTGCTATTAATGTTGATGGCGGACCCCAACCCGCCAAAGGCCGGCGCCTTTCCCCAACGCCCCCCACCCAACGGGCGCCGGCCATCTTCCCGCGAAGGTCTGCGAGTCACATGCTGCTGGCCCGCCGGACCGGAGGCGACGGTCGATGCCCTGGCGTCTGCCTCGGCTTAAACGGAATGTCGGCCAGAGATGCGCGGATCGATCTGGTGGACACCGGTAGTGCGCTGCTCATCCGCACGCCGCGCCGCGTTGGGAAGGTTCGCGTCTACCTCCCATTGTCGCTGTGGGTACAACTTTCGGCGGTGGCCCTTCCTGCGGATGCGCTCTGGCTCTTACATTGGAGTGAGCGCATGCTTCCGGTCAGCCAGCACAGCGCTTCCTCGAGCCATACTGGTCAGGCCCAGCGGCCGCCGCTGTTAGTCCCCACTACGACCTTAAGTCGCTGGGCCGCCCCGGTAAAATCCGCTCCGTCAGCGCTTCACTTCGGCGTGACCTCTTCGATCCGCATCTTAGCCGCACTGAATGCGCGCCACCTACCCGGCGTTGTGGGCATGCATCAACGTCCATGGGATAGCTGTGTGAGCTATCTCATAGTTTATGGCAGCCACGCAGGTATCTTCATTAGCATAGTTGCATATTTTCGCTAAATGGGAGGAAAATGGTGGGTGGTCCACAGCGCAATGTTCGCGGATATCTGACCGGCTACGGCGGGCTCTTGGTAACCCGAGTTGAAGTCCTTGAAGCCGACGGCGAGTGGTTGGTGCGCGTTATCGAACATGATGAAGAGCGCACTTACTCGTTCGCGCTGGAATCTTTTGCCTTAGCCTTCGCGGAAGGCCAGAGGACTCACATAAAGCCTCCCACGCTCGTACGGCTGGAACGCAACCCATCCCCCCTGTTCGTACATGCCCGGTTCACGGCGGTGAACGATCGTTTCTAAGACGTCACAACACGCGACATTGCGGACAACCAAATGGCCGGCCCGGTAGGTGCCACTAATCCCTGGTGCTTCGGCTTTGGCATGACTTCCTCCACCCGCACCTTGTCGCCGATCGCTTTCGCCAGCCAGCCTGCCTGCCGCGATCAAGACCGACAATGGCGTTCCGTTCGCCAGCCCCAACGCGCTGTTCAACCTCAGCAAGCTGTCGGTCTGGTGGCTGCGGCTGGGATTGACATCGAACGCATCAAGCCGGGCTGCCCGCAGCAGAACGGGCGCCATGAGCGCATGCATCTCACCTTGAAGAAGGAGACCACCAAACCCGCAGGCGCCAACTTTCTTCAGCAACCAGGTTCGATGACTTCATCGACGAGCCAGACCGTCGGCATCAAACAAGCCGAGGATCATATCTGGCTGGCTAGGCGGTTCAATTTATAACGCCACCGGCTTTATTTGTATCTGATCTGCTGATACATAACCCGTGTGACGAGTGCGGGCCATATGTCGAATGAAATCATGGTTGTCGATCCGCTTGAGCGGCTCGACTTGTTGAAGAGCCTCGCGAGCGAGGTCCGGGTCCGGATTCTCGATCTGCTGCACCGCAAGGGGCCGAAAAACGTCAATCAAGTGGCCGAAGAACTGGGTCTTCCGCAATCGACAATTTCCGCAAACATCCAGGTTCTTGCCGATGTCGGTTTGATCGAGACGAAATCACAGAAGGCGCGCAAGGGAAGCCAGAAGGTCTGCTATTCGACTTTCTCCGAGTTGGTTGTCGTCTTCAAGGACCGCACCCCGGCGCAGGATCTCGGCGTCATAGAAGTGGCGATGCCGCTTGGACTCTACACAAGATGCGAAGTTTCCGCCCCCTGCGGCCTGTGTTCAAAGGACGGCGTCATCGGACTTCTCGATGTGCCAGACACTTTCCTCGATCCTGACCGCATGCGGGCCGGGCTGCTGTGGTTCACACGCGGCTTCGTCGAATACCAGTTTCCCAACAATGCGACGCTTGCCAATGCCAAAGTCGGCGGGTTGGAGCTGGCGATGGAGCTTTCGTCCGAGGTGCCGGGCACATCGAAGGATTGGCCATCGGACATCACGATCGCGATCAACGGACACGAGATAGATACCTGGACGGCGCCGGCCGACTATGGCGACAAGCGCGGCAAGCATACGCCCGGCTGGTGGAAGTTGGCCGGATCGCAGTATGGCGATCTCGCACACTGGCGCGTCACGAATAACGGCACCTATCGCAACAATGACAAGGTTTCCAAATGCTCGCTGGCTGATCTGGAGCTCGAGCGGCACCGCTCGATCCGGATACGAATCGGCGTGAAGGAAGATGCGCGTCACCCCGGCGGCATAAACATCTTCGGCAGCGGCTTCGGCAATTACAGCAACGACATCGTTCTGCGCCTGCTGAAGGCTTGAGAGCATACTAGGCCCTTGACGGGCGAACGACCTCCGCCCTTAATTGACCCGCAACCCGGATATAGACCGGAAAGTCGGATTGATAGTCCGCAGTGGGAGGGATCATGAAGGCCAGAGTCACCGCGAACGCGGCCTATACCGTCGCGGATATCGACAAACGTCTTTACGGCTCGTTTCTCGAGCATCTTGGCCGAGCGGTCTATACGGGCATCTACGAGCCCGGACATCCGCAAGCGGACGCAGAGGGGATGCGCAAGGATGTGATCGAGCTGGTGCGTGCGCTCGACACTCCGATCTGCCGTTACCCAGGTGGCAACTTCGTGTCCGCCTACAATTGGGAAGACGGCATAGGCCCAAAGGAGAATCGCCCGCGGCGGCTCGATCTTGCGTGGCGCACCACGGAGCCGAACCTGGTTGGAATCCACGAATTCGCCGACTGGGCTGAAAAGGCCGGCACCGAGATGATGCTTGCGGTCAATCTCGGCTCCCGCGGCCTCGACGAGGCGCGGGCCTTCGTTGAATACGTCAACCACCCGAGCGGCAGCTACTGGTCCGACCTCAGGGCCAAGAACGGACGCACGCAACCCTGGAACTGCCGCCTCTGGTGTCTCGGCAATGAAATGGACGGTCCCTGGCAGGTCGGCCACAAGTCGGCGAGCGAATACGGCCATCTCGCCAACGAGACCGCCAAGGCGCTGCGCGGCCTCGACCCAACGGTGGAACTGGTCGTCTGCGGTTCCTCGCACTCCAATATGCCGACCTATCCGCAGTGGGAAGCGACCGTGTTGGAAGCGACCTACGAGCAGGTCGACTACATCTCTCTCCACATGTATTTCGAGAACTACGAGAAGAATACGGCCGAATATCTCGCTCTTCCGGCCAAGCTCGACCGCTACATTGGCACGGTCGCGGGCATCATCGACTACGTGAAGGCCAAGACCCGCTCGAAACGGGACGTGAAGATCTCCTTCGACGAGTGGAACGTCTGGTACCATCAGCGCAAGCGGGACGCCGAGCGCATGCGCGGCTGGGACTGGCCGGAAGCGCCCAGGCTTTTGGAAGACATCTACAATTTCGAGGACGTGCTGCAGGTCGGTTGCATCATCAACACCTTCATACGCCGGTCGGATATTGTTCGCATCGCCTGCATTGCGCAGCTGGTGAACGTTATCGCGCCGATCATGACCGATCCCGGCGGCGGCGCCTGGCGGCAGACGATCTACTGGCCTTTTATGCTGGCCTCCAAGCATGGCCGCGGCACCGCGCTGCAGCTCGCGGTCGAGGTGCCTACCTATGACGCGGCCGCGGCCGACAAGGTGCCATGGCTCGACATTGCAGGCGTACATGATTCGAAAGCCGGCACGCTGACCTTCTTCGCGATCAACCGGCATGGATCCGAGACGATAGAGGCAGACGTCGCCCTCGAGCGGTTCGCAGCCAAGTCTATCGAGCATACGATCATCCGTCATGACGATCTCGAGGCCTGCAACACGAAGGACGCGCCGGACAACGTATCACCGGTCAAAGGCAACGGGGCAGCGCTCAGCAGCAAGGGAATGACGCTGAACTTGCCGCCGCACTCTTACTCGATGGTGCGTGTGACGCTCTGAGTTAATATCCGACCATCAGATATATACCCTGAAATCCGTTGCAGGCGGTTTGGTTTGGTGTAGCATTGAAACGTTCAAGGCGGATCTAATCGCCGTACTCGGGAGGAAGCTGAGATGAACTTTCGCAGGATGATGGCCATAGCGGTGGTTGCGGCCGGAGGATTTTGGGCCGTCGCGGCCCAGGCCGAAGAAACCGTCATATGGTGGGATTTCCTCGGCGGCGGTGACGGTGTGCGCATGAAGCAGATGATCACCGACTTCAACACCGCCCACGCCGGCAAGATCAAGATCGACGCCACGACGCTGGAGTGGGGCACGCCCTTCTACGCGAAGGTGCAGACCTCGGCCGCGGTCGGAGAGGCGCCAGACGTCATGACCTATCATGCCAGCCGCATCCCCTTGGCGGTGAGCCAGGATATTCTCCAAGAAATCACCGCCGACGACATGAGCAAGATGGGCCTCTCGGCCTCGGACTTCGCCCAGACGACGATGGGCGCCGTGACTGTCGACGGCAAGCAATACGCAGTGCCGCTCGATACCCATCCAATCGTCCTGTACTACAACCGCGTCCTTCTGAAGAAGGCAGGCGTGCTCGGCGACGACGGCCGTCCCGTGGGCATGGGTAACAGGGAGGAATTCACCGCGACACTGCAGAAGTTGAAGGATGCCGGCATCGAGTTCCCGCTGGGCAGCGTGACCGCCGACGGCAACTTCATGTACCGCACCATTTACTCGCTGGTGTGCCAGCAAGGCGGCGAGCTTCTGACGGGCAACGAGTTCCTCGCCGGCGACAATGCTGAAAAGCTGGCGAAAGCGTTGGCGGTTCTGCAAGGGTGGACGAAAGCCGGGCTGCAGTCGACCTATACGGACTATCCCGCAACCGTCGCCCTATTCACCTCGGGCAAGGCAGCAATGATGATCAACGGCGTCTGGGAAGTTCCCACGATGACGGACCTCGCCAAGCAAGGCAAGCTGTTCGACTGGGGCGCCGTCGAGATCCCGGTGATCTTCGACAAGCCATGCACCTATGCGGACAGCCACTCGTTCGCGATCCCGAAGAACAAGGGCAAGGAGATCACCCCGGAAAAGCGTGCCACCGTTCTCGAGGTGATCTCATGGATGGACAAGCACTCGCTTTTCTGGGCCACGGCAGGCCACATCCCTGCCTACAAGCCAGTCACCGAGACGGCGGAATACAAGGCAATGGAGCCCAATGCGACCTACTCGACCCTGACGGCCAACATGATCTTCGATCCGAAGTCGCCCAAGGCTGGTGTCGCCGGGCCGATCTTCGACATCATGTCGAATTATTTCGTGCCGACCCTCAACGGAGAGATGGACCCGGGCGAGGCGGTGAAATCCATCAAGGAAGAGCTGAACAGCATGTAGGGCTCAAAGGCTGGGACCGCCCTGCCCGGGACGGTCCCAACCATATTTGAGGAAGAGCCATGCTTCGCAACTCCCGCACTGAACGTCTTGTCGCACTGGTGCTGGTCGCTCCCTTCCTGGCGATCTACTTGCTGGCGTTCGTCTATCCGACGGTTCAGATGTTCCGCATCTCTTTCACCGATGCGCCGCTGATCGGCGAGGGTCGGTGGGTTGGCCTCGACAACTACCTGCGGCTCGACAACGACCCGATGTTCCGGCGCGCGGTCTGGAACACCGCTTACTTCGTGCTGATGACGGTCGTCCCCGGGACACTCATCGCCCTGTTGATCGCGCTTGGCGTGTCACGCCTCAAGGGCCGGTTCCAGGCGATCGTGCTGGCGTTGTTCTTCCTGCCGTACATCCTGCCGGTGTCCGTGGTCTATCTGATCTGGGACTGGACGCTGAATTTCCAGTTCGGGATCGCGATGCATGTGCTGGACTGGCTGGGAATCCCGCGCGTACCGGTCTTTAAGTCGCGCGTCTGGTTCTTGCCGGCGGTGGCCGGGGTGACGATCTGGTGGACCGCGGGTTTCTCGATCCTCCTCTTCCTCGCCGGACTGCGGTCCATACCCGCCGAGATCTATGAAGCCGCGGCGCTCGACAACTCGACCCGATGGACCACGTTCCGGCGTATCACCTGGCCACTGCTATGGCCGGTCACTTCGCTGGTATTAACCATCCAACTCATCCTGCAGCTCAAGATCTTCGATCAGGTCTATCTGTTCTCGATCGGCGGCCGGCCGAACGACAATATGGTGCTCGTCTACTACGTCTTCCAGAAGGCTTTCCAGCAGAACCAGGGAGGTAGGGCGGCGGCTGTCGCCGTCACCCTCTTCGTGCTTGTGGTCGTCGTCTCGGTCCTGCAATTCCAACTGCTCCGGTTCGCCGAAAGGCGGCGCCGATGAACGCCATGGCTGCGCAGCGCTGGAACTTTTGGGGCGGGATCATCACGGCACTGACGCTCGTCTGGGCCATCCTATGGGCGTTCCCGCTCTATTGGGGTGTGATCTCATCGCTCAAACCGGACGACGAAGTCGTCCAGCCATACATCGAACTCTGGCCCGAGACGCCGACGCTGGAGAACTACATTGACGCCCTGACCACCACACAGATCGGCACCTGGTACGTCAATTCGGTGGCGGTCGCGGTCGGCGTAACGGTCATCACCATCTTCATCTCGATGCTGTGCGGCTACGCGATTTCGCAGTTGCGGTTCCCGGGGCGGATCGCGCTATGGTGGCTGATACTCGCCTCCTTCATGGTGCCAACTTCGGCGCTGATCATCAATCATTTCGTGCTGGTGGCCAACCTTGGCCTGCTCAACAGCTGGGCTGGAATCATGTTGCCGCAGCTTATCCACCCCGTCATCATCATCGTGTACAAGCAGTTCTTCGATCAGGTCCCGAAGGACTTCCGCGAGGCCGCGGTCATGGACAATGCATCTGAATTCGGGATCCTCTTCAAGATCTACATGCCGATGAACTGGGGGGTGACGACGGCGCTGTCGATCGTCTGCTTCATCTGGACGTGGAACGCGTTTTTGTGGCCGTTCCTCTCGGTGACCCGCACCGAGATGATGACGATCACCGTCGGCATCACGCAGGTCAATGACGCCTTCGGTGTCTACTACGCGCGCCAGCTGTCGGCAGCTGTACTGGCCGGCCTTCCGGTGGCGCTAGCCTACCTCTTTTTCCAACGACGAGTGACCGAAGCGATAACGCTCTCGGCAGGTATCAAGGGCTAGCCTCGGCCCGCGAGCGAACCGCGATGCCAGAGGGCAGGACCCCGCTCGGCGGATTCAGGCCCCGTCAGCGCGCGTGCCAGGTCGATCCGTCCGCGGCGAAGAGATGCAGGGCGGCGGTGTCGAACTTCAGCCGAACGGCATCGCCCGGTTTGACGTTCGAAAGCCCGCGATCTTGTGCCGTAACCTGCGTCCCATCGGCGAGCCGCGCATAGACGAGCGTTCGCTCACCAAGGCGCTCGACAACGGTGGCCGTGGCGGATGCTTCATTGCCCTCGGAGACGACAATCAGCGATTCCGGCCGCACTCCCAGTTCGCGCCAATCCATGTTGGCCGGCGCGCCAGGAAGCCCGACGAGCGATCCATCCGTCAAGCGCGCATTGAGCCTGTCGCCTGAGCCCGAAACCGTAACAGGCAGAATGTTCATCGCCGGAGATCCGACGAAGGTCGCGACGAATCGCGATGCCGGACGTGCATAGACCTCGTCGGGTCTTCCCATCTGCTCTATCCGGCAATCATTGAGGATCACAATACGGTCGGCGAGGGTCATCGCTTCCACCTGGTCGTGGGTGACGTAGATCATCGTCGACTTCAAACGCTGATGCAGCTCGGCAAGCTCGACGCGTGTACGGGCTCGAAGCGCCGCGTCCAGATTGGAGAGTGGCTCGTCGAACAGGAATGCCTTGGGCTCCTTGACGATCGCACGCCCGATAGCCACGCGCTGGCGCTGCCCGCCGGAGAGCTGCGACGGCCGCCGGTGGAGCAGCGCTTCGATCTCCAAGATGCGCGCAGCCTCAGCGATCCGTTGGCGTATAACATCCGGCGCGACCCGAATGTTCCTCAGCCCAAAGGCCATGTTCTCCGCGACTGTCATATGTGGGTAAAGCGCATAGTTCTGGAAGACCATCGCAACGTTGCGCCTGCCCGGCGCAAGGTTCTCCGAGCGCACCCCGTCGATCGTCAGCGTGCCCTCGTCAATGCTTTCGAGGCCGGCGATCATCCGGAGCAGCGTCGTCTTGCCAGAACCGGACGGGCCGAGAAACACGACCAGCTCTCCTGGCTTAATGTCCAGGCTCACGTCGCGGATCACTTCGACTGCGCCAAAGTGCTTTGATACGCCCGACAGCGCGATTCCCGTCATGCTTTGCGATCCTTCTTTCCTACATAATTTCGGATAAATACCCGATGTCAAGGAACGTGGGGGCGGACCTTGCGAGCGCAAGCGGCAGGTCGAGGGTACGCCGACAGCGGCCATTCCCAAAGGTCTCGAAATGGATAGTGACCATAGCGACCGAAAGCTTCGTCTGACGCCCCCAGGCGGCTTCGACTGTGGCAACTCGTCTCACACTTTTAGCACCAGCGCGCCGGTCGTTCGTCGCGACTCCAGATCGCGATGGGCCTCCGACGCCGCTGCCAGATCGTAGTGCCTCGGAGGCTCGACCTTGATAGTCCCCTGTCGCAGCGCGGCAAAGAACCGGTTCAATTGCGGAGCAAGCTTCTGCGGTGTGTCGGTATAGTGGGCGTAGTTCGGCCGGGAAATCGTGACGGACTTCGAAGAGAGCCGACCGATATCCCAATTGCCGACTGGGCCGGAAGCCTGGCCGAAACTGACGAGATGGCCTCGTACTCCGAGCGCCGCCAGCGACCCACCGAAGGTATCGTTGCCGACAGCGTCATAGGCGACATCCGCGCCGGCGCCGCCAGTCAATCGCATGACGGCCTCGGCGAAATTCTCTCGCGAATAGACGATGACGTGATCAGCGCCGAGCCGTTCGACGATCCGCGCCTTATCGTCGCTCGACACCGTCGCAATGACCGTCGCTCCGAGATGGCGGGCCCACTGCACCAACAATTGGCCGACGCCGCCAGCGGCGGCATGGATCAGGACGACCTCGCCAGGACGGACAACATGAACTTCGTGCAGCAGAAAACTCGCGGCGATGCCTTTGAGCAGCCCAGCGGCGGCAATGTCATCGGAGATATCATCAGGAAGATGGACCAAAAGATCAGGCACCATGTTGCGCCGCTCGCAATAGGCGCCGACCGGCGGACACGCATAGGCGACACGGTCGCCGACAGAGAAGCCCGACGCCGCGGACCCAACCGCCTCGATGACGCCGGCCGCCTCCATGCCCGGCACGCCAGGCGGCTGCAGAAGGTCGAAATAGCCGGTGCGGCAATAGACATCGATGAAATTGACGCCGATCACCGTATGGCGGATCTGCACTTCGTTCGGCGCCGGCTGCGGCAGTCCGATTTCCCTGAGCTGCAGCTCTTCCGGTCCGCCATAGCGCTCGACAACGATCGCCCTGGTTGTCGCGGCCTGACCCGGAGTGATAGTTGGCACGACTCGCGGCACGCTTGCCGATGGGGCAGGAGCGGCAACCGCCCGGGAAGGCCTCACATCGATCGGCGAGCCCCCGCTTCGGCCTCGTAGAAGATCGCGCACGGCCGCGAAGCCGGCCTGATAGATGCCTTCGGCGACCAGCTTGACCAGTTCGTCGCGCCGATGCGCCGGCGGATTGAACTCCGAACGCCATTCCCAGAAGGTCGCGTTATCGTCGGTCACCGGTTTCAGCCGCACCGAGGCGACATAGCCCATCAAGGGAAGCGGCGCTTCGAGCAGGCAATAGCTGAGCCGCCGGTCCTTGTCGGACAGCGCCAGCAATTGTTCACGCAACTCGCCGCCGTCGTTCAGCCTGAAGTGGCGGACCGAGCCGACCGCGTCGACCGGCTCACCACCCTCGATCTCGCTGAAGGAAATTGCCGGGTGCCAACGTTCGTGGCCGTTGAAGTCGCGCAGGATTTCCCAGACCTCGTCGATCGGTGCATCGATGATCGTGCTCTGGCGAACCTGGACCATCGCGCCGCGTCAGCGCCCGAACCGGTTTTTCAGTGCGGTCAAGGCGATCTGGAACACGCCGGTGCCGATCTGGTGCATCAGGGCTGCTTCGCGATCCGGCGCACAGTCGAATTCCGCCTGCCATTCGGCAAGCGTCAGGTTGCCGTCGGTGATAGGCGTCAATGACAGGGTGGCGACATAGTTCTCCACCGCCATCGGGCTTTCGAGGATCGCGTAGCTGCAGGACAGATCGTAGTCCGACAGGGCCAGCAGCCTTTCACGAATCCGCCCGCCGTCCTTCAGCGTGAAACTTCTGATGCAACCGATCTGATCGGCCTGCGCGTTCTGCTCGATGCGGCTTTCGGCAACGAAAGGCGCCCAAGCCGGCAAGCCATTGAAGTTGCGGACCAGCTTCCAGACTTCCGCCGCTGGAGCGGGAATGACCGAGGATACATAGACCTTGGTCATGCTTGCGGGCCGGCTATGGGCATGGCAGTCCGCGTATGCATTGTCTCGCGCCGCGCCAGATCGACCCCCACTCCGTCGAGCTCCCCCGATCGACGGGGGAGAGGAAGGGTGCGAACCATCCACGGCGGGCTCCCTTCCTCTCCCTCCGGAGGGGGGAGAGGTGGCGCTGCGAAGCAGCGACGGAGTGGGGGAACCACTTGGCAACCATCGCGAACCGACGCAGCATCGCGATCAGGCGCAAGACATCGTCTCGCACGGCCCAACCAAGCGCGACGAAATACCGGCCTCACCTCAATGATCGCGGTCGTCATCGTCGTCCTTGGCGGCCTTTCCCTTGCCCTTCTTGTCGCGGGTCAGGCTCGAAATGTCCTTGGCATCGCGCAGCACATCGGTCATGCGGCCGAGCGAGCCGCCCTCAATGCCGATCTCCTTCATCAGATTGTCGATCATCGGCGCCTGCACCCGGTAGCGCAGCGCCGAGTCAATGACTTCGTCGGTGACATTGCGGTTGCCGCCGTTGCCACCATTGATGCCGTCGACATGCAGGATCTTGATGCCCTCGATCTTCTCCATCGGCTTGACGCTTTCGCGGATGATGCCTTCCATGTGGTCGAGCAATTTGCCGCGCAAGCGCCCTGCCCGCGCCTCGTTCGAGAGCAGGTTCTCGGCCTCGTTGAGCTGGCGATGGCCGGCGGCGTCGACTTCGTAGCGCTGGGCGGCGGCAAGGGCGTGGATCTTCTCCGATTCCGCCGAGGCGACAGCGGCGATCTTCTGTGCTTCTGCGAGGCTCTTCGCCGCCTTCATCTCGGCATCGGCGGCTGAGACGATGCGCAAGGCGTCACGCTCAGCCTCGCGCTGCGCGCCGATCAGGTCGGTCAGCTTGCGGCGTTCGGCAATCTCACGCTCGCGGGCAGTGAAGGCCTGTTCTTCGGCCTGGATAGCCTTGGCGCGAACCGCCTCCGAGGCCGCGATCGCCGAGGAACGCTCTTGCGTCTTCTTGGCGATGTCGATTGCCTTCTGGATTTCGGCGATCTCGATCTTCTGGTCTCGGTCGACGCCAAGCTGCCTGATATCGCGATCCTTGATCAGCCGGGCCTCCTCGATGCCGCGCTCGGTGGTGATACGGGCGCGTTCGACCTCCTCGCCGGCCGAGATCTCGGCTTCCTCGAAAGCCTGACGCTTGGCGATCTGCAGCGCTTCGAGGTGACGCTCCCTTGCGATCCTGACCTCGTCGATGGCGCGATCCTGCGCGATCCGCGCCGTCTCGGTTGCCTGGTTCTCGACGATCTCGGCGCGGCGCTTTTCCGCCTCTGCCTTCGTCACTTCCAGCGCCTTTTCAGCCAGAGCGATCTGGCGCTCCAGTTCAGCGACCTCGAGCAGTTTCCTGCGCTCGATCTCGAGCTGGCTCTGCGTGCCCTCCCGCTCGATGCGAGCCTTTTCCAGCGACAGTTCAAGCGCAATCTGCTCGCGCTCGGTCATTTCACGCATCTTCATCTCGGTCTCGTCGAGCGAACGGCGCCGCGCGATCTCGCGACGCTGCGTATCTTCCTCGCTCTTGATGCGCTCCTCGGTGATGTTGCGCTCCTGGTTGAGGCGCGACTTCTCTACGGCTTCGCGCGACGAAAGCTGTGCCTGTTCGGATTCCTGGTCGCGCAGCGCGCGCTCTATGGCGAGCTCCGAACGTTGCGCGGCACGGCGGATCTCGACCTCGCGTTCCTGTTCGAGGCGGGCATATTCGCTGTCGCGGTCGATCTCCAGCACCTTGCGCTGGGTGTCGAGGTTCTGGTTACGGATATCGACCAGCGTGCGCTGCTCGATCTCGTTGCGCATCCGGCGCCGGGTCTCGATCGATTCCGTCAGTTGCGTCAGGCCCTCCGCGTCGAAGGCGTTGGACGGGTCGAAATATTCGAGGCTGGTCTGGTCAAGATCGACGATGGCGACGCTTTCCAACTCGAGCCCGTTGGCGGCGAGCGATTCCGAAGCAAGGCTGCGCACTTTGGCGGCGTAGTCGCCGCGCAGTTCGTGCATCTCTTCCAGCGTCATCTGGGCCGCGACCGTGCGCAGGGCGCCGGCAAACTTGCCTTCCAGCAGTTCGCGCAAACTGTCGGGCTGCAGCGTGCGGCGGCCCAGCGTCTGCGCGGCAGCGGCGACCAGCTCGCGGCTGGCGCCGACGCGGACGAAGAACTCGGCGATCAGATCGACGCGCATGCGGTTTTTGGTGATCAGCGCAAAACCGTCCTCGCGGCGCACTTCGATGCGCAACACATTCATATTGACCGGGGTGATCTCGTGCAGCACCGGAATGACGAAGGCGCCGCCATTCACCACCACCTTCTCCCCCATGAAGCCGGTGCGGACAAACGCCGTCTCCTTGGTCGAGCGGCGATAGAGCCAGCGCAAGATATAGACGGCGATCACCACGACGACCGCGGCAATGATCAGCCACAACAGGAATGCGCCAAAGGTTTGCGCGTCCATGATCTATCCTCCCCAAGACAATCCGGTCGGCACGGGGCGACCGGCAGTATTTTCAAACATCCACCCGCACGGTGGCGAAGTCCAATTCTTCATGCCCGCCTCTGCAGTTTCGGCGTGATCGCGTGGAACGCATTGATTACCGCATCGACGAAAGGCGTATCGTTGATGTGCGCCCGCACCCGCTCGACATGGCGCAACGGAGTCTGGCGAACGGTTTTCTCGATCGCCTCGAACAGGACGTTGTCAGCTTCAGGATCGTGAAAGGCTTGACCGGGCGCATCGAGCATTGACACTCCGCCTTCGGGCAGCAGGAACCGCACCGGGCCATTCATGGCGTTGAGCCGCGCGCCGATCCATTCGCCAAAGGCGCGGTTCTCGTCGCGCGTGGTGCGCATCAGGGTGACGTTCGGATTGTGGATGACGAATTTGCGGCTGCGGAATTTCTCCGGCACGCTGTCGCGCGGGCCGAAATTGACCATGTCCAGCGCGCCGGTCGAGCCCACATAAGGCAGCCCGGTGCGGATCGCCGCGCCGAAACGATCCTCGGTCGCCGGGAAGATGCCGCCGACGATCATGTCGGCCACTTCCGTGGTGGTCAGGTCGAGGAAGGCCGACAGCAGGCGAGAGTCGCCGAGATTTTCCATGGCCCGTCCGCCGATGCCCGTGGCATGGAAGACGAGGCAGTCATAGTCGGCTTCAAGACGTCTGGTCACCGCCTGCACCGCCGGTGTGGTGACGCCGAACATGGTGATGCCGAGAGCCGGCCGCGCCAGCTTGCGTCTTGCTTCCCACGCCTCGGCATTGGGCAGTTGCGCGACCATGCCGGCCATGGCGTGCGCGGCGTTGGATAGCACCTGTTCGGTGATCGAGTTCAGCCCCTGCACATCGGCGACCGAATGGAACATCATGATGTCGGCGCCGCCGACATATTTGGCGACATCGCCGGCCGCCACCGTCGACACCATCAGCTTGGGTATGCCGACAGGCAGCACACGCATGCCCGCCGTTGCCAGCGTGGTGCCGCCGGAGCCACCGGCCGAGATGACGCCGCCGATACGCGGCTCGCGCTCGATCCAGCGCGCGAAGGCTTCCGCCATGGCACTGACCGAGCCGCCGCGATCATTGGTGAAGACGGCGGACGAACCGCGCGCGTGCATGCCGGCCACCTGCATGGCGGGCACATCGGCGCTGGTCGGTTTTCCCGATGTCGAGAGATCAACGGTGCGCACCGGAATGCCCAGCGACTTCAGCCGGTCGGCGACGAAGCGCAGTTCCTTGCCCTTGGTGTCGAAGGTGCCGGCGACAAGCACGGTCCGGCCGATGCGCTCGGCAAAGGGGATGGCGAAAACCTTCTTCAGATCGTCCTGAGGTGCTGCCTTGTCGACCGCCGCCTGCCGCATCTCAGTGACCGGCACGTTCCAGCGGTTGGGCAAGTTGGTAACCGGGCGATACATGCCGTTCTGCGGCATTGGCTCGGTCGAGCCGGCGCCAGTGCGATCAACGCGATAGACCTCCGCCAGTTGTTCCCTGGCCTGCGCCGCGTCCGCCGGCGTGATCGGCGCTTCCTCGGCATGGCGGCCGACGCCAAGGAGACGCTGCTGTAACTCGCGGTCGGCGGCGAGCGCCTTTGCATCCATCAGTCGGTTGATGCGGCCATTGACCATGATGGCGACCTGGTTCGACACCGCGGTCGCCACGCCGATATTCTGCTCGATGACAAGCACCGCCATCTCGCCTTCGGCGGCGAGGTTGATCAGCATCTGCTCGACTTGCTCGACGATGATCGGCGCCAGGCCTTCGGTCGGTTCGTCCATGACCAGCAGCTTCGGGTCGCTGAGCAGCGCGCGCGAGATCGCCAGCATCTGCTGTTCGCCACCCGACAACTGCGAGCCGCCATTGCCGCGGCGCTCGGCCAGGCGCGGAAAGGTCTGATAGACACGCTCGACGGTCCAACTGGCATCGCGCCTGTTGCCGGCGGCAAGCCGCAGATGCTCGTCGACCGTCAGGCTAGGCCAGACGCGACGGCCCTGCGGCACATAGCCAACGCCGAGGCGATGGATCTCGTGCGGTTCGAGCGCCGAGATCTCGCGGCCGTCGATACGAATGGAACCGGAACGCGCGCGCTTCAGCCCGACGATGGTGTTGCACAGCGTCGACTTGCCCATGCCGTTGCGGCCGACCACGGAAAGCACGCCGCTTTCCAGCGTCAGCGAAACGCCCTGCAGCGCATGGCTCTCGCCGTAGAAGACCTGCAGGTCTTCTATCCGCAGGATTGCCTTGGCTATCTTGCCAGAACTTTGGCGGGAAGAAATTGGGCGCTCAGCCATGCTTGCCCCCGAGATAGATTTCCTGGACCTCGGGATCGGCCTCGATCTCTTGCGGGGTGCCTTCCTTGAACAGGCGGCCATTGTGCATCATCGAGACATATTCCGAAACACGCAGCGCGACATCGAGATCATGCTCGATGATGATGTAGCCGATGTGTTTCGGCAGCGCGTTGAGGATGGCGACGAGGTCGCGGCGCTCTGTCGGCGAAAGACCGGCCGCCGGCTCGTCGAACAGGATGAAGCGCGGCGCTCCAGCCAATGCGAGTGCGATTTCCAGTTGGCGTTGCTGGCCGTGGCTCAGCGTCGCCACCAGCGTGTCGCGGTAGGCTTCGAGATGCACGGCGTTCAGGATCGATTCCGCCTGCACCATGTTGACGTCTGATGCGGCGGGACGCAGCAGCGAAAACCGGCGGCGCGAGACGCCGCGGCAAGCGAGAAAGATCGAATCGAGGACCGACAGGCCCTTGAACAATTGCGAAATCTGATAGGTGCGCCGCAGCCCGCGCCGGATGCGTTCATGCGGCGGCAGGTCGGTGATGTCCTCGCCGAAGAAGCGGATGCGTCCTGCCGTCGGCAGGAAATCGCCGGTCACGGCGTTGAACAGCGTCGTCTTGCCGGCGCCATTGGAGCCGAGGACCGCGCGCCGTTCCCCGGCCGCGATCCTCATATTGATGCCCGAGAGGGCCACCAGTGCTCCGAAATGCCGCGCCACGCCATCGAGCTCCAGCGCATAGGCGCCGGAACTCTGGAGACGGGTTGCTGCGAAGCTTTCGGTCACTGGCGACTGCACTCGAAGTCCGTTTGTTACGGGCAGCTCGGATTGTCGCGGTTGACCGCGCCGAGCTTCATGAACTCGTCTTCGGGAATGCCGAGCGTCTGGTTGACCTGCGGCACCACCTTGACCAGCTTGTTCATGAGATTGCCGTCGGCACCTTCGGTGACCTCAGTCAGGAAGATGTCGGCAATCGCGTTGCGGTTCTTGTCGAGCGACACCTTGCCGGTCGGCGTGTCGAAGGACAGCTTCGACAGCGCATCGCGCAGCTTCTTGCCGCCGTCGGAGACATCCCCGCCGACCTGATCGAGACCGAGCAGCGTCGCCTTCATGTCGACATAGTAGCCGTGGGCGAAGAGTGACGGCGAGGGAAAGGCCCCCGGTTGCTTTTTGTAGGCCTCGAC
This sequence comes from Mesorhizobium sp. Root695, assembly GCF_001428185.1. NCBI lineage: Bacteria > Pseudomonadati > Pseudomonadota > Alphaproteobacteria > Hyphomicrobiales > Phyllobacteriaceae > Mesorhizobium > Mesorhizobium sp. Root695. The sequence goes on along the minus strand of NZ_LMHO01000019.1, from coordinate 7,275 downwards.
AAACGTCTTCCATGCCGGCGCGTCATTGGTGTCTGCGGTCGGCCCGGCCGACGGCGTGCCTTTCAGCACATCGCGCAGCTTGCCCTTCGAGGTCAGCACCGTCTGGTCGACGGTGATCGAGCCGCCGATCAGCGGTGCGGAGCCGCCACCCTGCTGGTACTGGGTCAGGAAGTTGACGGCGTCGGCGCCGCCGAGCGCGACGTAGATCGCATCGACGTCTTCCGGGATGGCAGCGATGACCGAAGAAAAGTCCTTGTTGCCGATCGGCACCCAGGACTTCGACGGAACATGGCCGCCGGCCTTGCAGAACTCGGCCATGAAGCCGAACACCTGCGTGTAGGGAAAGGAATAGTCTTCGGCGACGGTGGCGACCTTCTTGTAGCCCTTGTCGTTGAAGGCATAGGTGCCGAGGCCGGCCATCCACTGCGCGCCATCAGTTGAGAAGCGGAAGAAATTCTCCGCCGGATCGCGCAACGTGGTATCCTGCGCGGCCGAGGTGCCATTGATGAAGGTCACGTTCGGCTGCGTCTTGGCGTAGTCCTTGACGGCGATGCCTTCGTCCCCCGAAAGCGGGCCGACCAACACCTTGACGCCGTCCTGTTCGACCAGCTTGCGCGCGGCGCGAACGGCGCTGTCGGGCGAGGCATCGGACGAGCCCTTGACGATCTCGACCTTCTTGCCGGCGACCGTTCCGTTCATCTCGGCAACCGCGGTCATGGCGCCGCGCTCGCCGTCCTCGCCGAGCACCGTGAACGGTCCCTCGAAGGTCGCAAGCAGGCCGATCTTGATGGTGTCGTCGGCAGCCAGCGCCATCGACGGTGCGGTCAGCCCGGTGAACACCGCCAGGGCCAGCAATGTGCGTCTATGCATCCTCATGATTTTCCTCCCGTTGATTTCGTTTTGCAGTGGTTCATTCCATCCCGGTTGCTATTGGCCGGGACGCAAGGACTCCTGGGCAAGATGTGGCTTGATCCTCCCCCACAACCCAAGAATTCCATCCGGTGAGACGAAGACGATCACCAGGAACACCATGCCGATCAGCGTGTTGAAACGCTCGGCGCCGACGATGTCGATGGCGAAAGTCTGCATCAGGACGACGACGACCGCGCCGAGGAATGGCCCGATCGGATGGCGCAGGCCGCCGATGACGGCAATGATCAGCACGTCGATCGCGGCGTCGACACCGATGGTGCCGGGCGAGACGCGGCCGTTGAACCAGACCAGCAGCACGCCTGCCAGTCCGGCGATAACGCCCGCCAGCAGCCAGGCGAAGACCTTGTGCGCGGTGACGTGATATCCGAGCGCACGCATGCGGCGCGGGTTGTCGCGGATCGCCTGCAAGGTCATGCCGAAGGTCGAGCGCGAGCCGTAGAGCACGGCTGCGTAGGACAACACCGCCAGACCAAGGCAAAGGTAGTAGAAAGGCCGGGCGTCACGCCAGCCGATGCCCCAGAATGCCGGAGCGCGAATGCCCGTATAGCCGGAATGCCCGTTGAAGATGGCGTAGTTCTGCTGGGCGAAATAATAGGTCGCGGTGGCGATCGCCAGCGTGATCATGATTGTGTAGATGCCCTCGGTGCGCACCGAGATCCAGCCGATCAGCGCCGAGGCCAGTGCCGCCGCAAGAACCGCGAACGGCACCGCGAGCCACCACGGCCAGCCGAAGCCGAGGATGTTGGAATTGTTGTTTCCGAGGATGGCGATGGCATAGGCTGCGATGCCAGCGACCGTGATCTGCGCCAGGCTGACCATGCCGCCGTAGCCGGCGAGCAGCATCAACGACAGACCCAACATGCCGAAGATCAGGGAATAGCCGCCGATCTGCGTCAGGAAGAAATCCGAGGCCACCAATGGATAGAGGACCAACGCGATGGCCAGGATGATGTGACCGGCCCCCAGCCTCTCCAGCCAGTTCTGCTGCGGCGTCACGTTGGCGGTAGTAGCAAGGCTCATCGGGCCTTCCCCATGATGCCTTGTGGCCGGACCGCCAGCGTGACCACCATGATGACGAAGGTCAGCACGATGCCGTAGGTCGGGAAATAGACGAGGCCGATCTGCTCGGCGAGGCCAATCAGCAGCGCGCCGATGGCGGCACCCGTGATCGAGCCCATGCCGCCGACGATGACCACGACCAGCGACGCCAGGAGGTAGCGGACATCCTCGCCGGGTGCGACGGACAGCGCCGAACCGCCGACGACACCGGCGAAGCCGGCAAGGCCGGCGCCGACAGCAAAGACGACGGCGAACACCGCATGCACGTTGACGCCGGAAGCCTGCAGCATGGCGCGATCGTCGACGCCGGCGCGGATCATCATGCCGACGCGGGTCCGGTGCAGCATCAGCCAAAGCCCGACGCCGATGACGATCGCCGCCGCCAGCACGACCACGCGATAGAGCGGATAGGTAAGGAAGACCGATACACCGTTTGAGCGCACCGCGGTGATGATTGGCAGGGTCAAGGCGCCGTCGAGCCATTCCGGCGTGGTGATCTGGTAGGTGCCGCCGGCCCACACAGCCAACATCAGGTCGGCGGCGACGATCGAGATACCGATGCTGACCAAGGTCTGGCGCAGGTCATCGCCTTCGAGGCGGCGGAACACGAAAACCTGCATGACGACGCCGATGATCGCCAGCACGGCGAAGCCGGCGGCGACACCGAGCAGCCAGTAGCCGGTGTGGTTGGTGACCTCGTAGCCGATATAGGCGCCGAGCAGATAGAGCGAGCCATGCGCCAGATTGACGTTGCGCATCAGGCCGAAGATCAGCGTGAAGCCGCTGGCGACGAGGAAATACAGGCCGGCCAGCGTGATGCCATTGAGGATTGCGCTGACGAAGGCCTTCTTCGAGATCAAGATCGCGTTCAGCCAATCCGGCCAGACGGCGAAGACCAGCCACACCATGACAGCGGCGGCAACCAGGCCGACGAGGCCCCAGGCCTGCCGGCGTGTCATGCCGCCGGCCGAAAGCGACGACGAGGAAGGCTGCTCGAGCAGGCTCATGCAGTCAGCCGCCGACGCTGCTCGTTCATGCGCGGCGCCTTGTGGAACTTGCCGTCCTTCATGATGGCGAGGATGCGGTTCTTGTCCTGCAGGATGCGCACGTCGGAAATCGGATCGCCGTCGATCAGCAGGAGGTCGGCGAGGTAACCTTCCTTGATCATGCCGAGTTCGTCGCCCATGTTCATGATCTGACCGCCATATTTGGTGCCGGCCTGGATGGCCTCCATCGGCGAGAAGCCGAGCATCTCGACGAAGGTCTGGATGTCCTTGGCGTTGGTGCCTTGCGGCGTCCATGCAAAGCCGTAGTCGCCGCCGATGCAGACGCGGATGCCGCGCCTATGCATCTTCTTCATCGTCTCGATGCACATTTCCAGCTCGCGCTCATATTCGAGCGAAAGCGGCGAGCCGGGCTTGATGCCCCACTGCTCGGCATGGCGCGCGGTGTTGATCAGCCAGGCGATGCCGGGGGCGACGAAATGCTTGTCCTTGACGGCCTCGAGCATATCGAGCGCTTCCTCGTCGGCGAAGGAGGCGTGGTAGATGTTCTGGATGCCGTGGCGGATGCACTGTTTGACCGAGCCGGACGAGCGCGCATGCGCCGACAGCACCTTGTTGCGGCAGCGCGCCTCGGAAGCCGCCATGGCGACCTCCTCTTCCGACATCGGCGTTTCCTCGGCGCCCATGCCGGTGATGCTCTCGCCTGACAGGTTGAGCTTGATGGAATCGACGCCGTATTTGATCAGTTGGCGCACGGTGCGGCGAATTTCCTCGGGGCCGGAGACGACGATGCCGAGATTGAGGCCTTCATGCGGGATATGGGAGGGCGAGGAATCGCCGAGACCGCCGACCGTGGTGATTTCCGGCCCCGCCGCAAGATAGCGCGGCCCTGGGAAGCGGCCCTGGTTGATGAATTTTTTCGCGACGACGTCGAGACGCGGCTTGGCGGCGGCGGCACCGCGGCCGGCGGTGAAGCCGGCGTCGAGCACCAGCTTGGCCATCTCCATGGTGACCAGCATATGTTCTTCGATCTCCATCATCTGGATGGGGTCGATGCCGGGTGCGTTGTTCCACGACAAATGCAGATGCGCGTCGATCATGCCCGGCATCAGCGTCGCGCCCATGCCGTCGATGGTCGTGACACCCCCTGCTGCACCGCCGCTGTAGGATGAGGACGAAGACGAGCCGAAGCGCGACGAGCCCTTGGTGATCTGCTTGATGCGGTTGCCCTGAACCAGCACCTCACCGGTATATGGATATTCACCTGACGCGTCGAGCACGCGCACATTGGTGAACAGCGTGCTGCCCGAACCGTTGCCGTTCCAGCTGTCGTCTGCCATCACAAGCCTCCCAACTTGCCGAGCGCGCAGTTCTACGCCCGATCTGAAATCCTCACCTATCAACCCGTCTCAAAAAATCGGCGAGCTTCTGGCTGCTGTCGCGCGGGCTTTCCACCGTGGCCCAGTGCCCGCACCGATCCAGTGAGGAGAATACGGCGCCCTTGATCCTGTCGGCAAGCGCCTGGCCGACACCCGCCGGATTGACCGTGTCGGCATCGCCGGTGACGAGCAATGTCGGCGCCGAGATCCGCCGCGCATCGACCGAGGTCGCCTTGGCCAGCGCCTCGCAGGTGCGGGCATAGGATTCCGGGTCCTGGCGGGTGATCGATTCCCGCACGAAGGCGACGGCGGCCGGCGAAGTCTCCCTGGTGTGCGCCGAGATCGCGTTGGCGACGATCTGGTCGGCGATATCGGCAATGCCGCCCGAGCGCGCCAGCCGCGCCCGGTTGGCGAGGCTTTGCCTCGTCGCCTCGGCCGGTTCCGCCAGCGCGCCAAACAGCGTCAGCGAGGTGACCAGCGCGGGCTGCGTTGCCGCAATCTGCTGACAGATGATGGTGCCCATCGAATGGCCGACGAAATGCGCGGATGCGACCCCCATGCCGGCCATGGTGCGGATGACTGCCTCACTCATCCCTTCGATGGTCAGCGACTCGATCGGGCGCGGCGACCGGCCGGAGCCCGGCAGGTCGAGCCGGATGACGCGATAGCTAGAAAGTGCCGCCATCTGCGGCTGGAACATGTTGGACGTGCCGCCGAGGCCATGGATCATCACCACGGCCGCACCCTCGCCGACAACCTCCGCGACGACCTGGCCAACCGTCACGGTCGTCATTGCGCATACTCCACGAAGCGGTTTTCCAGCGTGCCAATGCCGTCGATCTCGATGCGCACTACGTCGCCGGCCTTGAGATATTTCGGCGGATCAAAGCCGATTCCGACGCCGACCGGCGTGCCGGTGGCGATGATGTCGCCGGGCTTCAGCGTGATGCCTTGCGAGAGCGTCGCGATGATGGTCGGGATGTCGAAGATCAGCAGCGAGATCCTGGAGTCCTGGCGCAGATCCTCGTTGACGAAACAGCGGATGCCGGCGGTCGCCAGATCGAGTTCATCCTTGGTCACAGCCCAGGGGCCCATCGGGCAGAACGTATCCTGTGACTTGCCGATCAACCACTGGCTGTATTTGCCTTGCAGGTCGCGGGCGGTGACGTCGTTGACAATCGTGTAGCCCCAGACGTGATCGAGCGCGTTTTCCTTGGCGATGCCGCGCCCGCCCTTGCCGATGATGACGGCAAGCTCCGCCTCGTAGTCGATGGCCGTCGAGACCGAGGAATCGATCAGCACGCTGGCATGGTTGGCGACGACCGATTCGGGCACCTTGGAAAAGATAATCGGGTGTTTAGGGATCGCGCCGGCGCCGGCGCTGGAATCGAAGCCGCTGCGGGCAAACTCGTGCGCGTGCTCATGATAGTTCTTGCCGACGCAGAAGATGTTGCGGCGCGGCTGCGGAATCGGCGCCTCGATTTCCACCTGCGCCAGCGGGATCGGTGACAGGGTGCGCGGCACGCCAGCGCCGTTGCGCTCGATCAGTGCCAGAATGCCGGCCTTGGCCTGATCGACGGCAAAATCGAAAGGAGCGATGATCTGGGCATCGAGATCGACAATACCTAGGCGACGTTCGCCGGCGATCGAAAATGTCGCGACCCGCATCCGATTCCTCCCTGAACCTTTTATGAACCAATACTGGCTCTTTCGCTACACGCTATCGCCGATTGGTTCACGCTTCAAGTGGGGTTCGGCTCACAATCCAACAAAACATGCGCATACGGCGCCTGTTTCTCGTCTGAACACTGGACCAGCCGGCAATCGCTTGATAATATTGGTTCAACATTGGATCAGATAAAAGTTCTCAACGAATGCCGAAACTCGTCGCCAACGATATCGCCACAATGCTCAAGAAACGGATTTCCTCCGGCGAGTGGCTCGAGGACGGCCGCATGCCGCCCGAGCGCGACCTCGCGGTCGAATTCGGCGTCGCGCGCAACACCGTGCGCCGGGCCGTCGGCTTCCTTGAGAACGACGGAACGGTCGTGCGGCATGTCGGGCGCGGCACCTTTCTGACCGCAACCAATCCGACATCGATCGCATCGATGGTCGCACGGATGGAAGGCACTAGCCCCGCCGACATGATGGAGATCAGGCAGCTACTCGAACCGGCAGCGGCTGCCTTTGCCGCGACCAATGCCAGCGCAACCGAACTGAATGCCGTCCGCGAAGCACACCAGACCGCATGCGATGCCATGGAGATGCCCGAGTTCGAGCATTGGGATGCCGAATTCCATCACCGAGTGTTTGCCTGCTGCCGCAATGACTTCCTGAAAGAGATCCACAATCTCATGCGTGCCATTCGCAACCAGTCACCCTGGTTTGAAATGAAGAAGCGCTCATTTTCGGAAGAGCGACGTCAGGTGTATTGCCGGGAACATCAGGTGATTTTGGAGGCGTTGTTCCATCGCGATCCGGAAGGCGCGAAGACGGCGATGCTTGGTCACCTCAAGACAGTCGAGAAGAACTTGCTGGGTAGATGATCAATCTGGCTGCCTTATTTTGGGGCGTGGCCTAACCTCCATCCGCGACATCTCGTGGCGCGGCCAAAAGCCGACATCACGAAAACGCCGACATCACAAAACGTCAGTCATGCGCCGGATGAATACGAAGCCGGCCCAACGCGATTGCGCCAGGCCCCCTTGGCCGCAGAACTGTCCCTGATTGGTGTCTCACCCAAGGGGTGCACTACACCATGTCTCCGGTATGAACCGTAACCTATGTGTCCGGAACGGACCCTGTGGTGCGCCGACTACAAGGGCGAGTTCATGCTCGCCGATCGGCGCTATTGCTATCCGCTGACCATCACCGACTTCGCCAGCCGTTATCTCATCGCC
>NZ_LMHO01000018.1:0-72125 GCF_001428185.1 Mesorhizobium sp. Root695 | reverse complement strand
CAAAGTCCCCATCAGCCACCGCATCAAGAAATGCGCTTGGAATGACGACTATCTCATCCAGGCAATCGCTCATATGCGATAGCCCTGCCCACGAGGGGGAGATCGGCAGCTTGACGTCCCTAAAGCAACCCCGCCTGCTCAGCCTCGCGGTGCAAATTGTGCCGCGGCCTGGGTCCGATCTGCTGGATCACCAATCCGGCCGCCAGTGAGCCAAGGTCGCCGCAGGTCTGCAGGTCGCGGCCTTGCGTGTACCCATGCAGGAACCCGGCGGCATAGAGATCGCCGGCGCCCGTCGTGTCGACAAGCTCCTTGATGGCGGTCGCCTTGATCACCACGGTCTCGTCGCCGCGCACGATCACCGAGCCTTTTTCCGAGCGGGTCACGGCGGCGATCCTGCAATCCTTGCGGATCTGCGCCAGCGCATCGTCGAACGACGACGTCTGGTAGAGCGACTTGATCTCGTGGCTGTTGGCAAAGACGATGTCGACCGTGCCCGAGCGCATAAGGTCGAGGAACTCGTCGCGGTAGCGATCGACGCAGAACGAATCCGACAGTGTCATGGACACTTCGCGGCCTGCCGCGTGCGCCAGCTTCGCCGTCTGTCGGATCGCTTCCTTGGCCCGCGGCGGGTCCCACAGATAACCTTCGAAATAGGTGACCTTGGCGCCGGAAGCCTTGTCGGCTTCGACATCCTCCGGTCCGAGCTCGACGCAGGCGCCGAGGTAGGTGTTCATCGAGCGCTCGCCGTCGGGGGTGACGAAGATCATCGAGCGCGCCGTCGGCGGCTCGCCCTTGAGCGGCCTGGTGTCGAAGGCGACGCCCTGCGCACGGATGTCGTGGGCGTAGATTTCGCCCAGCGCATCGTTGGAGACCTTGCCGAAGAAGGCGGCACGGCCGCCGAAGCTGGCGACGCCGGCCGCCGTGTTGCCGGCGCTGCCGCCGGAGGCTTCGATCGCCGGGCCCATGCGGCTGTAGAGCAGTTCGGCGCGTCGAGTGTCGATGAGGTTCATCGCGCCTTTGATGATGCCGTTGGTCTCGAGGAATTCCTCGTCGCACTGGGCGATGATGTCGACAATGGCATTGCCGATGCAAAGCACGTCATATTTCGGCATCAATGTCTCCGCCAAAAACCGAGCCGGCTTCTTGCCGCGCCCGGGCGGGTCTACAGCATGACCCCCGAAAATTGGCAACCGATTTTCTGTCATCGCCGGTGGGGCGGCGATGACCATCCCCGCATCGAGGAGGCATGTGGCGCCGCGGTCTTTTCAATTCAGGGTGCGCGTTGCTCATCGGCAACGAGGCGCTATGACAATTCGACCGTGGCCGAAACATTTCATCGCCGCATCGCCTACAAATCTGGGCCAGCCGATCCCGTTTCGAAGGCGAGTCAGCCCCCAATGTCTACAAAGAGCATATCGACAAAGAACGAGCCTGCAAAAAACGACATGACGACCGACCTGGCGCTGCTCGCCGTGCTGGCGGTGCTCTGGGGCGCCTCCTACACCTTCATCAAGATGGGCGTCGAGACGATCCCGCCGGTCACCTTCATCGCCGCCCGCACCCTGATCGCCGGTGGCATCCTGTTCGCCATCATCCGCTGGCGCGGGCTCGCCATGCCGGGCGACGCGGCAAGCTGGCGCCGCTTCGCCTTCCAGGCCTGCCTCAACAGCGTCATACCGTTCACCTTGATCGCCGCGGCCGAACGCTCGGTCGACGCGGGCCTCGCCACGATCCTGAACGCGACCTCGCCGATCTTCACCTTCCTTTTGACCGCGCTCATTACCCGCCACGAGCCGGTTACTTTGCGCAAACTGATTGGCGTCGGCGCCGGCATTGCCGGCATCTGCCTCATCATCGGCACCGAGGCGCTGGGTGGCCTTGGTCACGAGCTGTGGGCGCAGTTGGCAATCGTCGCGGCAACAATCTGCTATGCGGGTGCGGCCATTTTCGGCCGTGGCTTCAAGGGCCTTGATCCGATGCTGCCGGCCGCGGGTTCGATGCTGTGCGGCGCCGTCATTCTCGTGCCGCTCAGTCTTGTGTTCGACCAGCCGTGGACGCTGGCGCCATCGACGGCGTCGATCCTGGCCTTGCTCGGCCTGTCGGTGTTTTCCACCGCGCTGGCCTTCGTCATCTATTTCCGCCTCATCCATACGCTTGGTTCGGTCGGCACCACCTCGCAAGCCTATCTGCGCGTGCCGATCGGCGTCGGCATCGGCGCCGTCTTCCTTGGCGAAAGCCTCGGTTCGACGGCGTGGCTTGGCATGGCGTTTGTCGTGGTCGGAGTTGCAGCCATGACCGTCCCGGTTCGCAAGGCGGCGCTTGCCCGATAGGTGTCCGCGCTTGTGCTCGCGACCTCGGCTGCCTATCTCGGAAGCGTCCGCCTTTTCGGCGGCGTCCGTTGACCTGGGGTTGAAGCACGGTGATTTTCGACGCTGCCCGCACCGCGGCTCTTGAGCTGCTCTCGCCTCAGTTTCGTGCCGTGTTCATCAAGACGCTGGGCTTGACCGTGCTGGCGCTGCTGGCCTTGTGGTTCGGTCTGACCAGCCTTGTCGAGTGGCTGGCGCTGCCTTGGCTACAGACGCTGTTGCCCGGCATGCCATCCTGGGCCGGGTGGCTGGGCGGCATCGTCGCTGCCATTGCGCTTGCCTTCGGCATGGCACTGCTCATTGCGCCGGTGACGGCTGTTTTAGCCGGCCTGTTCCTCGACGACATCGCCGAGGTGGTCGAGCGCACCGACTATCCCGGCGATCCATCCGGCCGCGCCATGCCGGCGCTGCGCTCGCTGGTGCTGTCGATGCGATTTCTCGGCGTCGTCATTCTTGGCAACATCGTCGCCCTGCTGCTTCTGCTGGTGCCGGGCGTCAACATCGCCGCCTTCTTCATCGTCAACGGCTATCTGCTCGGGCGCGAGTTCTTCGAATTCGCCGCCATGCGCTTTCGCGGGGAAGAAGAGGCCAGGGCCTTGCGCAGGCACTATGCCGGCACGGTGTTTCTCGCCGGGCTGGTCATATCAGCCTTCCTCGCCGTGCCGCTGCTCAATCTGGTGACGCCGCTGTTCGCCGCCGCCATGATGGTGCATCTACACAAGGCGATTTCGGCCCGCGCAAGCCGCCAGTGACCGCAAGCGTCACGCGACGGGTTTAGCGAAAAGCGCTTGCAATTTGCCGAACGGCATGGCGGCGCGGGTGAAGCCGAAGGTGCCGTCCTGCTGGATCTCGCGTGCCGCCGTTTCCAGCATGCCATAGGCGAAATTGGTCAGCCACGGCCCGAGCGAGATGCGCTTGACACCGGCCATGGCAAGGTCGGCGATGGTGAAGCCGGGCCTCGCCATGACGTTGACCGGCTTGCTGACCGCCGAGCAGAGCGTGCGGATCATCTCGACGTCGCCAATGCCTGGCGCATAGAGCACGTCGGCACCGGCCTTCTCGAAGGCCTGCAGCCGCTCGATGGTGTCGTCGAGGTCGTGTTTGCCCCACAAAAAATTCTCGGCGCGTGCGGTGAAGACGAAATCCCGTTTGAGCGCGCGCGCCGCCTCCACGGCTGCCGCAACGCGCTCGACGGCGTGCGCAAAATCATAGATCGGCTTGTCCGGGTCGCCGGTGTGGTCTTCGATCGAGCAGCCGGCAAGACCGGCTGCTTCGGCCGCGAAGATGGTTTCGGCGGCCTGCTCCGCGCTGTCGCCCTTGCCCTTCTCGAGGTCGGCGGAGACTGGCAGGCTGGTCGCCGCCGTCACTTCGCGGCAATGGTGGATCATCTGGTCGAAGGTCACGTCGCCATCCGGCAGGCCGCGTGAAAAGGCAAAGCCGGCGCTGGTCGTCGCCAGCGCGGTGAAGCCGAACGAGCCCAACAGCTTCGTCGTGCCGATATCCCAGGGATTGGGCATGACGAAGGTTGAGGCATGCAGGTCGCGAAAGATCTTGCCCTTGTCCATGGTAGTTCCCCCATCATGTGCTGTGTGGCTAAGCGGATTTTATCCTGCTCCATTTGGCCGGGCAAACGAATGCGGTTGGTTCAGAAGCGTTTGGCGTTCTCTCCTGCCAATTTGTCCAGCGCGTCGGAATCCTTGGCGTAGCGCGATGTCTTCTTGTCCCAGCGATAGGTGACGGAAATCGCGTGAGACTCGGGCTTGGGTGGTTCGTCGTCGCAGCTTTCGCCGTTCAGCACAGTGGAGTCGGTCACCGTCACCTTGATGGCGGCATAAGGCTGGCCGTCGGCGACGGTCTGCAAAGCCACGTCCTGTTTGCGGCTGTAGGCGCAGAGGTTCTCATCGAACGTATAGATCATGTCGATCAGTTCGAACTTGTCGTCGCGGATCATGATCAGCGGCGTGATCACATAGTTCTGGCTCGAATTGAAATGCGCGCTCATGGTGACGAGGATGTCGTCGTTGGCGCCGACGGAAAGCTTGCCCGGCTCGCGGAAATAGGTACCGCGGTCGACTGCGACATTGACGGCGTCGAGCACTTTCGGCTTGGCCGTGATGTCGTAGAGCGCCAGCACCGCATAGCCTTCGGCGCTGTCGGGAGAATCGCCGAGGTCGAACAGCATGGTCAGCCGGTCCTTGCCGCCGGCCTTGATGGCAAGCACCGCGGCATTGGAAAAGCCCGACGTCTCGGGCGGCGAGCCGCCGCTGTCCGGTCCTTCGATATGGCGCATCTCGATTGGCAACCCGCCCCTATAGAAGCCGTCCTTGTCCGCGGTCAGATCGGGAATGACCATCCTGGCCAGGTCGAGATAGGTGATATCCTTGCGCCCGGGCAGCGCGCTGCCGAGTTCTGGGAAGCTGACGGCTTGCGCGCCGGCCGCGGCCCACAAAAACGGCAGCAGCATCAAGGCGAGGATGAAGCGAAGCAGGCTGGGTTTCATGCGTGGCCTCGAGTTGGCGGCGCCAAGCTAGCACGGACAATCGAGGCGTACAGCCGCGGCTGAAGATAGGTCAGTGAATCGGCACCAGCCCGGCCAGTTCGCGCATGTCGTCGAACAGGATGCCGCCGGCCTGGATCAGGCCGTCGCGGTCGGAATAGGGATCGCCATGATAGGAAAACACACGCATGCTGGCGGCGATGCCGGCCTGCGTGCCGGCGACGCTGTCCTCGATGACGATGCACTCGCTGGGCGAAAAGCCCATGGTCTTGGCCGCATGCAGGAACAGGTCGGGGAACGGCTTGCCGCGCTCGACCATGGTCGAGCTGAACATTGCGTGCTCGAACAGCGGCAACAGCCCGGTCTGGCCGAGCGTGATGTGCATTTTCGACACCCGGGCCGAAGTGGCGACGCAATAGGCGATTCCGGCGGAACGCACGGCTTCGACAAACTCGCGGACGTAGGGGATCGCCTCGACGCCGTGGGCGAACAGGTCCGGCAGGCCGGCATTCCAGCGATCGACGAAATCGGCGCCAAGCCTGACGCCGGTCTCTTCTTCGATCTCCTTTTGCACCGACGCCATGCTGCGGCCGGAAAAATTCTTGCGGCAATTTTCGAAGCTTGTCGGATAGCCGGCAGCGGCCAGCCATTCGGCGAGACGCCGATTGGCCAGGTTCTCCGTATCGACCAGGACACCGTCACAGTCGAAGATGACAAGTTTAGGCAGTTCAGACATCAGGCGGTGCCGGTCGATCCGAACCCACCTGCGCCACGCGCCGTGCCGCCGGCTAAAGTGCGCTCTTCCACCGCCGCTTGCGTCGCCGCCGCGAAAACGATCTGGGCGATGCGCATGCCGCGCGTCACGGCAAAGTCCTCGTCGCCGAGGTTGATCAGCAGCACCTTCACTTCGCCGCGATAGTCGCTGTCGATGGTGCCGGGCGTGTTCAGAACGGTTAGGCCATGTTTGAACGCAAGGCCGGAGCGTGGCCGGACCTGACCTTCCATGCCTTCGGGAATTTCCAGAATCAGCCCGGTCGGCACCAAAGCGCGTTTTCCCGGTAGGATCAACAGCGGCCGGTCGTCCGGCACCGCGGCGCGCAGATCCATGCCGGCCGCACCGGTGCTTTCATAGGCAGGAAGGGGAAGTCCTTCACCATGCGGCAACCTGACGAAGCCGACGGTCGGACCGATGACGGAGGGAGTTTGAAGGGCTGCGCGCATAAAATCGATCCTATCGGCGCGAACGGCGATTCGGTCAACTCGACCGGAATGCTATCAACGGCTTTCTTTCAGGCATCACTATGACCAGGCCAGCGGAACGACCGTGGTTTCCTTGATCTCCTCCATCACGAACGAGGCGGAAACGTCCGACAGCGCCACCTTGGCGATCAGCCGCTGGTAGAGCCGGTCATAGGCCTTCACGTCGGCAACGCGGGCGCGCAAGACATAATCGAGGTCGCCGGACATGCGGTAGACACCGGTGATCTCGGGAAAGCCGGTCACCGCCACCCGGAATTTCTGCAGCCACTCCGGGTCGTGGTTGGACGTGCGGATCAGGATGAAGACGGAAAGCCCAAGTCCGAGCTTCTCGGCATCGACCAGTGCCACCCGGCCGGTGATGACGCCATCCTCCTCCAGCCGCTTCACGCGGCGCCAGCAGGCATTGCGCGACAGCGCCACACGTTCCGACAGCTGGTCGACCGACAGCGTGCCGTCGCGTTGCAACTCGGTGAGTAATTTTCGGTCGATTTCGTCGATTTGCGGAGCCATGTGGGATGTTTGTCCCATGACCTGGCCGATTACAAGGATATTTTGAGACCGATGAACCGGCGAAGCATGTCAGGATACTCATATCGGGAACTTCAAGCGCTGAAGGGGACCAGCATGTCGGTCGCAAGGATCTTCACCTCTCATCCGGCCAAGGTCGGCGAAACCTATCTCAGTCATATGGCCTTTGCCGGCTGGTTCTCGTCGCGGCTGTTGCTGGCGGCGGGCGCCGCGCTCGTTCACGCTTTCTTGCCATTTCTGTTTGAAACTACAGCCAGCCGAATCGTTCGCGAACTCTACGAGCGGACGCACAACAGAGGCACACACGCGGCCAAGGAGCCTGCGGCTCGTATGGATCGCGCCTAGAGGACGACAGAAGCGATGTGCCGGTGGGCGGCCTATCTTGGTGAAGCGGTCTTTCTCGAAGACCTCCTCACCGCGCCCTGTCACTCGCTGATTGCCCAGAGCCATTGCGCCCAGGAAGCGAAGTCGCCGACCAATGGCGACGGTTTTGGCCTTGCCTGGTATTGCGATCGCCAGGAGCCGGGTCTCTATCGCGATATCCTGCCGGCCTGGTCGGATCCCAATCTGAAGAGCCTGTGCCGGCAGATCAAATCCGGCCTGTTCCTCGCCCATGTGCGGGCGTCCACTGGCGGCGCCACCAGTCGCATGAACTGCCATCCGTTCATCTCCAGCGCCTGGTCGTTCATGCACAACGGCCAGATCGGCGGCTTCGAGAAGATCCGCCGTGCGCTGGAGAACTCGCTGTCCGACGCCGTCTTCGACCAGCGCGAAGGCAGCACCGATTCCGAACTGTTTTTCCTGCTGATGATCGATGAGGGATTGGCCACCGATCCACAAGGCGCTGTTTCCCGCGCCACCAGCCGCGTGCTCGAAGCCTCGCGCCGCGCCGGCCTCGAGCCGGCGCTGAAACTCACCGCCGCCTTCTCCGACGGGCAGGCGCTGCATGCGGTGCGCTATGCCACCGACGCTCATGCGCCGACGCTCTACACTTCTGTCCTGCGCAAGGGTGGCGGCCGCTGCATCGTCTCCGAACCATTCGACCGCGAGGGCGGCGACTGGCAGGCGATCCCGCCGTCGAGTTTCGTCACGATCACCGGCGATGGCATGGCCATCCGGCCATTTGCTCCGATTGCGGCGAAGCTGGCGCTGGTCGGGTAAGCGCAAATTGCGGCAACGCCGCGGGACAGCGCCCGCCTCTGTCCTGCCAGACATCTCCCGCACACGGGGGGAGATTGGCTATTATCGCGGCTTTCGCCAACATCCAACGCTGCAAGACCGAGCGCGGCGCTGAAGCTGCGGATCTCCCCACTTGTGGGGGAGATGGCCGGCAGGCCGGAGGGGGCACCGTAGACCACTGACATCGGCAGCACAATTTCGATCAAACGCAGCCAATCCTCGAATGCTCAACTCGACTGGAAGTCGCACCGCTGTCCGCCATCTTGACCAGGGCGAGCGCGGCCAAGCCGGAGCCTGATCATGGAGTTCGTCTTTTCCTCAACCTTCGAACTGGCCGCTGCGATCCGTGACTGCAAGATCTCCGCCGTCGAAGCACTCGATGCTCATCTGGGGCAGATCGATGCGCACAACCAGGCGGTCAACGCCGTCATTTCGCTCGACAGGGAAGGGGCTCGCAGCCAAGCCGAGAAGGCCGACGCGGCGCTGACGCGCGGCGACGCGCTCGGGCCGCTGCACGGCGTGCCGTTCACACTAAAGGACACCCATGAAACGGCTGGCGTGAAGACCACGGTCGGCTTCCCGCCTTTTGCCCACTATGTCGCCAGACAAGACAGCCCGGTCGTCACCCGGTTGAGGGCCGCAGGCGGTGTGCTGATGGCCAAGACCAATGTCGCGACCATGCTTTCGGACTGGCAGTCGAACAATCCGCTGTTCGGCCGTACCAGCAATCCCTGGAACCTCCAGCGCACGGTTGGCGGTTCCAGCGGCGGCGCTGCGGCTGCACTTTGCTCGGGAATGACGCCGTTCGATGTCGGCAGCGACATGCAGGCTTCGATTCGCCTGCCGGCCGCCTTTTGCGGTGTCTACGGCCTGAAGCCGACAGAGCATCGTGTCTCGCTGGCCGGCGCCTTTCCAGATCCCGGCGGTGCCGCGCGCAGCGTGCGGCTGATGTCCTGTCTTGGGCCGCTGGCGCGCAGTGTGGAAGATCTATCGCTGATCTACCAAATCATCGCTGGGCCGGACGGGCGCGACACCGATCTTGCGCCGGTGCCGGTCGGGGACATGCCGAAGCTCGACCCTAGGACGTTGCGCATCGCCTTCGCGCCGTCCTTTCCCGCGTTTCCGGTGGCCGGCGACATCAGCGCCGCTGTCGAAAATCTCGCAAGGCAGCTGCAACGCGCCGGCGCCGTCATCGAAGAAGCAAAACTGCCAAAACTCGATCTGCACGACGATCTGGAGCAGGGCGGTGCGCTGATCGGCATGATGCTGGAGGCCGCGCAGCCCGAGCCGCTGGAGGAACCGACACCGGTCTCGCGTTGGTTCGAGGTACTCGCCCGCCGTGACAGGTCCATTCTCGCCTGGGACCGGTTTTTCGAAAACCATGATGCGCTGCTCTGTCCGGTGGCCATGACCACGGCCTTCCCGCATTGCGAGCCGGGGGCACTGATCGAGGTCGACGGCAAGGAGCAGAGCTACTGGATGCTGCCGGCCTATGGCGCGGTGTTCAACTACAGCGGGCATCCAGCGCTTTCCATGCCGTGCGGACTGGACAGCGCCGGCCTGCCGGTCGGCCTGCAACTGGTCGGGAAACGCTGGTCGGAAGCGCAGCTGCTCGGCATCGCCAGGGCAATCGAACCACTGACCGGTGGCTTTCGCCGTCCGCCCGCCTATTGAGCGAAGCGCGACAATCCATAAGGGGCGAGCAGCGGGTCGCGCTCTCCGTCGAGGATTTCGCGGGCGGCGAACAGGCCGACGGCCGGCGCCAGCGTGATGCCGGAATGCATGACCGCGACATAGACACCGTCCACGCCCTCGGCGCGGCCGATGATCGGAAAGCCGTCGATCGGCGTCGGCCGGTAGCCGACCGTGTGGAAATCGAGCTCCAGTCCGTCGCCGTCGCGCAGCATGGCTTTCATGGCGGCAAACAGCGCGTGGGCGGTGGCTTCGGCATCCATGCCCGGGTCGGCGCCGCCAAAATCCGAGCCGGCGATGATGCGGCCTTCCGCGGTCTGGCGCATATGCAGTCGCTCGGCCAGCACCAGCCCGTTGAGCAGCTTTCTGTGAGGCCGCGAATGGACGATCAGGCCGGGCGGTGTTTCGATCGGCAAGTTGATCCCGGCCGTCGCGGCGATCTCCGGCGAACCGACGCCGGCCGCGATCACCACCTCGTCTGATGCAATCAGGCCTTGGGATGTGTCGACACCGGTGATGTTGCCGTCGGTTTGAACCAGCGCCGTGACCGTGCTGGAGATGATGCGAGCGCCGCGTCCTTCGGCATCTGCCAGCAGAGCACGAGTGGCAGTCACCGGTTCGGCGACGCCTTCCTCGGCCACATGCAGGGCAAAATCCGGAAGCTCGACGAGATTGGGCTCGATGCGCGCAGCACCGACGCGATCGACGCGCTCGATGCCATAGCCCCAGGCGGAATGCTCGGTGGCATAGGTTTCCATGTCGGCCACCGACAAATCCCAGCACAGGCCGCCGCACCAGCTCAGCGGCACGCCGGGTAGGTCCCGCGCCAGCCGCGTCCATTCGGCCATGGCGCGGGCGCGCAGCCTGAAATACGGTTCCGGATTGCCCCAGCTGGCATTGATCCAGGCGAACGAATTTGGCGTCGCGACGCCACCTGAGCCGCTTTCGGAAACGACCGTCACCCGCGCCCCGGCCTTGGTCAGATGCCAGGCGATGGAGGCGCCGATGATGCCGGCCCCGATGATGATGATTTCTTTCGCACTGCTCATGCTGTGGCCTTTGATCGGAATTGTCCCGTCATGCCATCGCCTCGGTCCGATCTCAAGTGAAGTGAATGTGAAGCTTATTCCCGCTTCGGCGCTTGCGGCGGACCTGGCGAGCCACTTCGCAAGAATTATGCGTGGTCCAGCGGTTCTTTCGGCAGGTCGGCCAGCCGTTCCTTCAGCTCTTGGTGTCGCCGCAAGAGCCGTGACGAACCGACCTTCTCTGCAACCGCCAATGCGCTGCCTAGCTCCAGTTCGGCACCGGTGCGATCGCCGAGGCGGACAAGCAGCGCCGCGAGCGACAGGCGGACGTCGGCGGCATTGATTGATGAACCGATCTCGCCCCAGCGCGAGCACGCGACTTGCAGTTCGGAGGCAGCGTCGGCCAAACGGTCTTCGCGTGTGAAGAGTTCGGCCTTGGCTTCGGCCGTCAGCGCGCGGATCGATGCCATCGGCCAGCGCTGTGGCTGGCCCTCCAGTTCGGCGATAACCTCCTTGGCGCGCCCCATTCGGTCCGTCCGTGCTGCCACCTTGGCGAGCGTGGCGAGAACGAGGCCCTTGCGCTGAAGTGCCGGCCAGCCATTTCCGACAAGGGACCGCTCCAGCGCGGCGAAAGCAGCCTCGGCCTGGCCCTGCTCCAGTTGCAGCAGCGCAAGCCCGGGCTGTGGATCCCAACCTGCGGCATGGGACGCTCGATAGGCCACTTCTGCCTCGGCGAGATCTCCGGCGGCGAGATGAATGTCCCCAAGAACGCGCAATGCATCGCCCGTTGCCCAGGGCGCATCGAGGGCGAGCTGGTCAAGCGCGGCGCGCACCAGCGCCTCGGCCTCCTTCAGCGTGCCGTGGACACCCAGCACCTCGGCCCGGTGCAGCCGGCACGAGCCCGACAGGTCCTCGAGCCCATGTCCCTTACACCAGCTCTCATAGCCAAGCGTCCACTGGTTGGCTCTCGCCCAGTCGCCGAAGGTCCGGCAGGCCCAAAGAATGTTGCAATAGAGGATACCGCCAACGATCGGATCGATGTCGCTGGACAGGCCGAGGGCGGCTGCGAAGCCCTGGTCCTCTTCACCTGACTTGGTTTCGCCAAGGCAAAGCTTGAAGAAGCCGCGATAGATCAGACCGAGCGATTCAACGACAGGATCTTCGAGATGTTTGCCAACTTCGAAGGCCTGCTCGGCCAGCGCCAGCGCCTGCTCTGGCTCA
Source organism: Mesorhizobium sp. Root695 (assembly GCF_001428185.1). Lineage (NCBI taxonomy): Bacteria > Pseudomonadati > Pseudomonadota > Alphaproteobacteria > Hyphomicrobiales > Phyllobacteriaceae > Mesorhizobium > Mesorhizobium sp. Root695. The sequence continues at coordinate 60,357 of NZ_LMHO01000018.1, read as the reverse complement.
GCTTCCGCTCCCATGATGCGCGCGCCCATCCAGCACCAGAGGCCGTGTTCCCTGCTGTCGGTGGCCGTATCGATCAACTGTGCAGCGCGCTTGTGCCAGCCTTTGGCCACCGCGAGCTCCCCTCTCTCAAGGTGGATCCTCGAAAGCGTGATGGCCGGAGAAGCCGCCCGCAGACGTTGTCCGGCTGTGTTGTATGCCGCGACCGCACGCGTCAGGGGCGGAATGGCTTCAGCCGGTCGTCCCATACATTCCAGCGCCAGCGCCCATTCCTCGAGATCGGCGGTGAGAAGCTGCTGGGCGGCATCCGCTGCGACGAAGAAGGTTGCGGCTTCCTGCCATTTCCTGGCCGTGGCTGCCTTTCTTGCATGCAGGATCTGTGATCCCGGGCTCGTAGGCGCGTCAGCCGGATCGGCTGGGCTCAAGCTCCGATCGGAAACTGTCGGCGGATCGAGGCAGATCCGGTAGCCGAACCGCGGCAGATTGCGCAGTGCCGTTTCCATGCCGCCTTGGCGCAAAATACTGCGGGCAAGGCTCGCAACACGCTGTAGCGAGGCTTCGGTCACTGTGACACCCGGCCACAGCTTTTCGAGCAACTCCTCCTTGCTCAAGGCCCGGTCCTTGTGACGCAGAAGGATGGCAAGGAAATCGAAGACCAGAGGTTGTACGTCGATCTCCCTATCGGCGAGACGAAGGCCGCGAGAATTCTCGTTCAGCTCGAAATTGCCGAAGCAATAAACTCCCATCGGCAGAATTCCCTCCAGCGACAATGGCAAAGGATCAGAAGAAGATAAGAGCGGCGTAAGGACTGTCAGCCGCCCCTCCTGTCATTCTCCGTCTGCCTGGCGAGCCAAGTTGCACTTTAACGCAGCAACCCCAGGGATGTCACCGGCAGCGACATGGTCGCCCGTCCGGCGGCATTTGAACCCCAGACAAGGAGATTACGAAATGCAAAAGTACATCATCGAGCGGGAAATTCCCAAGGTAGGCACTTTCGAGCGCGAGCAGCTTCGCGAGGCGTCCAAGGCCTCGAACGCCGTTCTCGCCGAACTCGGCCCGGAAATTCAGTGGGTCGAGTCCTTCGTCGCCGACGACAAGACGTTCTGCGTCTATCTCGCCAAGGACGAGGCGATCATCCAGCGCCATGCCAAAATGAGCGGCTTCCCGGCCACGAAGATCACGCAGGTGAAGCGCCTGTTCGATCCAACGACGGCTCACGCCGGCGCCTGACGGGAGGGACGGGTCGTGAACCTCTTCGCAAATCTTGTTCTCGGTACCGCATTGTCGGCCGGCATTTGGGCATCCGCGCTCGCCTGCGGCACCGCGGATGCCCATGATACGCCCGATCCGGTGCTCAACCGGTCCCGGGAGATGGCGGCCAAGTACATCAACATCGAGGTCGCCAAGGCGGAAGGCTACCAGCAGCTCTTCGAATGCACGACACATGACGAGCACGGCACGATGGGGGTTCACTTCATCCATCCCGGCCGCGCCGGCGACGGCAAGCTGGTGCTGGGCGAGCCGGATGTGCTCACCTACGAGCCGGAGACCGACGGTTCCATGCAACTGGTCGGCATGGAGTACATCGTTTTCGAGAAGGATTGGAAGGGCGAGGGTATTCCCGAGTTCCTCGGTCGGACCCTTCAGCGCAAGACGACGGTAGGCGTCCATCCGGTGGACCCCTATTACGAGCTTCACGTCTGGCACTGGCGGCATAATCCAGCAGGCATGTTCGCCGACTGGAACCCCTATGTAAGCGGCGCACACGACCAGTCCTGACGCGTCAATGCATCCCGGGAGGGTCATGCGATGGCCCTCCCAATTCCCGTCATCCAACAAAAGGAAATGTCACCATGCTTGTTCGTACAAGACTGGATCCGGTAGCAGATCCGTCCCTAATCGAGCGCTTCTATCCTGCGGCCATGGATATTTATCGTCGCGGTCGATCCAGCCTCGGGCGCATCCTGCGCGTTCGCAGGGACCGAGCGTGGCTGGACGATTTGCCGGATTATCTGCTACGCGATGTCGGCATCCAGCGTTCGGAGATATCGTCCGTTACCAGGCTCGGCAGGACCGACGGCCGCCGACCGCGTGTGTAGGAGAAAGGCTCGCTTGCCCAATGGCGAGCCATCCGCTTGCGTCGGCCGCGTCGCACCGATCTGTCCGAAACTGTCGACAGGCCGGGAAAGCGCTGCTAGAAGCCCGCGCCACAGACAGGATTCCATTAATTGGCAGAAGACATCGAACAAGCGGTATCGCGCCGCCGCACCTTCGCGATCATCGCGCACCCGGACGCCGGCAAGACGACGCTGACCGAAAAGCTGCTGCTGTTCGGCGGCGCCATTCAGCTTGCCGGCGAGGTCAAGGCCAAGAAGGACAAGATCCAGACGCGATCCGACTGGATGAAGATCGAGCGCGAGCGCGGCATCTCGGTCGTCACTTCGGTGATGACCTTCGAGTATGAGAACAATGTCTTCAACCTGCTCGACACGCCCGGCCACGAGGATTTTGCCGACGACACCTACCGCACGCTGTCGGCGGTCGACTCGGCCGTCATGGTCATCGACGCCGCCAAGGGCATCGAGCCGCGCACGCTGAAACTGTTCGAGGTCTGCCGGCTGCGCGACATTCCGATCATCACCTTCGTCAACAAGATGGACCGCGAAAGCCGCGACCCGTTCGAGATTCTCGACGAGATCGAGCAGAAGCTGGCGCTGGACACAGCGCCCATCACCTGGCCGATCGGCCGCGGCAAGACGTTCTCCGGGACCTATCACCTTGCGCTGAACGCCGTGCGCAAGGGCGACGATGAAAAGGAGCGCACCCCGGTCAACGGTCCCGATTCCAACCGCGTCGCCGGGCTGTTGCCGGAAAACGAGCGCGAGGCCTTCATTGAGGAGTTGGAACTGGCGCGCGAAGCCTGCCGTCCGCTCGACATCGACGCCTTCCGCGAAGGCCATCTGACGCCGGTCTATTTTGGCTCGGCGCTGCGCAACTATGGCGTCCGCGATCTGATCGAAGCGCTCGGCGCCTACGGGCCGCCGCCGCGCGCGCAGGAGGCTGATACCCGCAAGGTCGAGGCGACCGAGGAGAAGATGACGTCGTTCGTCTTCAAGATCCAGGCCAACATGGACCCCAACCACCGCGACCGCATCGCCTTCGTCCGTGTCTGCTCGGGCAAGCTCGAGCGCGGCATGAAGGCCAAGCTGGTGCGCACGGGGAAACCGATGTCGCTGTCGGCGCCGCAATTCTTCTTTGCCCGCACCCGCGTCACCGCAGACGAGGCCTTCGCCGGCGACGTCGTCGGCATCCCCAACCACGGCACGCTGCGCATCGGCGATACGCTGACCGAGGGTGAGGAAATTCTTTTCAGGGGCGTGCCGAATTTCGCCCCGGAAATCCTCCGTCGTGTGCGCCTCGGCGACGCGATGAAGGCGAAAAAACTCAAGGAGGCACTGCATCAGATGGCCGAGGAAGGCGTCGTGCAGCTGTTTTCGCCGGAGGACGGTTCACCGGCCATCGTCGGCGTCGTAGGCGCGCTGCAGCTCGATGTCTTGAAGGAGCGGCTGAACTTCGAATACACGCTGCCGGTCGAATTCGAGATGTCGCGGTTTTCAGTTTGCCGCTGGATCTCGGCCGACGACAAGGCCGAAGTGCTGCGCTTCATCGAGGCGCATCGCGGCGACATCGCCCGCGACCTCGACAACGACCCGGTGTTTCTGGCCCAGCACGCCTTTTCGCTGAATTACGAAGCGGAACGCTGGAAGGCGATCAAGTTTGCCACGATCAAGGACTATCAGGTCCGCGACAGAGCGGCGTGAGCGCCGCTGCCTTCCCTTCTCCCACAACAAGGGGAGAAGGGAAGATCGCTTCTCACCCCTTCGCCGCTTCTTCGATCTTGGCAATGTCGATCTTGCCCATCTGCATCATCGCCGACATGACCCGGCCGGCCTTGGCCCTGTCCGGATCCAGAAGCAACCTCGGCAATTGCTCCGGCACGACCTGCCAGGAGACGCCGAACTTGTCTTTCAGCCAGCTGCAGACGCCGGGCTCGCCGCCCTCCGTGAGCTTCTCCCAGAAATAATCGACCTCTTCCTGCGTCTTGCAGTCGATCGACTGCGACATCGCCTCGTTGAACTTGAAGTTCGGCCCACCATTGAGCGCCTGGAACGGCACGCCGTCGAGTTCGAACGAGGTCAGCAGCACTTTGCCTTCATCGGCGTGGCCCTTGGGCCAACGCATCACGCTCAGTACCTTCGAGTTCTTGAAGATGGATACGTAATGGTTCATCGCCTCCTCGGCCTGTCCATCGAACCACAGGCAGGTGGTGATCTTTTGCATGTCGTGCTCCTCGGGCTGTTTCGGTTGCTGTTACGTTGAAACGGCTGGCTCCGGGAATGGTGCCATTTCCATGCCGTTTGCCCAAGGACGGCCGTGCGGCACCCAATCCGACAGTGGCGCGCGATTTTTTCGGAAAATCCAACTTTTTGCGGCAAATCTGGCGCATTGCAAAATTGTGGCCAGACCGGGCTTGCGCGTCTATAACGCCTGCGGTCCGAATTCAGCTCTGCCGCGCCATTCCTGGGCTGCGGCCAGCCACCAAGGAAAAAACATGCCTGCCTATCGCTCCCGCACCACCACCCATGGCCGCAACATGGCCGGCGCTCGCGGCCTCTGGCGCGCCACCGGCATGAAAGACAGCGATTTCGGCAAGCCGATCATCGCGGTGGTCAATTCCTTCACACAGTTCGTGCCGGGCCACGTCCATCTCAAGGATCTCGGCCAGTTGGTCGCGCGCGAGATCGAGAAGGCCGGCGGCGTCGCCAAGGAATTCAACACCATCGCCGTCGATGACGGCATCGCCATGGGCCATGACGGCATGCTCTATTCGCTGCCGTCGCGCGAGCTGATCGCCGACTCGGTCGAATACATGGTCAACGCCCACTGCGCCGACGCCATGGTCTGCATCTCCAATTGCGACAAGATCACCCCCGGCATGCTGATGGCCAGCTTGCGCCTCAACATTCCGACCGTCTTTGTTTCCGGCGGTCCGATGGAAGCGGGCAAGGTGGTGCTTGCCGGCAAGACGCAGGCGCTCGATTTGGTCGACGCCATGGTCGCGGCCGCTGACGACAAGATCTCCGACGAGGACGTCAAGGTCATCGAGCGTTCGGCCTGTCCGACCTGCGGCTCCTGCTCGGGCATGTTCACCGCCAATTCGATGAATTGCCTGACCGAGGCGCTGGGGCTTTCGCTGCCCGGCAACGGCTCGACGCTGGCCACCCATGCCGATCGCAAGCGGCTGTTCGTCGAGGCCGGCCATCTGATCGTCGATCTCGCCCAGCGCTACTACGAGCAGGACGACGAAACCGCTCTGCCGCGCAACATCGCCTCGAAGGGCGCTTTCGAAAACGCCATGACACTCGACATCGCCATGGGCGGCTCGACCAACACGGTGCTACACATCCTGGCCGCCGCCCATGAGGGCGAAATCGATTTCGACCAGGATGACATCGACGCGCTGTCGCGCAAGGTGCCCGTGCTGTGCAAGGTTGCTCCCGCCAAGTCCGACGTGCACATGGAAGACGTCCACCGCGCCGGCGGCATCATGGCGATCCTCGGCCAGCTCGACAATGCCGGCCTGATCAACCGCGACCTTCCGACGGTCCATACCTCAACGCTCGGCGAAGCGCTCGACCATTGGGATATTTCGCGCTCGACCAGCCAGAGCGTGCGCGATTTCTTCCTCGCCGCCCCTGGCGGGGTGCCGACGCAGGTCGCCTTCAGCCAGGACCGTCGCTGGGACGAGCTCGATCTCGACCGCGAGAAAGGCGTTATCCGTTCGGCCGAGCATCCTTTCTCCAAGGATGGCGGCCTTGCCGTGCTGAAAGGCAATCTGGCGCTCGACGGCTGCATTGTGAAGACAGCTGGCGTCGACGAGTCGATCCTGAAATTCACCGGCCCGGCCCGCGTGTTCGAAAGCCAGGATTCGAGCGTCAAGGCGATCCTGTCGAACGAGATCAAGGCCGGCGATGTCGTCGTCATCCGCTATGAGGGGCCGCGCGGCGGCCCCGGCATGCAGGAAATGCTCTATCCGACCAGCTATCTGAAGTCGAAAGGGCTGGGCAAGGCCTGCGCACTGGTCACCGACGGCCGCTTCTCCGGCGGCACGTCGGGCCTGTCGATCGGCCATGCGTCGCCTGAAGCCGCCGAAGGCGGACTTATCGGGCTGGTGCAGGAGGGCGACACTATCGAGATCGACATCCCGAACCGCAGCATCCGCCTTGCTGTCGATAATGCGGAACTCGCTGCGCGCCGGGCGGCGATGGAGGCAAAGGGCGCCCTGGCCTGGAAGCCCGAGGAAAAGCGCAAGCGCAAGGTGACGACCGCTTTGCGCGCCTATGCCGCCATGGCCACCAGCGCGGCCAAGGGCGCGGTCAGGTTCGTCCCGGAGTAAGGTTCGCGCCCAGGCCTTCTCATCCGGCCGCTACGCGGGCCTTCTCCCCGCTGGGGAGAAGAGGCAGGCGCCGGCGTTGACGATCTCTTCTCCCCTCGGGGAATAGGTTGCCAGAAGGGCCGGATGAGGGCGCATGGCGCCAACATCCGGAACACCCTCACGGCATCAACTGATACTCATAAAGCTTCTGGTAAAGCCCGCCCTGCTTGAGCAATGCCTTGTGCGGGCCGCTTTCCACCACTCTGCCGGCTTCGAGCACCACGATCGTGTCGGCCTGGTGCACGGTCGACAGACGGTGCGCGATGACGATCGTGGTGCGGCCTTCCGTCAGCTGCTGCAGCGCGTCGCGGAACAGCGCTTCCGATTCGGCGTCGAGCGCGCTGGTCGCTTCGTCCAGCAGCAGGATCTCGGCATTGCGCAGCATGGCGCGTGCGATCGAGATCCGTTGGCGCTGGCCGCCCGACAGCAGGCCGCCATTCTCGCCGACATCCGTCTCGTAGCCTTTCGCCTGCGCGCTGATGAAGTCATGCGCGTTGGCCGCCTTGGCAGCGGCGATCACCTCTTCGTCGGTCGCGCCCTCGCGCCCAAGCCGGATGTTGTGCATGATGGTGCCGGCAAACAGGAACGTATCCTGGCTGACATAGGCAATCTTTTCCCGCACCGATGCGAGCGTCGCATGGGAAATATCCTGGCCATCGAACAGTACCTTGCCGCTCTTCGGGTCGTACATGCGCATGATCAGGTTTAGAATCGTCGACTTGCCGCCGCCGGAAGGCCCGACCAGCGCCGTCATCTTGCCGGGCGCAAGGGTGAGGTCGAACCTGTCCAGCACCGGCGGCCCATTCTGATAGGCGAACTCGACGGCGTCGAACCGGATCTCGCCCGGTCCGCCCAGAAGCGGCTTCGCGTCCGGCTTCTCGACCAGAGTCAGCGGCTGGTCGGCGAGCTCGAACATCATGCGCACGCCGACAATGCCGCTTTCCAGTGAGATGCGCACGCGCGCAAGGCGCTTTGCCGGCTCATAGGCAAACAGGAGCGCGCCGATGAAGGCCATGATGTTTCCCGGCATCTGGCCGCCTTGCAAGACCAGGAAGCCGCTGACGAAGATGGCCCCGGCGATCGCCAATCCGGCCAGCGTCTCCATCACCGGGCTTGTCGCAGCCTCAAGCGTCGCGATGTTATTGGCCCGGCTCTCGACGTCCGACACGGCCTTGTACATGCGGCTGCGCATTGCGCCTTCGAGGTTGAAGGATTTGACGACGCGGACGCCGATTGCCGTTTCCTGCATCACCTGCACGATCTGGCCGACCGAGCGAAACTCCATCGCCGCGAACTTGCGAACACGTTTCAGGATGCGGTTGACCCCGTAGATAGCCAAGGGGCCGACCACGAAGCAGATTAGAGACAGTGCTGGCTGCTGCCAGACCATGACCCCTACCAGGACAACCAGCGATACCAGGTCGCGCACATAGGACGTGACAACGAGGTCGAGCACGTTGCGCGCCGCCTGCGCATTGTTGGTCATGCGGGTGATCAGGTCGGACGACGAGGTCGAATGGTAGAATTCGATGCCTTGCGCCAGGATGCGGTCGTAGATCTTGCGCTGACGGTCGGCGACGATGGCGTTGCCGACCCGGCTCATGAAATAGGCCTGGATGAAGTTGGCGAGGCCCTTGAGGATGAAGATCGTGGCGACCCCCGCCGCAATCAGGTTGACGCGGTCCATCCGCTTGAAGACCACGAATTCGTCGGTGATCTCTTTGAGGATCCAGGCGCTGGCGCCGGTCGTGGCGGCCACCACAAGCATCGACAAGATCGCGGCGCCGTAGCCAAACCTGTGCTGGTAAAAGGATTCCCGGAGCAGCCTCGCAACGAGCCGCTGGTTTTCCGTCGAGCGGAAGAAACGAAACAAACGGCGGATCCTTGAAGCCGGGACAACGAAGCCGGCTTATAGAGGGAGTTGCGGCCGGATGGAACCATCCGCGGCCGCTGCGGACAAACCGCTGTTGCAAGCGGCATCGACAGGATGCGATTTTCAGCTTCGGCCACATCATATGATTCTTTTGACGGGATGACGACAGATGGATTTCGACCTTATCGTTCGCGGCGGCACACTGCCTGATGGCAGGGTTGCCGACATCGGCATCAGCGGTGAGACGATCGCGGTGATCGAGCCCATTCTGCAGGGTTCCGCGCTGACCGAGGTTGACGCCCGAGGCAATCTTGTCTCGCCGCCCTTCGTCGATCCGCATTTCCACATGGACGCGACGCTCTCCTACGGCATTCCGCGCATCAACGCGTCGGGCACGCTGCTCGAAGGCATTTCACTGTGGGGCGAACTGAAGCCGCTTTTGACGCATGAGGCGGTGCGCGACCGCGCGCTTGCCTATTGCGACTGGGCGGTGTCGATGGGCCTGCTCGCCATCCGCACCCATGTCGATGTCTGCGATGACCGCCTGCTGGCGGTCGAGGCGCTGCTCGAGGTCAAGAAAATGGTCGCTCCCTACATCGATCTGCAACTGGTCGCCTTCCCGCAGGACGGGTTCTACCGCTCGCCGACGGCACGGGAGAACACCATCCGCGCGCTGGACATGGGCGTCGATATTGTCGGCGGCATCCCGCATTTCGAGCGCACCATGGCCGACGGCACGCGCTCGGTAACGGAGCTGTGCGAGATCGCGGCCAGGCGCGGCCTGATGGTCGACCTGCATTGCGACGAGACCGATGATCCGCTGTCGCGTCACATCGAGCAGCTTGCCTATGAGACGCAGCGCCTCGGGCTGTACGGCAAGGTCGCCGGCTCGCACCTCACCTCGATGCATTCGATGGACAATTACTATGTCTCGAAGCTGCTGCCTCTGATCGCCGAGGCGGGAGTCTCAGTCATTCCCAATCCGCTGATCAACATCATGCTGCAAGGCCGCCACGACACCTTCCCGAAGCGCCGCGGCCTGACCCGGGTCAAGGAGATGCTGGCGCTCGGCATTCGCGTCGGCTGGGGCCAGGATTGCGTGCTCGATCCCTGGTATTCGCTGGGCACCGCCGACATGCTCGACGTCGCCTTCATGGGCCTGCATGTAGCGCAAATGTCGAGCCCGGCCGATATGGCGCGCTGCTTCGACATGGTCACCAACGTCAATGCCGCGATCATGGGCCTTGATCATCTCGGCCTCGCGGCCGGCAAGCGCGCCAGCCTTGTCGTCCTCGACGCCGGCAATCCGGTCGAGGCCTTGCGCCTGCGCGCCGAGCGCCTGTGCGTCATCGCCAGGGGCAAGGTGGTGGCAGAGCGGACGAAGCAGGAGACCAGGCTTTCGATCGATGGAAGGCCGGGAATGGTGAATCGGCGGCACATATCCGCCTAGACACAGCCGATTCCCGGCGCTGGTCTTACCCATTGCCCGAATTCTCCTCGTCAAAGCCGCCGCTTCCGTCTACGACGCGGCTACAGCAATTCCAGGAAAAGTGTGAAACGGTTTTCCGTCCGGAATTGCGTCAAAACAAAGAGGAATCGGGACCGGCATGACGCAGCCCGTGGCACAGAATTCGGTGATCAGGAACGTGCTTTTGGCCGGCATTCTGCTGATGCTGGCCGGCGACTTCCTGTTTGCGCTGAACGACGCCATGGGCAAGTGGCTGGTCGCCAGCTTCTCCGTCGGCCAGGTGGTGCTGATCCGGTCAATCGGCGCCTTCTTCGTGCTTGGCCCGATGATCGCCCATCAGGGCACGGCCAAGCTGTTTCGCATGGAACGCCTGGAACTGCAGCTGCTGCGCGTTGTGATGACCACGCTCGACACCGCGCTCTTCTATGCCGCGGTGGTCTATCTGCCGCTTGCTGATGTGATGAGTTTCTACATGGCCGGGCCGATCTACGTCGCGGCACTCTCGCACCTTTTGCTTGGCGAAAAGGTCGGCTGGCGCCGCTGGATGGCGATCCTGCTCGGCTTCTGCGGCGTGCTGATCATGCTCAAACCCTCCTCGGCGGCGTTCTCGCTGTCATCGGGCTTTGCGCTGGTGGGCAGCATCTCCTTCGCCTTCGCCATCATCCTCAACCGCCGGCTGCGCGGCACCAGCGACACCAATCTGGTGACATGGCAGACCATCGGCACGCTGATGGTCGGCGGTGTGCTGACCATCGGCGCGTGGCAGACGCCCTCGGCGCTCGACTTTGGCGCCATGCTGCTGCTCGGCATCGTCTCCTGCGGCGCGCATCTGATGATCACCAGGGCACTCAAGCTGGCGCCAGCCTCGACGCTGGCGCCGCTGCACTACACGCTGCTGCTGTGGGCGGTGGTGTTCGGACTGGTGTTCTTCGGCGACGTTCCCGGTCCGCGCATCCTGATCGGCTCGGGCATCGTCGTCCTGGCCGGTCTGTTCATCTTCCACCGCCAGAAAGTGGTCGAGACCACCGTGCCGCCGGAGAACGTGCCGAAGGGCGTGAATTAGTCCAGGCTCAGCCCCGACGTATGGCCGCCAGATGCCGTGAAAACTCTGGCGTCTCCATCAGTGCCTTGCAGCGGACGAACCGCCCGTCGGCATAGGCGCGAAAATCGTCGACCGGATTGTTGTTGGCGAGCTGGATCAGGCCCCACAGCGTCCACAATAGGTCGCACATCGCCTTGTAGATGACGATGCGGCCGCGCTCCGCCTGCCTGGCCTCGCCGCCGAAATAGGCGCGCATCATCTCTTCATCCTGCGTCGTGTCGAATTTGCCTTCCACGGAGAGGTCGCCAAGGTCCCAGAGCGGATCGTTCATGCCCGAATATTCCCAGTCGACGATCCACATCCGCTCGCCGGTGTCGAGGAAGTTTTCGCACAGCGGATCACAGTGGCAGGCAACCAGCGGCAGCGGATGGGCGGCCAGCGCCGACCGCACGCTTCCCGCCTCGCGCACGACGTCGTGATAGCCGGCGGGCAGGGCGACATCCTTGGTCGACAGCACCTTGAGGTAGTCGTCGATCATCGCAAACAGTTCGAAGCGGAAAGGAAACACCGCGCCTGAATTGTGCAGCTTGCGGAAGGCCTCGCCGGCCCGTGCCGGGCCGCCAGATCTGGCCTTGAATTTTTCCGGCGACATCGTCTCGGCGCCGGCGATGAAACGCGTCACCATGACCCCGGTGCCGGGGTCGACATGCAGCACCTCGGGGCTGACCCCGGCCGTTGCCGCTTCGCGCGCTGCTACCGCTTCGTTGGCGCGGTTGATGTATTCTTCGGTGCCTTTGCCGGGAATGCGCAGGCAGAACTCGCCGGCCTTGAAGACCAGATTGGTGAGGCCACCGAGCCGTTCCAGCGGCCCGGTGTAGCCAGACAGCATCGGAATGGCGTCCAGTGCCGCACGCGCCTCGTCCGTCACCATGCCTGCGCCCCCACGCTGTTATTTGTCGCAGCGACGGTTCCACAATTTTCGTGCTTTGGCTATCATCCGATTGAGGGTTCACAGATTGGCGGATAGGACAAAAGTGGCGGACAGCAAACATCAGGGCGCGCTTGGCGCTGCCTATGCAGCGAAGCGGCCAGAGGAAGTCGCCGCACTCTATGACCGCTGGTCGGAGACCTATGACGCCGACATGTCGGCTGCCGGCTATCGCCACCCAACAATCTGCCTCGCACTGCTGGCCCGCCATCTGCCGCGCGGCGCGGCACCGCTGCTCGATGCCGGGGCCGGCACCGGGCTGATCGGCGAATGGTTGAATATTGCCGGCTATCCCCAGGTCGAGGCGCTCGACATTTCCGAAGGCATGCTGGCCCAGGCCGCACGCAAGGACGTCTATTCGGCACTGCATTGCCTGGCGCTGGGCGGTCATCTGCCCTTTGCCGACGATGCTTATGCCGGAGTGATCTCGGCTGGCGTCTTCACCTCGGGTCATGTCGGAGTCGAGGGGCTGGACGAGCTGATCCGCATCTGCCGGCCGGGCGGAGTGATCGTGCTGACGGTCAAGAACACGCTGTGGGATCAGGGCTTTGCCGCGCGCATCACTGAGCTAGAAGCACGAGGCCTCGTCACCCGCGTCGAGGAAACGCGTCCTTACGTCTCGATGCCGGGCGAGGCCGACACCGTCCCTAGCCGCGGTCTGGCCCTGCGGGTGAACTAGGCTTTTACTCTCTCCGCTGCCGGGTCGTACATCGGCTCGAGATGGATCTTGGCCGGTGTTCGTTCCATCGCGACCACCAGTTCATAGTCGCCCGAGGCGAGGAAATCGTCGCTCACCCCGTCGGCGTTGCGCACATAGCCGTAGCCGATGTTCCGGCCCACCGTGTAGCCATAACCGCCGCTGGTGAGATAACCGACAGGCTCGCCATTGCGCAGGATGGTTTCGCGGCCGAGCAGCACGATCTCGGGATCGTCGACCGTGAAGCCGGCAAAGCGCTTCTTCAATGCCGTGCTGCTGGCCGTCTCGAGCGCACGCCGTCCAATGAAATCCGTGTTCTTGCGCAGCTTGACCGCCCAGCCGAGCCCGGCTTCCTGCGGCGTGTCGTTGGGCGTGATATCGGACCCCCAGGCGCGATAGCCCTTTTCCATCCGCAGCGATTCCAGTGCCCGGTAGCCGACAGGGCGGATATCATGCTCCTTGCCTGCCGCCATCAGCGCGTCGAAGACTTCGCCGGTGGCCGCGATCGGCACATGCAGTTCCCAGCCGAGCTCGCCGACATAGGTAACGCGCAGCGCCCGAATTGTGTGGCCGGCGATGGCAATCTCACGCACGTGGCCGAATGGGAATGCGGCGTTCGACACGTCCGCGTCGGTCACCGCCGAAAGCACGTCGCGCGCCCGAGGACCCATCAGCGACAGCGTGCCGAAGTCCTCGGTGACATCGACAAGCCTGGCATTGAGTCCTTCGCCGATATGGTCGCTGATCCACGAGGAATCATGCGTGCGGAAGCCTGTGCCGGTGACGATGTAGAATGTCTCTTCGGCCAGCCGCGCCAGCGTCAGATCGGCCTCGATGCCGCCGCGCGTGTTGAGAAGCTGCGTGTAGGTCAGCCGGCCGACCGGCTTGCCGACGTCGTTGGCGCAGATCCAGTCCAGCGCCTTCAGCGCGTCGGGCCCGCTCAGTTCGTATTTGGCGAAGGAGGATTGATCGAAGATGCCGACCTTTTCGCGCACATGGCGGTGTTCGTCGCCGACCGCCGCGAACCAGTTCTGCCGCCCCATCGAATAGATGTCTTCCGGCTCGACGCCTTGCGGCGCGAACCAGTTCGGCCGCTCCCAGCCGAGCTTCGAGCCGAACACTGCATTTTGCTGTTTCAGCCTGTCGTAGAGCGGCGAGACGATGCGGGGCCTCCCGCTGGCATACTCCTCATGCGGGAAGCCGATCGTATAGTGCTTGCCATAGGCCTCCAGCGTGCGGTCGCGGACCCACTGCCGGTCGCGGTGCAGGTTGGAGAAGCGCCTGATGTCGACCACCCACAGGTCGAGCGGCGCCTCGCCATCGACCACCCACTGCGCCAGCACCCAGCCGGCGCCGCCACCCGAGGCGATGCCGAAGGCGTTGAAACCGGCGCCGACGAACATGTTGGCGCATTCAGGCGCCGTGCCGAGGATGAAATTGCCGTCCGGCGTGAAGCTCTCCGGCCCGTTGATCATCTGCTTGACGCCGACGGTTTCCAGCGCCGGCACACGCGCGATCGCTTGCATCATGTGCTGCTCGAAATGGTCGTAGTCGTCGTCGAACAGCCGGAACTCCCAATCATTGGGTACGTCGCCCCCGGGGAGATCAGTCGTCCAGGCCTGCGGGTTCGGCTCGTAGCCACCCATCACCAGCCCGCCGACCTCTTCCTTGAAATAGGTGCGCCGGTCCGGGTCGCGGATGGTTGGCGCGTCGGTCGCCAGTCCGTCGATCTTCTCGGTGATGATGTACTGGTGCTTCACCGGCTGCAGCGGCACGTTGATGCCGGCCATAGCCCCGACCTGCCGCGCCCATTGGCCGGCGCAGTTGACCACCTTGTCGCAAGCGATGTCGCCCTTGCTGGTCTTCACCACCGTGATGCGGCCATCCTTCATCTCGAAGCCGGCGACACGGACATCCTCGAACAGTTTGGCGCCATGCATGCGCGCGCCCTTGGCCAATGACTGCGTGATGTCGGAGGGGCTCGCCTGGCCGTCGGTCGGCAGCCAGGAGGCGCCGACAAGATCGCCGGTCTCCAGCAGTGGCCACATTGCCTTGACTTCCGCCGGCGACAGCAACTGCATGTCCATGCCGAAGCTTTTCGCCGTCGTCGCCAGCCTTTTGTACTCGGTCCAGCGGTCGGCATTGGTCGCGAGCCTGAGGCAGCCGGTCATCTTCCAGCCGGTGGCGAGGCCGGTCTCGGCCTCAAGTCCCTTGTAGAGGTCGACGGAGTATTTCAGCACGCGGGTGATCGAGGCCGATGAGCGCAATTGCCCGACAAGGCCGGCGGCATGCCAGGTCGAGCCCGAGGTCAACTTGCCCTGCTCAAGCAGCACCACGTCGGCCTTGTGGTCGCGCGCCAGATGATAGGCTGTCGAACAGCCGATGATGCCACCGCCGATGACGACGATGGCGGCCTGGCTCGGCAATGTCATGATTTTTGTATCCCGTACTTCGTTCTGTAGTTTTCCAGCGCGCCTTCGAGCCGCGTCAGGTTTTCCTCGGTGTAGGCGACGTAATCGATGCCGGGTGCGTCGAGATAGAGCTCGGACACCATGCTCCACATCGCCTCGCGCAGCAGCGAGGCGCATTGCATGGCCGCGTGCGAACGGCGGATCGCCTCATCCGGTGCCTTCATGAAATAGGCGGTCAGGAAGGCGAAGGATTCCTCGTCGCTCATGCCGGCGTTGGAGGCGACGCCGGCGAGGTCGAACATCGCCGTGTTGAAGCCGGCATATTCGAAGTCGATCAGCCACAGCCTGTTGCCGTCGTCGAGAATATTGGCCGGCAAAAGATCATTGTGGCCAAAGACGATCGGCAGCAGTTTCTGCGCGCGCTCCAGTTCGTCGGCCAGCGTCAGCAGGCGCGGCAAGTCGCTGCGCTTGCGGCTGCCGCCTTCTTCAAGCGTGCGCGCATAGTCGCGGATGACATGGAACGCCCAGAACATGAAGCCGGCGCCGGAGACGTGGTTGGGCATCTCCCGGTGGAAGGCGCGCATCAGGGCCGCGACGCGGCCGAGATTGGCGCGCACGTCCTCGGCGAGATAGGTCTTGGCGCCGAGAAACTCCGTCACCAGGATGCCCGGTTCGGCATGGCGGACGGCTGGCGCGAAACCGGCGGCATGCGCCGCCCGCGCCGTCATCACCTCGCGCTCGCGAAAGACATGGTGGAACGGATAGTCCTTGCCGAAGCGCACGACATGTTTGCCGGCAGCGTCCTTGACGACATAGTTGGCGTTGCTCAAGCCTCCGGGCAGCGGTGCGATCTCGATGCTGCCGGTCCAACAGGGCAGGGCGCGGATGCGGTCTTCGGCGGTCATGGATTGGACACCTGGCGATTGGTCTCTTGTCGGACACGGCATCGACCGGGCGGCACGGCAGAGAGAGCGTGCCGTTTCGACGAATGCTCGTTTTGGAAAAAACCTCGTCGGCGCGGCATCCAGGATCGGTATCCGGCGCCGCACCGACGAGTCCCATGTGCCGGGCTCTTCGAGGCCGGCATCCGCCCCCGCGGATTCGAAAAATTCCCTCGCCCTTGCGCCAGACAGTTTCCAGACCTTTTGGCACGCAAGTTTGGATACGGCTCTGCCATCGTTCTCCCGCGGCAGTCCGAGCCTGTCACCAGATCAGTGTCACGCCGCGCAATGCCTGATGTCAACGGGATTCTGTGGCATTTTCTGCCTTTATGACCGAATTCTTTCGAGTTTTCTTGTAATACCCAGCAGATTTGGCTTAGAAACGGTCATTTAAGCGACGATGCGACCGGAAACGACCCCAATGACCCATTCGAAACGACATGGCGAGATCCTGCGGCTGCTGCAGGAAGAGGGCACCGTCACAATCGCCAGTCTGGCCGACCGGCTGGGCGTGTCGCTCGAAACCGTGCGCCGCGACGTCAAGCCGCTCACCGGTGACGGCTCCGTCCTCAAGATGCATGGCGCCATCGGCCTGCCGTCGATGATCGGCGAAGCACCGTTCGAGCGACGCATGCGTGAGAATGCCGACGCCAAGCGCGTCATTGCCCGCATGGTCGCCGCCACCATCCGCGACGGGGAATCGATCATGCTCGACACCGGCACGACGACCTCGTTCCTTGCCCGTGAACTGCTCGGCCACCGGCGCCTGACGGTCGTCACCAACTCGTCGGACATCGCCCGCACGCTGGCCACCATCAACGGCAACAAGGTCTACATGGCCGGCGGCGAGCTGCGCAGCGATTCCGGCGCCGCCTTCGGCGCCTCGGCGATCGACTTCGTCAGCCGCTTCTCGGTCAGCCACGCCATCATTTCCACCGGCGCCATCGATGCGGTGATGGGCGTCATGGACTATGATCTGGAAGAGGCCGAGTTCGCCCGCATGGTGCTGTCGCGCGGCCAGCGTTCGCTCGTCATCACCGATCACTCGAAGTTCGGCCGCCTTGGTCTGGTCCAGGTCTGCGGCTTCGACAGCTTTTCCGAACTCGCCACCGACCGCTCGCCGCCGCGCGACATAGCCGCCGCCCTCGCGCAGGCCGGCGCACGGCTCAGCATCGCCGGCGAGGAAGCCGGGTTCTAGCCGAAGACCAGCGACTGATGGGCGCATACGCCCGCGAAGGTGCCAGCCGATACGGCAAAGGCGATGTTGTGCATCGAGCGTGCCGCGTCGCCGGCGGCGTAGACGCCGGGCACGGTCGTCTGCTGCCTGTCATCGACGGCGATTACCGGACCGAGAAGGCCTTCGGTGAAGGCGCAGCCGAGCTGTTCGGCCAGCGGGCTGGCCATGGTGTTGCGCGGCGCGGTGAACATCGCCCTGACCCCGGCCCTTCGGCTATCGTCGAGGTGGACGATCAATCCGCCGGAGCCGTCTTCCCGTAACTCGGCAACGGTGGCGGGCTCAAATCGCACCTTTCGGCTCTCGAGGGCGCGCATCTGTTCTGTGTCGGGTTCGAACAGGCCGTTGCCGAACAGCGTGACATCGCCCCAATCGGCGATCAATTGCGCCTGATGCAGGGACATCGGACCGGTTGCGAGCACGCCGAGCGGCCCGCCGGAAACCTCGTAGCCGTGGCAATAGGGGCAGTGCAGCACTTTTCTGCCCCAGAGTTCGGCAAGCCCGGCAACCTCAGGCAGGATATCGCGCACCCCGGTGGCCAGCACCAGCCGTGCGGCGGCGAATGTCTCGCCGCCATCGGTGGTGATTTCGAAATCGCTGCTGCCGGCAGCAACAGCCTTGTCCGCGCGCCCGTCGACAACGCTGGCTGTCGGATAGGCCAGCAACTGTTGCCTTGCGTCGTTGAGGATTGCGCCAGGCGCGCGCCCGTCCTGTCCGAGGAAGCCATGAGAATGCTCGGCAAAGCGGTTGCGCGGCTGGCCGGAGTCGATCACCAGCACCTTGCGTCCTGCCCGCGCCACCTGGATGGCGGCGGACAGGCCCGCAAAGCTGCCGCCGACGATAGCAAGGTCATACTGCATGGCTGGACACTCCAATGAGATCAAAACGGCGGCGGAAATCGGCGGTCAAGTCGGCCAGCGTGATGCGGCTCAGCTTCTCCGCCAGCAGCCTTTCGGCGGCGATACGAAAATCGTCGAGCACGGTGATCACCGCTTGCTCGACGAGGCAGCCGGGGCTTTCCGGCTCGGTGCTGAACGGCAGCAGCGTCTCGCCAAGGGCGACGCTGATCTCGGCCAGCGATATCTTTTCGGGCGCCCGCCCGAGCAGCCAGCCGCCACCATGCCCGCGCGACGAGGTGACGATGCCGACATCACGCAGCCCGGCTATGGTGCGGCGGACCACGACCGGATTGGTGTGGATGAAGGTGGCAAGCTGCTCGGAGGTCAGCGCCTGTTCGGGCTTCTCGGCCATGTGGACGAGAATGTGCAAGGTCGAGGACAGTTTGCTGTTGCGTTTCATGTAACTTAGTTAGTTACAATTTACGCCGATGTCAAACACGCCTGCGCTCACGCGGCCGTCTACGGGAATGCCTAGAGCAATTCCATGAAAAGCGTGAAACGGTTTTCCCGGGAAAAACGGATAGCGCTTTCCCTTGGGAATTGGGTCAAAACGAAGAGTTAGAGCGGTTCGCCGTTTCCATGAAGCAGTGAACAGCTCTAGGCGGGCAAAGCGCGAAAACTCATCCTGAAGAAGGCGCCATTCGGCTTGCCGTCGAGGATCTCGATACGCCCGCCATGCAATTGCATGATCTCCTGTACGAGGTTGAGGCCGAGCCCGCACCGTGATCCTGCGGGCAAAGTCGGTAGAACGGTTCGAAGATGCGTTCCCGCTCGCTCAGTGGCACGCCGCCGCCTTCGTCCCGCACCTCGATGACGGCGGGAGCTGTAATGCTGATGGTGATCTTGCCCGATAGGCCGCCATGTTCAATGGGGTTCTGGACGAGATTGGTTACTGAGCGTTCGATCGCAGTGCGGTCACCGGAGGCGAAAACTGTTTCTCCTTCGGGTTCGAACGACACCTCGTATCCGGCCGAAAACGCCATTGGCGCGAGATCGACAATGACGCAGACCCACCGTGAACGAATCCTGCCCACTGCCGCGCAGCAGATATCCGGTGACGAGAAAGCCCGCGTTCCAGGGCGTCGCGCCGAGCAGCGTCGCGGCCGCATCATTGTTGTCGTCGTGGGACGGCATTCATTCATGCTTGCGCTGCGCTACGGTCCCGCATGCCGGCGTCGCATCAAATCGGCGCTCGGCTGACTACGCAGCGCCGAATCTTCGGTCATGGGATAAGCTCCGCCATAGGCTTTCCTTCGCTCGGCCGCCGGTGTTTAGTCCGGCCATGGCTTTCACCATCCGCCAGTTGCAGTTCTTCATCGCCGTGGCCGAGCAAGGCACTGTGTCTGGCGCCGCCCAGAACCTCTCCATCTCGCAATCTTCGGTCACCGAAGCGATCAAGGAACTCGAAAGCGATCTCGGCGTCGAACTGTTCGAACGCCATCCGCGCGGCCTGAACATCACCCACAAGGGTCATCAGTTTCTGCGCCACGCCACCAAGATCCTCGCCGACGTTTCCGACGCGCGCCGCTCTTTCTCCGGCGAGCAGGCGGTGGCGGGCGGTCGATTGCAGCTCGGCGTCACCTCGCTGGTCGCCGGTTATGTGCTGTCGGATCTGCTCGCCCGCTACCGCCGCGCCTATCCCGGGGTCGAGGTCTCGGCCATCGAGGACAATGGCGACTACCTCGAGCATCTCTTGATCGGCGGCAAGCTCGACATTGCCGTCATGGTCACCTCCAATTTGCGCGACCGCACCGCGTTGCAGTCGGAAATCCTCGAAGTCTCGGCCTACCGGCTGTGGCTGCCGCTCGGCCATCCGCTTGCCAGCGCCGACATCATCAGCATTGGCGACATTGCCTCCGAAACGCTGATCATGCTGACCGTCGACGAGATCGAGGAGAACACCGGCAAGCTGCTGACGGCGATCGGCGCCAAGCCGCATGTCGCTTTCCGCACCCGTTCCGTGGAGGCCGTGCGCAGTCTCGTCGCCACCGGCGCCGGCGTGGCGCTGCTGCCCGACCTCGTCTACCGGCCCTGGTCGCTGGAAGGCGACCGCATCGAATCGCGTGATATTTCGGGCTCCTTGCCGGTGGTGCAGGTCGGCATGGTCTGGCGGCGTGGCTCCGGCCTGCCGCAGGCGGCGCGCGATTTCATCGGTCTTGCGCAATCGCAGCGGACGGTCCGCCAGCGTCCCTGAGAGATCGGCTGTCGACCTATCGGAAAAACCGATATCGTCGTTCTGATAAATGAATTTGCGAAACCGGAATTTTCCAAGCACCTTTCGGTTCAGGGACCAAAGCTGCCATCAGAGCGGCATCAAGCCCAGAGGACGACCGATAGTTTTCAGTCCGCGCATGACCCCTAGCGAAGACCGAAGCCGGCTTTCGGGGTCAAGCGCCAAAATGGGAGATCGATAATGAATTCATTCCTGAAGTCATGCACTGCACTGACGGTCGCGCTGACCTTTTCCGGTCAGGCCGTCGCCCAGGTCAAGGAACTTGGCAAGGCCGAAGGCCAGGTCAACATCGTTGCCTGGCCGGGCTATATCGAGCGCGGCGAAACCGACAAGGGCTATGACTGGGTGACCTCCTTCGAGAAGGAGACCGGCTGCAAGGTCAACGTCAAGACGGCCAACACCTCCGACGAGATGGTCTCGCTGATGAACGAGGGTGGTTTCGACCTCGTCACCGCCTCGGGTGATGCCTCGCTGCGCCTCGTTGCCGGCAAGCGCGTGCAGCCGATCAACACCGATCTCATCCCGAGCTGGAAGACGGTCGACGAGCGCCTCAAGGACGCGCCCTGGTTCACCGTCGGCGGCACCCATTACGGCGTTCCCTACCAGTGGGGTCCCAACGTCCTGATGTACAACACCGACGTGTTCAAGGAGGCTCCCAAGAGCTGGAATATCGTCTTCGAGGAAATGAAACTGCCGGACGGCAAGTCCAACAAGGGCCGCGTCCAGGCCTATGACGGGCCGATCCACATCGCGGATGCCGCCAACTATCTGATGTTCCACAAACCAGAACTCGGCATCAAGGATCCCTACGAACTGAACGAGGACCAGTACAAGGCGGCGCTCGAATTGCTGCGCGTCCAGCGCACGCTGGTCGGCCGCTACTGGCACGACGCCGCCATCCAGGTGGACGATTTCCAGAACGAAGGCGTCGTCGCTTCCGGCTCGTGGCCGTATCAGGTCAACACGCTGGTCGCCGCCAAGAAGCCGATCGCGTCCACCATTCCCGAGGAGGGCGCGACCGGTTGGGCCGACACCACGATGATGGAAGCCGATTCGGCCAATCCCAATTGCGCCTATATGTGGATGGAACATTCGCTGTCGCCCAAGGTGCAGGGCGATGTCTCGGCCTGGTTCGGTTCGCTGCCAGTCGTGCCCGCCGCCTGCAAGGGCAATGAGCTTTTGACCGACGAGGGCTGCAAGACCAACGGCTACGAGAATTTCGACAAGGTCAAGTTCTGGAAGACGCCGGTGTCGAAATGCACCACCCAGAACGATCAGTGCGTACCCTATTACCGCTGGGTGTCGGACTATATCGGCGTCATCGGCGGGCGGTGAGTTTTCTTACACTCCCCCTTGTGGGGAGGATCGACGCACAGCGTCGGGGTGGGGGTCTGCTCGGTATTTTTCGAGGCAGCCCCACCCGCGGCTTCGCCGCGACCTCCTCACAGGGGGGAGGTAGGACGTCGCGCGACATCAACACATCAAACCGGCAACGGATTGACAGCCCATGACCTCCGCCGTCTCCTTCCAGAAAGCGTCGCGCCATTTCGGCAGCGTGCGCGCTGTCGACGCGGTCGATCTCGACATCGCGCCGGGCGAGTTCTTCGCCATGCTCGGGCCGTCCGGTTCAGGCAAGACGACGTGCCTGCGCCTCATCGCCGGCTTCGAGCAGCCGACATCGGGCTCGATCTCAATCTTCGGCGAACGCGCCGAGGGCGTTCCGCCCTATCGCCGCAACGTCAACACCGTGTTCCAGGACTATGCGCTGTTCCCGCATCTGAACGTGCTCGACAACGTCGCCTACGGGCTGATGGTCAAGGGCGTTGGCAAAGCTGAACGGCACAAGGCGGCGGAAGAGGCGCTGTCGTTGGTGCGGCTGCCCGGCTACGGCGCTCGTCGCCCCGGCCAGCTTTCCGGCGGCCAGCGCCAGCGCGTCGCACTCGCCCGTGCGCTGGTCAACCAGCCAAAGGTGCTGTTGCTCGACGAGCCGCTCGGCGCGCTCGACCTCAAATTGCGCGAGAACATGCAGGAGGAGCTGAAGTCGCTGCAGAAGGCGCTCGGCATCACCTTCGTCTTCGTCACTCACGACCAGGGTGAAGCGCTGTCGATGGCCGACCGCGTCGCCGTCTTCAACGACGGCAAGATCATGCAGATCGGCACGCCGGAGGATATCTACCAGCGGCCGAAGACCCGCTTCGTTGCCGATTTCGTTGGCTCCTCCAACGTGCTGCCGCCAGATTTCGTCCAGCGCTATTCCGGCCAGCATCGCTGGGGGAGTCTCCGCCCCGAATCGATTCGCGTCGGCCGCGCGGCCAGCGGGGTCACAAGTGGCGAGGGCGTGTCCGCCCGCCTCGTCTCGACCAATTATCTCGGCGCCACGACGAAGCTGGCGCTCGACGCCGACGGGTTGCGGCTGCACGCCATCGCGCCGGCCGGCACGGCCTTGCCGGCAGAAGGCGAGGCGGTCGTGCTCACCTTCAACCGCGAGCACCTGCATCTGATGGACGAGCCGGCATGAGCCTCGACGCCGCCATGCCGCGTGCAAAGGCGCCCGCCATCCTGCCGGGCAGCGGCGGCTTGCGCGGCGCGCTGTCGGACCTTTTCTGGCGCAAGCCGAAGGTCCTGCTGCTGCTCATGCTGCTGCCGCCGGTGCTGTGGCTCGGCATCGTCTATATCGGCTCGCTGTTCGCGCTGCTGGCGCAGAGCTTTTTCTCCATCGACGAGTTTTCCGGCCTCATCAACCGCCAGTTCACGCTCAAGACCTATGGCGACCTGTTCCAGGCTGCCAATCTCGACATCATCCTGCGCACGGTGACGATGGCGGCTCTGGTCACGCTGGCTTCGGCGGTCATCGCCTTCCCCATCGCCTATTACGCGGCGCGCTATGCGCGCGGGCGCTGGAAGGCGCTGTTTTACCTCGGCATCATGCTGCCGCTGTGGTCGAGCTATCTGGTCAAGATCTACGCCTGGAAGCTGATCCTGGCCAAGGAAGGCATTCTCACCTGGCTGCTCGCCAAGCTGCATCTGTTGTGGGTGCTCGACGCATGGCTGTCGCTGCCGATCGTCGGCGGAAATTCGCTGTCGGTGTCGTTCACCGGCACCTTCATCGTCTTTGTCTATGTCTGGCTGCCGTTCATGATCCTGCCGGTGCAGGCGGCCCTCGAGCGCGTGCCCGGCAATCTGGTCGAAGCCTCGTCTGATTTGGGGGCCTCGCCTGGACAGACCTTCCGCAACGTGCTGTTTCCGCTAGCGCTGCCGGGCATCGTCGCCGGTTCGATCTTCACCTTCTCGCTGACGCTCGGCGACTACATCATCCCGCAGATCATCGGCACGTCGCGGCTGTTCATCGGCCAAGCAGTCTATTCTCAGCAAGGCACCGCCGGCAACATCCCTCTCGCCGCAGCCTTCACCGTCGTGCCGATCGTTATCATGGGCTTCTACCTCTGGGGCGCCAAGCGCATGGGGGCCTTCGATGCGCTCTGATGGTTCCCAGTCGGCTCCGCTCGGCCTGAAGATCGCCGCCACCTGTGGCCTGTTGTTCCTGCACCTGCCGATCCTGCTGATCTTCGTCTATGCCTTCACCACCGAGGAAAAGAGCTTCGTCTGGCCGCCGCCCGGCCTGACGACACAGTGGTTCGCCGTCACCTGGAACCGGCCGGATGTCTGGCAGGCGCTGTCGCTGTCGGTCAGGGTTGCGGCGATCTCGACGGCGATCGCGCTGGTCCTCGGTACGCTCTGTTCGGCGGCGGTGTCACGGACAAAATTCTTCGGCCGCGAAACCATCTCGCTGCTGGTCATCCTGCCGATCGCGTTGCCCGGCATCATCACCGGCATCGCGCTGCGCTCGGCCTTTTCGCTTGCGGACATCCCGTTCTCGTTCTGGACGATCGTGCTTGGCCACGCCACCTTCTGCGTGGTGGTCGTCTACAACAACGCCGTCGCCCGTTTCCGCCGCACGTCAGGTTCGATGATCGAGGCATCGATGGATCTCGGCGCCGACGGTTTTCAGACCTTCCGCCATGTCGTGCTGCCCAACATCGCCACGGCGCTGCTTGCCGGCGGCATGCTGGCCTTCGCGCTGTCCTTCGACGAGGTGATCGTCACCACCTTCACTGCCGGCCAGCAGCAGACGCTGCCGATCTGGATGCTGGAAGAGCTGATCCGCCCGCGTCAGCGCCCGGTCACCAATGTCGTCGCCATGGTCGTCATGCTGGTGACGTTGCTCCCCATCCTGGCCGCCTATTACCTCACCCGCGACAGTGACCAGATCGCCGGTTCGGGCAAATAGATCAAAAAATTCACAAGGGAGAGATGTCCATGGACACCCAGATGCTGATCGGCTCGAAATTCGAGAGGGGCACCGAGACCGAGGAGCCGATCCTCAATCCAAAGACCGGGGCGACCATCCTCAACCTGCCCGAGGCCAGCCAGGCACAGATCGAGGCGGCGGTCACTGCCGCCGAACAAGCGTTCGTCACGTGGTCGCGCACCACCCCGGCGCAGCGCTCGGGCTATTTGCTGAAGATCGCCGACCGCATCGAGGCCGCGGCACAAGAGTTCGCCATGCTCGAGGCGCTCAACTGCGGCAAGCCGATCAATGCCGTGCTCAATGACGAAATCCCGGCGATCGTCGACTGCTATCGCTTCTTCGCCGGCGCAGTCCGTTCGATGCCGGGCGTCGTCGCCGGCGAATACATTCCCGGCCACACCTCGATGGTTCGCCGCGATCCGATCGGCATCGTCGCTTCCATCGCGCCGTGGAACTATCCGTTGATGATGATGGCCTGGAAGCTGGCGCCGGCCATTGCCGGCGGCAACACCGTCGTCTTCAAGCCGTCCGAGCAGACGCCACTGACGGCGCTGAAACTTGCCAAGATCCTGGCGGAAATCCTGCCCGAGGGCGTGGTCAATGTCGTGCTCGGCCGCGGCGACAGCGTCGGCAACACGCTGATCAACCATCCCAAGGTCAACATGATCTCGATCACCGGCGATGTCGCCACCGGCAAGAAGGTGCTGCAAGCGGCCGCCAAGTCGGTCAAGCGCACGCATCTCGAGCTCGGCGGCAAGGCACCGGTCATCGTCTTCGACGACGCCGACCTCGCCGCCGTGGTCAACGGCCTGCGCGCCTTCGGCTATTACAATGCCGGCCAGGACTGCACCGCCGCCTGCCGCATCTATGCTGGCAAGAAGATCTACGACAAGCTCGTCGCCGATCTGTCCTCGGCCGTCTCGACCATCAAGTACAACCGTCCCGACGACACCGAAAACGAGATCGGGCCGCTGATTTCGCGCCGCCAACGCGACCGCGTGTCTAGCTTCGTCGAGCGCGCCTCGGAACTGAAACACATCGAGATCACGACCGGCGGCAAGCCGGGCGAGGGTTCCGGCTTCTACTACCAGCCGACAGTCGTTGCCGGCGCGCTGCAGGAAGACGAGATCGTGCGCCGCGAAGTGTTCGGGCCGGTCGTCTCGGTCACCCGCTTCTCCGAGGTCGACGAGGCGGTCAACTGGGCCAACGACAGCGACTACGGCCTGGCGTCATCCGTGTGGACCAAGGACGTTTCGCGCGCCATGGCGACGGCCGCACGGCTGCAATATGGCTGCACCTGGATCAACACGCATTTCATGCTGACCAACGAAATGCCGCATGGCGGGTTGAAGCAGTCCGGCTACGGCAAGGACATGTCGCTCTATGCGCTGGAGGACTATACCGCCGTGCGGCATGTGATGGTGGCACACGGCTAGCGTAAGCACCTAAGCATTTCAAACCAGGGAGGAAAGAACCATGCATCGCCGCCAGTTTCTGACAACCGCAGCCGTCGCCGCTACGCTTTTAGCCACGGTGCCGTCCTTTGCCGCCGATACTTCGCAATCGGTGGTCGAAGCCTATCTCGCCGCCTGGAATGCCCATGATTCGACCAAGGCTGCGGGCTATTTCGCCGACGACGTCACCTACTACGACGCCTCGGTCGGCAAACCGGTCAAGGGCAAGGAAGCCGCCAAGACCGGCGTCATCGACAACTTCCTCAAGGCCGTTCCCGATGCCGTCTGGACGATGAAGGGCGCGCCTGTGGTGGAGGGCGACCGCGTCTCGTTCGAATGGGAGTTTTCCGGCACCAACACAGGCGCCTGGGCCGATGGCACGGCCGCCACCGGCAAGAAATTTTCCTTCACCGGCGCCTCGATGTTTTCGATCAAGGACGGCAAGATCGCGACCCAGAGCGACTACTATGACGCGCTCGGCTTCTACAAGCAGCTTGGCTTGATGTAGTCGCACCCTGCTTACCTGCTCTCCGTTCATGGGAGCAGGAAGAACGGTCCGAAGGACCGGATATAAGGCAGGGCCAACCTTTCGACGTTGGCCTCTGCCCCGATCTGTCTGCCCGCACTTTCTTCCCCGCAGAAGAGAACGCTACTCGACGATGCGGCGCATAGCCGCCATAGAGTGTCAGCGCCCGCGTCCGCTCCGGATAGGTGGCGGCGAACAGCATCGCCATCGGCGCGCCTTCGGAGGCGCCGAGCAGGGCGGCGCGGCCGCTACCAGCTGCGTTCATCACCGCGCGCACATCGTCCATCCGGGTTTCGAGACTGGGCAGGTGACGCGCGTCGACACGGTCGGAAAGACCGGTGCCCCGCTTGTCGAACAGGATCAGCCGCGAGAACGCCGAAAGCCGCTTCCAGGTCGAGATGGGAAATGAAGCCCGGCACGAAGACAAGATCAAACGAACCCTGCCCGACCACCTGATAGGCGATCCGCACATCGCCGCTATGGGCGTATCGGGTCTCGATCGGCCTCACGAGGTTTTCCGCCCGGCCTGACGATTTCTGATCGTCGACCATAGCAGAACAGCGCCGATTGCGGCAGCTTAAACTTTAGCCGCGACGAATATAGGCCTGCGCGGCCCGACGTCTATTTCTGCAAGACGGCGACGTCGCCCGGAAAGACCTTGAGCCCGAGTTTGAGGTCGGCCTCGGCTGGCGTGATCGGTCGCTTGATGCTGGCGGAGGCCGCCACAACCAACTCGTCGAAGTTCCCGGTGCCGTCATCCAGCATCTCGAACAGCTGCCGGCGCATCCTCGGCTCCCAGAACTTGTTGATGTGGTTGGCAACGCCGGCGATGCCTTCCTCGCGCGGCTTCGAATGGAAAAAATCGGCGATCTGGTTTGCCGTGCGCACCAGCTTCTCACCGGTGCTCATGATGTGTTCTTCGTCATGCGACATGCTTGGCAACTCCGCAAGCCACCCGATCGGGGTGGGTGAAAATATCAAAATCGTCGCCGCGAACCAGCGCAACCAGCGTCATGCCAGCCTCCTGCGCCGTGCGGACGGCAAGTGCGGTCGGCGCCGAAACGGCGATGATGAAGGCCGAGCCGATCGCCGCCGTCTTCTGCACCATTTCGACCGAAACGCGCGATGTGACGACGACGGCGCCTGACATGCCGCCGATGCCGGTCTTGGCCAAAGCCCCCGCCAGCTTGTCCAGCGCATTGTGACGGCCGACATCCTCGCGCGCCATGACGATGCCCTTGCCCGGCACATAGAAGCCGGCCGCGTGCACCGCTCCAGTCTCGATGTGCAGCGGCTGTAGCTTCGACAAACGCTTGACCGAGCGGACGATGTCATCGGCATCCAGCGTAAGCTTTGACGAACCTACCGCATCGACCGAGCGCATCGCCTCCTCGATCGATTCGATGCCGCAGAGCCCACAGCCAACCGGGCCGGCGAGCCTCCGCCGCCGCGCCTCGAAGCGCGTGTTGGCCCTGTCCTTCAGCCGGATCTGGATGTCGATGCCGGCGCCGTGGTCCTCCACCTCGATCGCTTCGATCTCTCGCAGGTCGGCGATGATGCCTTCGGTCAGCGAGAAGCCGAGCGCGAAATCCTCGAGATCGGCGGGGCTTGCCATCATCACCGCATGCGTGGTGCCGCCAAAGGAGAGCGCCACCGGCGTCTCTTCCGGCACCATGCGGTTGGCAGTCGTCGTCCCGCCCGCGCGGCGCGCCAGCCGCGATATCTGCGTCGTGGCTTTGCGGCGCGCGCTCAAGACTACTCGGCCGCTTCCATTTTGGCGATGCGTCGGCTTTGTTTGGCCTGCTCGTCATATTCGCGCTGCCATTCCGACGGGCCGTTCGAGGCGCCGACCTGCACCGCCGTCACCTTGTATTCCGGGCAACTGGTCGCCCAGTCGGCGAAGTCTGTGGTGATCACGTTGGCCTGCGTATCCGGGTGGTGGAAGGTTGTGTAGACAACGCCGGGCGACACCCTGTCGGTGACCAGCGCGCGCAGCGTCGTCTCGCCCGAGCGGCTGGTCAGCCGCACCCAGTCGCCGTCGCGCAAGCCCCGGTTCTCGGCGTCGTGCGGGTGAATCTCCAGCCGGTCCTCCGAGTGCCATATGATGTTTTCGGTGCGCCTGGTCTGCGCGCCGACATTGTACTGGCTGAGGATGCGGCCGGTGGTGAGCAGCAGCGGAAAGCGCGGCCCGGTCCTCTCGTCCGTCGCCACATATTCGGTGCGGATGAACTTGCCCTTGCCGCGCACGAATCCATCGATATGCATGATCGGGGTGCCGAGCGGCGCCTTCTCGTTGCAGGGCCATTGCACGGATCCGACACGGTCGAGCAGTTCGAAGGAGACGCCGGCAAAGCTCGGCGTCGTCATCGCGATCTCGTCCATGATTTCCGAGGGATGCTGATAGTTCCAGTCCAGCCCGATCGCGCGCGCAATCTCCTGCGTTGCCTGCCAGTCGGCGTAGCGCGCCTTCGGCTCCAGAACCTTGCGCACCATGTTGATGCGGCGCTCTGCGTTGGTGAAGGTGCCGTCTTTCTCCAGGAACGTCGAGCCTGGCAGGAAGACATGCGCGTAGTTTGCCGTCTCGTTGAGAAAGAGGTCGTGCACGACGACGCATTCCATCGCGGCAAGACCGGCGGCGACATGCTTGGTGTCGGGATCGGACTGCAGGATGTCCTCGCCCTGGATGTAGATGCCCTTGAAAGTGCCGTCGACGGCGGCATCCAGCATGTTGGGGATGCGCAATCCGGGTTCGTCGTCCAGCTTCACGCCCCAAAGGCTCTCATAGATGTCGCGCACGGCTTCACCGGAGATGTGGCGATAGCCGGGCAGTTCGTGCGGGAAGGAACCCATATCGCACGAGCCCTGCACATTGTTCTGGCCGCGCAGCGGGTTCACGCCGACGCCGGGCCGGCCGATATTGCCGGTGGCCATGGCCAGATTGGCGATCGCCATCACCGTGGTTGAACCCTGGCTGTGTTCCGTCACGCCCAGGCCGTAATAGATCGCGCCGTTGCCGCCGGTGGCGTAAAGCCTCGCAGCACCCCGGATCACCTCGGGGTCGACGCCGGACAATTTGCCGACGGTTTCGGGGCTGTTTTCCGGCAAGGCGACGAACGATGCCCAATCCTGGAACTCCGTCCAGTCGCAGCGTTCGCGGATGAAGGCTTCGTTGAAAAGCCCCTCGGTGACGATCACATGCGCCAGCGCCGTCAGCACAGCCACATTGGTGCCGGGCTTAAGCGGCAGGTGATAATCCGCTTCAATGTGGGCCGACTTGACCATCTCGGTGCGACGCGGATCGATCACGATCAGCCTGGCGCCTTGGCGCAGCCGCTTCTTCAGCCGCGAGGCGAACACCGGGTGGGCCGAGGCGGGATTGGCACCGATGATGACGGCGACGTCGGTATAGTCGACGGAGTCGAAATCCTGCGTGCCGGCAGAGGTGCCATAGGTCTGGCCCAGTCCATAGCCCGTCGGTGAGTGGCAAACGCGCGCGCAGGTGTCGACATTGTTGTTGCGGAAGCCCTGCCGCACCATCTTCTGGACGAGGTAGGTTTCCTCGTTGGTGCAGCGTGATGAGGTGATGCCGCCGATCGCGGTGCGTCCATATTGGTACTGGATACGGCGGAATTCCTTGGCCGTGTGGGCGAGCGCCTCTTCCCAGCTCACCTCGCGCCAGGGATCGGTGATCTTTTCCCGGACCATAGGCGACAGGATGCGGTCCTTGTGGGTGGCGTAGCCATAGGCGAAACGGCCCTTCACGCAGGAATGGCCATGGTTCGCCTTGCCCTCCTTGTAGGGCATCATGCGAATGACCTCGTCGTCCTTCACTTCGGCCTTGAACGAGCAGCCGACGCCGCAATAAGCACAGGTGGTGACCACCGAGCGCTCCGGCAGGCCCTTGGCAAGGACCGTTTTCTCACGCAGCGCATCGGTCGGACAAGCCTGCACGCAGGCGCCGCAGGACACGCATTCCGAATCGATGAACGCTTCGTGCATTCCCGCCGAAACCCGGGATTCGAAACCACGTCCCTCGATGGTCAGCGCAAACGTGCCCTGCACCTCTTCGCAGGCCCGCACGCAGCGCGAGCAGACAATGCATTGCGAGGCATCATAGGTGAAATAGGGGTTGGATTCGTCGCGGGCGATGTAATCCACCGCCAGCGAGCCGTGGCCGGGCGCCACGCCGTTTTCCGGCTTGACGTGGTTGCGGCCCTCGATGCCGTAGCGGTTCTCGGTCAGGCCGATCGACTTCGCCACCGTATCGAACTCGCTGGCGCCGGTTCCAGCCTTTTCGTTCCAGCCGGTCGGATGGTCGGAGACGTAGAGTTCCATGACGCCACGGCGAATGGCGTCGAGCCGCTCCGACTGCGTACGCACCACCATGCCTTCCCCGACAGGTGTCGTGCAGGACGCCGGCGTGCCGCCGCGCCCTTCGATCTCGACAAGGCAGACACGGCACGACCCGAAGGAGTCAAGCATGTCGGTGGCGCAAAGCTTCGGAATCTCGACCCCGCCTTCCATCGCGGCACGCATGATCGAGGTGCCTTCCGGTACGGTGATGCTGCGCCCGTCGACGTTCAGCGTGACCTGCTTCTGCGCCTTCGATTGCGGGGTTCCGTAGTCGATTTCTTCGACGAGGGACGGGAAGTCGGCCTTGATGTTCATCTGCCAGCTCCTATTCGGCAGCCACGCGCACGGGCGCAGGCTTGAAGTCGTCGGGGAAATGGGTGATCGAGCTCATGACAGGGTAGGGTGTGAAGCCGCCCAGCGCACAGAGCGAGCCGAATTTCATCGTGTTGCAGAGGTCGGTGACCAGAGCGAGGTTCTTCTCCGGCTCGATGCCCGCGGCTATTCTGTCGATGGTCTCGACACCGCGCGTCGAGCCGATGCGGCAGGGTGTGCACTTGCCGCAACTTTCGATGGCGCAGAACTCCATGGCGAAGCGGGCCTGCTTCAGCATGTCGGCGGTGTCGTCGAACACCACGATACCGGCATGGCCGATCAGCCCGTCCTTGGCCGCGAAAGCTTCATAATCGAATGGCGTATCGAACAGCGCGCGCGGGAAATAGGCGCCGAGCGGTCCGCCGACCTGCACCGCCTTGACGGGACGCCCCGTGGCCGTGCCGCCGCCGATCTCATCGACGATCTCGCCCAGCGTCATGCCGAAAGCGGCTTCGAACAGCCCTGCATATTTGACGTTGCCGGCGATCTGGATCGGGATCGTGCCGCGCGAGCGGCCCATGCCGAAATCCTTGTAGAAGGCCGCACCCTTGTCCATGATGACAGGCACTGAAGCCAGCGAGATGACGTTGTTGATCACCGTCGGCTTGCCGAACAGCCCCTTGTGCGCCGGCAGCGGCGGCTTTGCCCGGACCACGCCGCGCTTGCCTTCGAGCGAGTCGAGCAGCGCCGTCTCCTCGCCGCAGACATAGGCGCCTGCGCCGACCCGGATCTCCATGTCGAAAGCATAGGGTGAACCCAGCACGCTGGCGCCAAGAACGCCGGCCTTGCGGGCGATGTCGACGGCTTTGTTCATCACCGCCACCGCATGAGGATATTCCGAGCGGACATAGACAAAGCCCTTGGTCGCGCCCGTGGCGATGCCGGCGATCGTCATGCCTTCGATCAGCACGAAGGGATCGCCCTCCATGATCATGCGGTCGGCGAAGGTGCCTGAATCGCCTTCGTCGGCGTTGCAGACGATGTATTTGCGGTCGCCAACGGTATCGAGCACCGTTTTCCACTTGATGCCGGTCGGGAAACCCGCGCCGCCGCGCCCGCGCAGTCCGGATTCGGTCACCTGGGCGACGATGGCGGCAGGCGGCAGTCCAAGCGCGTTCGTCAGGCCGCTCAACCCGCCATGTTTCTTGTAGGATTCGAGCGACAGCGGATCCGTGACGCCGCAGCGCGCGAAGGTCAGCCGCGTCTGCTTGGCCAGGAAGGGGATTTTGTCCGGTGCGCCCAGCCAGCGCTTGTGGTGGCCACCGGTGAGGAAGCCGCCGTCGAACAAGCTTTTGACATCGGATGGCTTGACCGGCCCATAGGCGACACGGCCGTTGGCTGTCGCCACTTCGACCATCGGTTCGAGGAAATAAGCGCCGCGCGAACCGTTGCGCACGATCTTGGCCTCGATGCCGCGCTCAGCCAGTTCACTTGCGATCGCCTTGGCGACCTTTTCGGCTCCAAGCGCCAGTGCGCCGGAATCGCCGGGAATGTAAATACGCGGGATCATGAGCGCACCTCGGCAACGATCTCGTCGAGCTTCTCGTCATCGAGCCGCCCGATCACCTGGCCATCGAGCATTGCGGCGGGCGAACAGGCGCACAGGCCGAGACAATAGACCGGCTCCAGCGTGACCGAACCGTCGCGAGTCGTCTCATGGAAGTCGATGCCCAGCAACCGCTTCAGTTTGGCGGCGACCGCGTCCGAACCCATCGACTGGCAGGATTCCGCCTGGCAGAGCTTCAGCACATGCCGGCCGGCCGGATGGCTGCGGTAATCATGGTAAAAGGTGACGACGCCGTGCACCTCGGCCCTGGAAATGTTCAGGGCCTCGGCGATGACAGGCAGCGCATCGTGCGGCACATGGCCGAATTCTTCCTGGATGCCGTGAAGGATCGGCAGCAGTGGGCCTTCTAGGCCTTTCAGCTCCTGGATGATCGCGGCCGTCCGCGACGTGATCTCGGTACTTGCAGGCTGCATTGGCATGCAGCGCCCTCCCTATCGTAGCGGTCCATGCGTATCGCCCAAAAACACTAAGTGGTTTTGGAGCAACGACATACCTGTGCCGCTTTATCGCTAAGTGCTTAAGAAATCAGAGGAAACCTCCGAAATCAATAAAGCGGTTTCGTTGAACGATAGAAGTCTTCTATCGCTGGTCGTCAGTCATCCTTTTCTAGCTCAACGATGGGCGTGGAAATCGTCTGCCAGCGCCATCGCCTCGTCCAGCAGCGCCGAGACCAGCGGCGTGTGCGGTTCGCGCGGCGCCGCCACCAGGCCGACCGTGTGGCTGGCATCCGGTTCGACGATCGGAATGGCTCGTATAGGTTCGGAAAAACCAAATGTTTCCGCGAGGTTGAGCGGCATGATCGACGACCATTTGCCAGTGCGGATGTGGGAAAACAGCACGATCATTGAATTGGATTCCAGCGTCGGCCGCACCTGCACGCCGGCTTCGGCCAGATGTTGGTCGATGATGCGGCGGTTCTGCATGTCCGGCGTCAACAGACACAGCGGCAGGCTTGAGAGCTCCGCCCATGTCACTTTGTCGCGATCGGAATAGGGATTTCCCATCGCTGTGATCAGTTGATAGCGCTCGTCATAGAGCGGCACGCTGGTCACTCGCCCCAGCGGCTCGTTGTCGAGATAGGTGATGCCGGCATCGATGTCGAAATTGCCGAGCAGCGACAGCACTTCGATCGAGGTCCGCGACAGCACCGAGAAGGTGACGCCGGGGTGTTTTTCGCGGAACGGCGTCGTCAGCCGCGGCAGCATGGCCAGCGCCGTCGGAATGGCGGCGATGCGGATGCGGCCGGAAA
The DNA here is from genome assembly GCF_001428185.1 of Mesorhizobium sp. Root695. Taxonomy (NCBI): domain Bacteria; kingdom Pseudomonadati; phylum Pseudomonadota; class Alphaproteobacteria; order Hyphomicrobiales; family Phyllobacteriaceae; genus Mesorhizobium; species Mesorhizobium sp. Root695. Next base: position 26,248 of record NZ_LMHO01000018.1, on the reverse strand, counting down.
GGCCATGCCGCGCCGCGCGCATCTCTTCGCGCATGGCGCGGGTGTCACCAACGATGCGCCGCGCCCATATCAGCACCTGTTTTCCCTCCGGCGTCAGCCCCTGGAAGCGCGAGCCGCGCAGAACCAGCATGACGCCAAGCTGACCCTCCAACTGCTTGATGCCGGCCGACAGCGTCGGCTGGGTGACACCGCACACTTCCGCTGCCCGGCCGAAATGCTCCTCCCTGGCGAGCGCAATGAAGAATTCCAGCTTGTCGATCATGCGATCTTTCCGGTCGTTCGGCGCAGGGTCGGGGAAATCGCGCTTTACCGCAAGCGCCATGCGCAATTGGCCTGCATCCACATCTTTAAGCCGGCTACCTGTTCCCCACGGCTGAATGCGGCGCTATGTGGATGAAACTGGGAGGTCGACCATGCTGGGCTGGTTCCGCAAGCTTTTGCCGCGCGAAGATCGCTTCTTCGAGTTGTTCGAACGACATTCCCGCGCCGTGGTCGGTGGCGCCGAGGCACTGGAGCAGCTTCTCCAGGGCAAGAACATCGATCGCTGGTGCCAGAAAATCATCGATCTCGAAGACGAGGCCGACCATATTACCGCGGAAGTCCTGCTGGCGGTGCGCCGCTCCTTCATCACGCCTTTCGATCGCGGCGACATCAAGGATTTGATCCAGTCGATGGACGATGCCATCGACATGATGCATAAGACCGTCAAGACGGTGAAGCTGTTCGAAAAGAAGGAATTCGACCCGCTGATGCAGGAAATGGGCGGCGTCATCGTCGCCGCCGCCAAGCTGGTCGCCGAGGCGATCCCGCTGCTCGCCAAGGTCGGCACCCATACGGTGCGCCTCAACGCCATCGCCGAAGAGGTGATGCGCGTCGAAAGCCGGGCCGACGATCTGCACGAGCAAGGACTGAAGGATCTCTTCAGGAAGCACGGCCGCAGCGAACCGATGGCCTACATCATCGGCAGCGAGATCTACGGCCAACTGGAAAAAGTGGTCGACCGCTTCGAGGACGTCGCCAACGAGATCAGCGGCATCGTCATTGAGAATGTTTAGGTGATGGAAGCCACCATTGCCTTTCCCGTGCTGGTCGGCCTCGTCGCCGTCGCGCTGTTCTTCGATTTTCTCAACGGCCTGCACGACGCAGCCAACTCCATCGCCACTATCGTCTCCACTCGCGTGCTGAGGCCGCAATATGCGGTGCTATGGGCGGCTTTCTTCAATTTCATCGCCTTCATGTTCTTCGGTCTCCACGTTGCCGAGACAGTGGGCAAGGGCATCGTCGACGTCAGCATCGTCACCCCGGCGGTGATCTTTGCAGCCCTTGTCGGCGCCATCGTCTGGAACATCGTGACCTGGATCGCCGGCATCCCGTCGAGCAGCTCGCATGCGTTGATCGGCGGCCTGGTCGGCGCCGGTGTGGCCAAGGGAGGCATGGGCGCCATCGTCTGGACAGGGCTCGGCAAGACGGTTGCGGCGATCGTCGTGTCGCCGGCGACCGGTTTTGTCCTGGCGCTCGTCCTGATCCTTGCCGTTTCCTGGCTCTTCGTGCGCCAGACGCCGTTTGCGGTCGACAGCACCTTCCGCGTCATGCAGTTCTTTTCCGCCTCGCTCTATTCGCTTGGGCACGGCGGCAATGACGCCCAGAAGACGATGGGCATCATCGCCGTGCTGCTCTATTCGCAAGGCATGCTCGGCGCGACTTTCTATGTGCCGCTCTGGGTCGTCCTCACCTGTCAGTCGGCGCTGGCGCTCGGCACCTTGTTCGGCGGCTGGCGCATCGTCCACACCATGGGCTCGAAAATCACCCGGCTGAACCCGATGCAGGGTTTTTGCGCCGAGACCGGCGGGGCCATCACCCTGTTTGCCGCCACCTGGCTCGGCGTTCCCGTTTCGACCACGCACACCATCACCGGCGCAATCATCGGCGTCGGCGCCGCCCGCCGCGTCTCGGCCGTGCGCTGGGGCATTGCGAGCAACATCGTCATCGCCTGGATTGTCACCTTGCCGGCCACCGCCGTGATTTCGGCGCTTACCTACCTCGCGATTGGCCTGGCGAGGTGAGGTGAAGAAATCTACCTGTCCACAAGGTTCAGGATGTTGCCGTCCGGATCCTTGAACCAGGCGACCTTCATGCCGTAACCGACGTGGACGTCGCCCTCCAGCGTCAGGCCGGGCATCTCATAGTGCTCGAAGGCGACGCCCTTCGACTTCAGCGCCTTGACGATGTTGCCGATCTCGTCGCCAACCATCCAGGTCACCGCCGTTGCCTTGTTGGTTCCGGCAAATTGGGAACGATAGATGTTGAGGGTGGTATCGCCGCTTTTGTACACGATCAGTTCGCCGCCCTCATCGTGCACCTGTTTCAGGCCAAGTGTTCCCTCATAGAAGGCCTTGGCCCTTGCCAGGTCCTTTACCGCCAGATTGGCCGTTGCGTTGCTGTTTGCGAGCATGGTCGCCTCCTTCTCTGATTGCCGGTCCCGTGCTGGTCGTTGAATAGGTCTCCTCGATCGTTTGACGAGTGTCGGCTGGCCTGATTGCTGGCCGCACCGGCACTCGATCGTCTGGAAGACGTTTGATGCCGATGAAATCCGACAGGCCCCATCGTTTTCCCGGGCACGCCAAGGCAGCTATTGCTCCACGGCTTGGTTCTGTCCGGAAACTGCATTATCTCAGGCGCAAGCTGCGCAAGGAAAAACTGCCATGTCCGTCACCAAGGAAATCGTCACCGAGCGTCTGAAGACGGTCAACGGGCCGGATTTCACCGGCAACATTGTCGACCTCGGCATGGTTTCGGAGATTTTCATCGCCGACGGGAAGGTCTTCTTCTCGATTACCGTTCCAGCCGCCCGTGCCCAGGAAATGGAACCGCTGCGTGCCGCCGCCGAACGCGTCGTCAAGGCGATCCCCGGCGTCGCCGGCGCCGTCGTCGCGCTGACGGCCGAAAAGAAGGGCGGCGGCATGGAAGCGCCGGTTCCGGCGCGTCCCGCTCCCAGGCCCGCTCCGCCCGCGGCCGCGCCACGTGCCGCTCCCCATGCTCCCGCTTCACACAGTTCGGGCAAGCGTGGCGTACCCGGCATCGAGGCGATCATCGCGGTCGCCTCCGGCAAGGGCGGCGTCGGCAAGTCGACCACCGCCGTCAACATTGCGCTTGGCCTCGCCGCCAACGGCCTGCGCGTCGGCGTGCTCGATGCCGACATCTACGGCCCATCGATGCCACGGCTGCTCAACATTCATGGCAGGCCGCAGACCGTCGACGGCAAGATCTTGAAGCCGATGGAGAATTTCGGCCTGAAGGTAATGTCGATGGGCTTCCTCGTCGATGAGGAAACGCCGATGATCTGGCGCGGCCCGATGGTGATGTCGGCGCTGACGCAGATGCTGCGCGAGGTCGAGTGGGGCCGGCTCGACGTGCTCGTCGTCGACATGCCGCCCGGCACCGGCGACGCGCAGCTGACCATGGCCCAGCAGGTGCCGCTGGCGGGTGCCGTCATCGTCTCGACGCCGCAGGATCTGGCCCTGATCGACGCGCGAAAAGGCCTCAACATGTTCAAGAAGGTCGACGTGCCGTTGCTCGGCATCGTCGAGAACATGAGTTATTTCATCGCTCCGGACACCGGCAAGCGCTACGACATCTTTGGCCACGGCGGCGCCCGCCGCGAGGCCGAGCGTCTCGGCGTCACCTTCCTCGGTGAGGTGCCGCTCGAGATGGGCATTCGCGAAAGTTCGGACGCCGGCACGCCGGTTGTCGTCTCGAAGCCCGACGGCCCCGAAGCAAAAATCTACCGCGACATCGCTTCGAAGGTCTGGGACCGGGTCAATGAAGAGCGTGGTGCGGCTGCCGCCGCGGTGCCGAGTATCGTCTTCGAGTAGCGCGGATATCCCTCCCCTTTGAGGGGAGGGTGGCCCGAAGGGCCGGGTGGGGTCCGCGGTGACGCGCCCTAAGTTATTTCTTCGCAAGTCGAGGCAGCTTAACTCAGGGGTTGAGGCAGCTGAGGCGACCCCTCCCGCCTCGCTTCGCGAGGCACCCTCCCCTCAAGGGGGAGGGCTTAACCGCCGACCTTCTCACCGAAATTGGAAAAAAACTGTCCGGCCAGTTTCTTCGAGGTCGATTCGATCAGCCGGCTGCCAAGCTGGGCTATCTTGCCGCCGACGTCGGCCTTGGCGGCATATTTCAACACCGTGGTATCCGGTCCATCTTCGGTCAGCGTCACGTCGGCGCCGCCCTTGGCGAAGCCGGCAATGCCCCCCTTGCCTTCACCCTGGATGGTGTAGGAATGCGGCGGCTTCAGGTTCTTCAGCGTCACCTCGCCGTTGAACGTCGCCTTGATCGGCCCGATCTTCACCACCACGGTCGCCGCCATTTCGGTCGGCGACTTCATCTCCAGGCTCTGGCAGCCGGGAATGGTCGCCTTCAAGACCTCGGGATCGTTCAGCGCTTCCCACACTTTTTGCAGCGGTGCGGCAATGCGTTCCTCGCCTTCGATCACCAAAGCCATGAAAACCTCCCGGACAAGACTACCTGAAGCCCTAACGCACGGCTGGGTGCATGTCTATCGCACCAAAGTCCGGATGCGACCGCGCGCCCTCTTGCTTGCACTCGCGCGTTGTCATATCGATTTGTCATACAAATACGGAGACCACCATGGCCGGCGCCCCCACCACTAAGAAAAAATTTCGCTCGCAAGAGTGGTTCGACAATCCCGACAATCCGGGCATGACGGCGCTCTATCTCGAGCGCTACCTCAATTACGGCCTGACGCGCGCCGAACTGATGTCCGGCAAGCCGCTGATTGGCATCGCCCAGACCGGCTCCGATCTGTCGCCTTGCAACCGCCATCATATCGAACTGGCCAAGCGCGTCCGCGAAGGCATCGTCTCGATGGGCGGCATCCCTTTCGAGTTCCCCTGCCATCCGATCCAGGAGACCGGCAAGCGCCCGACCGCAGCACTCGACCGCAACCTTGCCTATCTCAGCCTGGTCGAGGTGCTCTACGGCTATCCGCTCGACGGCGTCGTGCTGACCATCGGTTGCGACAAGACCACGCCGGCCCTGCTGATGGCTGCGGCCACCGTCAACATCCCGGCGATCGCCCTGTCGGTCGGCCCGATGCTCAATGGCTGGCACAAGGGCAAGCGCACCGGCTCCGGCACCATCGTCTGGGAATCGCGCCAGCGGCTTTCGGCCGGCGAGATCGGCTATGACGAATTCATGGACATCGTCGCCTCATCGGCGCCGTCCACCGGCTATTGCAACACCATGGGCACCGCCACCACGATGAACTCGCTGGCCGAGGCGCTCGGCATGCAGTTGCCGGGTTCTGCCGCCATTCCCGCGCCCTACCGCGAGCGCGGCCAGATTTCCTATGAGACGGGAAAACGCATCGTCGAGATGGTGCATGAGGATTTGAAGCCGTCCGACATCATGACGAGAGAGGCTTTCGAGAATGCCATCGTCGTCAATTCGGCCATTGGCGGCTCGACCAATGCGCCTATCCATCTCAATGCCATCGCCCGCCACCTTGGAGTCAAGCTTGACAATGACGACTGGCAGACGGTCGGCCTCAATGTGCCGTTGCTGGTCAATTTGCAGCCGACGGGCGAATATCTCGGCGAGGACTACCATCGTGCCGGCGGCGTGCCGGCGGTCGTTGCCGAACTGATGAAGGGCGGGCTGTTGCCGCATCCCGGCGCACGCACCGTCAACGGCAAGTCGATCGGTGAGAATAGCGAGGGCGTCACCAACGAAAACCCCGACGTCATCCGCTCTGTCGCCAAGCCGCTGAAGGCCAATGCCGGCTTCATCAACCTCAGGGGCAATCTGTTCGATTCTGCGATCATGAAGACCAGCGGCATATCGCCGGAATTCCGCGAGCGCTATTTGTCCAATCCCAAGGATCCAGAGGCTTTCGAAGGCAACGCCATGGTTTTCGATGGGCCGGAGGATTACCACGCCCGCATCGACGATCCGGCGCAAGGCATCGACGAACACACCATCCTGTTCATGCGCGGCGCCGGTCCGATCGGCTATCCCGGCGGTGCCGAGGTCGTCAACATGCAGCCGCCGGCCTACCTCATCAAGAAAGGCATCCATGCGCTCGCCTGCATAGGCGACGGCCGCCAGTCGGGCACGTCGGGTTCGCCGTCGATCCTCAACGCCTCACCGGAAGCCGCGATCGGCGGTGGACTAGCACTGCTCAAGACCGGCGACCGTGTCCGCATCGACCTGCGCAAGGGCACGGCCGATATCCTCGTCACCGACGACGAGATCACCCGGCGCCGTGCCGAGCTGCAGAACAATGGCGGCTATCAATATCCCAAGCACCAGACGCCCTGGCAGGAGATACAGCGCGGCATGGTCGCGCAGTTCTCGGAGGGAATGGTTCTGAAGCCGGCGGTGAAATACCAGGATGTCGCGCACACCAGCGGTGTCCCCAGGGACAATCACTGATTCTGGATCGGCGGCTGGCGGCTTGATCAATCAGGCCGCCGGCCGTTTTTCCGTTCAGCGTGTTGCTTCCCCGGCCGGGAGGTCGAGAACGGTCACCATCCTTGACAAGCGCGCCCAACAAATCCACCATCAACACAAGGGGTGCATCGCGACGACCCCGTGAGGCGTCAGCCCAACGTTCGCGTCCAAGCTTCTCTTCCAGGAGGTGGACGCCATGCCGTCAACAACCGCTATCACTGTATCGCAACTATCCCGTCTGATCGGCCTGCCGGGTGCGCCGGTGGTCATCGATGTTCGCATCGATGACGATTTCGACGCCGATCCGCGCCTGTTGCCGGCCTCGTGCCGGCGCGATTTCAAAACCGTTTCGACCTGGGCCGTCGCATTCGCCGGCAAGCCGGTGGCGGTCGTTTGCCAGAAAGGGCGAAAACTCTCGCAAGGGGTAGCCGCATGGCTGCGCCATGAGGGGATTGCCGCCGAATCCCTTGAAGGCGGGTTTGAGGCCTGGCGCGATGCCGGGGCACTTTTGGTCCGCACCGCCAAGGTGCCGCCACGCAATGAAAAGGGCGCCACCGTCTGGGTGACGCGAGCACGCCCGAAGGTCGACCGCATCGCTTGCCCCTGGCTGATCAGGCGTTTCATCGATCCTCACGCGATCTTCCTGTTTGTCGAGACGGCCGAAGTGCCTGACGTGGCCGACCGCTTTCAGGCCGTGCCTTTCGACATCGACAATGTGTTCTGGAGCCATCGCGGCGAACGCTGCACCTTCGACACGATGATCGAGGAGTTCGGGTTGGAATCCGAGGCGCTCGATCGCCTCGCCGCAATCGTGCGCGCGGCCGACACCGCAAGCCTCGACCTGGTGCCCCAGGCGGCCGGCTTTCTGGCTGCCTCGCTCGGCCTGTCGCGTATGTTTCGCGACGATCTGGAACAACTGGAAGCGGGCATGCTGCTCTACGACGCGTTCTTCCGCTGGTGTCGCGACGCCACGGAAGAAACGCACAACTGGCCGGCCGCGAGCAAACCGATATGAGCGCTCTCGTCCCGGCAGATAAGGTGACGAGCGTCGAGGCGCCGGCTGCACCGACCTTCACCGAAGCCACGAAAGTCTGGGCGAAGATCGGACTGCTCAGTTTCGGCGGGCCGGCCGGGCAGATCGCCTTGATGCACAAGGAACTGGTCGAGGATCGGCGCTGGATCGGCGAGCAGCGTTTCCTGCATGCGCTAAACTACTGCATGCTGCTGCCTGGCCCGGAAGCCCAGCAACTCGCCATCTATATCGGCTGGCTGCTGCACAGGACGATCGGCGGCCTTGTCGCAGGCATCCTGTTCGTCGTACCAGGCGCGCTCGTCATGCTCGCCTTGAGCAGCCTCTACGTGCTCTATGGCGACATGCCGCTCGTCGCGGCGCTGTTTTTCGGGGTGAAGGCGGCGGTGCTTGCCATTGTCATCGAGGCGGTAATCCGGATCGGACGGCGCGCCCTGAAGAACCGCGTCATGGTATCGATCGCGGTCGCGGCTTTCATCGCCATCTATGCGTTGAATGTGCCGTTCCCACTCATCGTCCTGCTCGCCGGCCTGACCGGATGGATGGGAGACCGCGTTGCTCCGGCCCTGTTTTCCGGCTCCGCACGTGGCAAGGACGATGTTGCAGACTTCAAGGGAGCGGTCGACCTGATGTTCGAACGTGGCGAGCTCGCCCACGTCAAACCGACCAAGTGGCACGCGCCGCGCACCGTCGCCATCTGGCTGCCGCTCTGGCTCGGGCCTGTTCTTGCGATCTGGTGGTTCACCGGCTCCGCAAGCGTCTGGACCGAGATAGGCCGGTTCTTCAGTATCATGGCGGTCGTCACTTTCGGTGGCGCCTATGCTGTCCTCGCCTATGTCGCACAGGCAGCCGTCCAGTCCTTCGGCTGGCTGGCGCCTGGTGAAATGGTCGATGGTCTTGGGCTTGCCGAAACGACGCCAGGTCCGCTCATCCTGGTGTTGCAGTTCGTCGGCTTCATCGCCGCGTTCCGCCACGCCGGGTCGCTGGACCCGTTGCTTGCCGGATCGCTGGGGGCGTTGCTCACTCTGTGGGTGACCTTCACGCCCTGCTTCTTCTGGATATTCCTCGGCGCGCCCTATATCGAGGCCCTGCGCGGCAACAAGGCATTGTCGGCCGCGCTGGGCGCGATCACCGCCGCCGTTGTCGGGGTGATCATGAATCTGGCCCTGTGGTTTGCCTTGCACGTCATTTTCCATCAGGTCCGCAACCTAGGCCTCGGCATGAACGTGCCGGTGCTTTCGTCGATCGACTGGCGCGCAGCGCTGCTTTCCGTGGTCGCCATGATCGCCATCCTGAAACTGAAAATCGGCATGCTGCCGACGCTTGGCGCGTCCGCCCTGGCCGGTGTCTTGCTGTTGGCGGTAAGTTGGTAGTGGCGTGGGACAGTACGGGAGGAGACAATGGAAACTGTAAGTGTCCGCTACATCGTGAATGACGTCGACGAGGCCATAGCTTTCTACAGCGGACATCTCGGCTTCGCCGTCGCGCTGCATCCGGCGCCGTCCTTTGCCATGCTGGCGAAGGGCAATCTGCGGCTCCTGCTCAACGCGGTGGGGGGACCGGGCGGCGCATCGCAACCGATGCCCGACGGGAGTCGGCCTGAGCCCGGCGGCTGGAACCGCATCCAGATCGAGGTCAAGGACCTGGAAGCTCTCGTTGCCGCCCTGAGGCATGCGGGTCAAAGTTTCAGGAACGATATCGTCAAGGGCATGGGCGGCAGCCAGATCCTGTTGCAGGATCCTTCCGGTAATCTGGTGGAGCTGTTCGAGTCGGCGCGCAGGTAGGACTTTTTGCATGTCGCGGCCTCGAAACCGGTGCCACTTTTGGGCGACACGCACCAATTGGGTCGAACGGATCGGAACATCATGGCGGGACGGCGCTCTTCCCTCGGCTTCCTTGGAATGTTCGGCCGCTCGGGCGACTTGAGACAGCTCGACGCTGCATTGCGTGGCGCCGACCTTCACCCCGCCCTCGTGCCGGAGGGGGTGAAACTCACCATCGTCAATCTGATGAAGGATCACTGGTCCGACGAGCCGCCCACCCCAGCCTATGCAGAGGTGGCGCGGCTGTTCAGCTATTGCATCGCCGGGCCCGAAACCTTCGAAAGCTCCCATGGCTTGCAGCAGCGTCAGGACGTAGAGCGCCGGATCGAGGCCGCGGTGCAGGCCGGCGACAGTTTCGATGCGCAAATCGTGCTGATGGCGCTGCACGCCAAACTGATCAATGCCGAGGTCGTGGAGCGCTACGGGCTGAGCGCCGAATAACTGTGCCGGCGAGCGTTCCTTATCCGCCCATGCTGCCGCGAGTCAGCTTGATCATCTCGCCAAAGCGGGCGCGCAGTCTGTCGTCGATCAGCTTCGGCACATGGCGCGGAAAGCGCTCGGCAAGCACGCGTTTCTTCTCGATGATTGCCCGCTGCAAGATGTCGGGTCGGCCCTTTTCGTTCCATTCCTTGGGCGAAAAGCGGTCGCCGACGGCGGGATAAAAATACTCCGTCTGCATCAGCCGCAGCGTCTGTTCATTGCCGAGATAGTGTCCCGGACCCTTCAGGCAGACATCGGCGATGGTGTCGATCGACAGCGCCTCGTCCGTCACCTCGATGCCGCGCACGCAGCGCAGGCAGTGGCCGAGCATGTCGTTGTCGATGATCAGGCTTTCCAGGCAGAAGCCGAGCAGCGAGGCATGCATGCCGGCCGACTCATAGACAAGATTGAGCCCGGCGAGGCCGGCCATCACATCGGTGATGCCCTTTTCGTAGCCGGACTGGATGTCGGGCAGTTTCGAATCCGTCATGCCCGCGGCAGAGCCGCCCGGCAGATCGTAGAATTGCGCCATCTGCGCGCAGGCCGCGGTCAGCACTGCCTGCTCGGCCGAACCGCCAGACATGGCGCCGGTGCGCAGATCCGAAACGAAAGGCCAGGTGCCGAAGATCGCCGGATGGCCCGGCTTGATGGCGTTGACATAGACCAGACCGGCCAGCACTTCGGCCACTGCCTGCACCACGGCACCGGCAATCGCCGCCGGCGCCGTGGCGCCTGCCTGGCCGGCCGAAAGCAGGAGGATCGGGATGCCGCCCTCGACGCAGGCCTCGAGCACGCCGCAGGCGTCCTCGGCGAACTTCATCGGCGGCACGACGAAGCAGTTGGAATTCGACACGAACGGCCGGGCGCGGAAATTCTCCTCGCCGCCGGCGATCGCATAGAGCATTTCGAGCGCCGGCTGCACGTTCTCGCGCACGGTGAACGAGGTGCCGACATGCTTGGACGTGCCCATCACGCAGGCATAGAGCGTGTTGAAGTCCATTTCGAGCGGATCGGGAATGTCGCGCGGCACCATCGGCCGCTGGAAGAAATGGATGTTGTCTAGCCCTTCGACGAGGCGGGCAGCGTCATAGATGTCTTGCAGCAGCGACTCGCGATATTCGCGCTTTTCGACATCGACCAGATGCACGGCGGCACCCGCCGTGCCGTAGTGCACGCGCTTGCCCTTGATCAGCATGTCGTGCTTGGGATCCTGGCCGTGCAGGGTGAAATGCCGCGCCGCCTTCTTGATCGTGTCGAGCACGAGCGCGCGGGGGAAGCGGATGCGGCCATCGTCGCCATAGCTGGCGCCGGCCTCGGTCAAGGCTTCGATGCAGGAGGGAATGGCATTGGCAAAGCCAACCGTTTCCAGGAGCGTCAGCACCGCTTCGTGGATGCGTTCCTGGTCGTTCCGGGTCAGCGGTCCATAGCTGCCGCCTTCGAGGCCGGCACGCACCGGCTTGATGTCGTCGGCCAATGGGGCTGCCCGCATGGCGCGGCGCGCTTCGCGCCCGCCGGAGCGGCGCGAACGCTGATCCGCCGCCGCTTCCTGCTTTTCAAGAGCCGACATGGAGACACTCCGCCTTTCTGAGAAGCAGAGCGCGGCGGTTGGTCCACCATCGGCTGCTTCTTCCCCTTATGCCCCCGACTATGCCGCCGGCATTGGCACAGCCTAGGGGCCAGCCGGTCCGGTTGCATATGCCAGAGGGCTAAAGGACGGAGCCACGCTCGCGCGGCTCGTCCAAGGGGAAGGCGATGGATCAGGCAGCCGCGGGCCTGCGTCCGGCTGCGGTAGCCAGTTCGCGGATGCCTGGCTCGATGTGCTGCAGCGCGATCGACGAGATGCCCAGCCGCATGAAACGCGAAGGTTTTTCAGTGCGATCGAAGAAACGGTCGCCCGGTTCGATGATGACGCTGCGCGAGGCTGCTGCCTCGGCCAGGCCGCGCGCATCGGTGCCGCGCGGCCCTTCGAGCCACAGCGACGTGCCGCCGGCCGAATCGGTCGAGCGCCATTCCGGCAGGAAAGCGGAAATCGCATGGACCAGCCGCTTGCGCCGCTCGTCGAAGGCCGACGACAGCCGCCGCACCAGCGCCTCGTGATGGCCGAGCGACAGGAACAGCGCGACGGCGCGCTGGTTGTTGGCCGGCGGATGACGCAGCATGAAGCGGCGCAACGCCCTGAGTTCGGAGATTAGGCCAGCGGAAGCGACGATGTAGCCGAGCCGCAGGCCCGGAGCCAGCGTCTTCGACATCGAGCCGACATAGACGACGCGGCCGGAACGATCGAGGCTCTTCAACGCCTGCTGCGGTGCTTCGTCGAGAAGCTGGCTGTCATAACCGTCCTCGATGATGATCTGGTTGTAGCGGTTGGCCCGCGCTAGAAGATCCTGCCGCCGTTCCGCCGACAACGGCACCATGGTCGGGCAATGGTGGCTGGGCGTGACGAAGACGAAACCGGAATCGTTGGGAATAGAAGCGGTTACGATGCCGGACTGGTCGACCGGCACCGGCTGTATCTCGGCGCCGGCAAGGCGGAAGATCGAGCGGGCGTCGGGGTAGCCGGGGTCCTCCATCGCCACCTTCGAGCCCTTGGCCATCAGCAGCGTCGCCAGCATATAGAGCGCATTCTGGGCACCCAGCGTGACGATGATCTCGTCGGGATTGGCGAAGATCCCGCGCCGCGGCAACAGCCGCGCCTGGATCTGCTCGATCAGCAACGGATCGTCGCGGTCAACCATGTCGGACGCCCAGTTGCGGATCTCGAGCACGGCAAGTGCCATGCGGTTGCACTCGCGCCACTCGGCGGTCGGGAACAGCGCCGGATCGAACTGGCCGTAGACGAAGGGGTAGGACGACTTGATCCAGTTCTCGTGCTTGGCCGGCGGCGGCATGTCGCTGGCGGCGATCTTGCGGCGTGCCTTCCAGTCGATCTCATTGGCCTGGTCGGGTGCCTTCTGGTGCGGCTTGGCCGGCGTCGCCAGCACATCGGGATTGACGAAATGGCCACGCCGCTCGCGTGCCACCAGGAAACCCTGGTCGACAAGCTGCTGGAAGGCCAGCACGACGGTTCCGCGCGCAACGCCGAGTTTCTCGGCCAGGATCCTGCAGGAAGGAAGCGGCATCGAAGCGGCGATCTGGCGGTCGAGAATGGCGGCCACGATGGCTTGGCGGATCTGCGCCTGCAGGGTCTGGCCCGATTCCGCCGAAATCCGGAACAGGCCGGACCATATGGCCGTGTCGTTACGCTGTGGCATGGAAGATGTTCCTCGATGGCCAGCCTTTTTCGCTTGGCTGGACCAGCCGAACGTAACCGTGGCACAAGGGGTTGCGCCAATCAATTTTTCTGATCGTTGGGATTTATGCCAGTGATCCTTCACGCCATTTTGATGCTGCGCTGCGGCATAGCTGCGTGACTCCATGCGTCATCGCTGCGCATTGAAACGAGTGGAATTCGGCTCAATAGATTGTCGCGACGACACGCGCCGGAAACATCCGGTCCGTAATGATGGCTCGAGGTTTCGGAGTTCGGCAGTGGATCAATCGTCCTTTCAAAATCAGCTCGCCGCGTTGCGCGATCATCGCGCCGCGGCGCCCGCCAGCATGCGCCAGGCCTTCGCCGCCGATCCCAAGCGATTCGTGACATTCTCCGCCACCGACGGTGACCTTCTGCTCGACTGGTCGAAATGCGCGGTCGACACGACCACCATGGATCTGCTGGAAAAGCTCGCCGAGGCGGCCGATCTCGAAGGCCGCCGCGCCGCCATGTTCGCCGGCAAGAAGATCAATGTCACCGAGGACCGCGCCGTGCTGCACACGGCACTGCGCAACCTGACCGGCAAGGGCGTCACCGTCGATGGCCAGGACGTCAAGGCGGACGTTATTGCCGTGCTCGATGCCATGGGTGCCTTTGCAGATGCCGTGCGTTCCGGCAAGGCGGCTGGCGCCACCGGCAAAAAGATCACCGACATCGTCAACATCGGCATCGGCGGTTCCGATCTCGGCCCGGCCATGGCGACACTGGCGCTGGCGCCCTATCATGACGGGCCGCGCGCGCATTACGTCTCCAACATCGACGGCGCCCATATCCACGACACGCTGAAGGGGCTGTCCGCCGAAACCACGCTTTTCATCATCGCCTCCAAGACCTTCACCACCGTCGAGACGATGACCAATGCGCAGACGGCGCGTGACTGGGTGCAGAAGGCGCTCGGCAAGGAAGCGGTCGGCAAGCATTTCGCCGCTGTCTCGACCGCGCTCGACCTGGTGGCGAAGTTCGGCATTGAGCGGGATCGCGTCTTCGGTTTCTGGGACTGGGTCGGCGGGCGCTATTCGGTCTGGGGCGCGATCGGCTTGCCGGTGATGATCGCCATCGGCCCGAGGAATTTTCGTGCTTTCCTCGATGGTGCGCACGAGATGGACGAGCATTTCCGCACCGCGCCCGTAAAGGAGAACCTGCCGGCGCTGCTGGGGCTGGTCGGCTGGTGGCATCGCGTGATCTGCGGGTATCCAGCGCGCGCCGTCATCCCTTATGACCAGCGCCTGTCCAGGCTGCCTGCCTATCTGCAGCAACTCGACATGGAATCGAACGGCAAGAGCGTCACCCTCGAAGGCACGGCTGCGGCGACGCCGACCGGACCGCTGGTCTGGGGCGAGCCCGGCACCAACGGCCAGCATGCCTTCTTCCAGCTGCTGCACCAGGGCACCGATTTCATTCCGGTCGAGTTCCTCGCCGCGGCCGTCGGCCACGAGCCCGATCTCAAGCACCAGCATGATCTGCTGCTCGCCAACTGCCTGGCGCAGTCGGAAGCGCTGATGAAGGGCCGCACGCTGGAGGAGGCGCGCGCCCAGATGCTGGCCAAGGGCATGAAGCCGGCCGCGGTCGACAAAATAGCCCCACACCGCGTCTTCTCCGGCAACCGGCCCTCGGTGACCATCCTCTACCGCAAACTCGACCCGCGCACCTTCGGCCGGCTGATCGCGCTCTACGAGCACCGCGTCTTCGTCGAGGGCACGCTTTTCAACATCAACTCCTTCGACCAATGGGGCGTCGAGCTCGGCAAGGAACTGGCCACCGGCCTTTTGCCTGTCGTGGAGGGCAAGGAAAGTGCCGCCAACCGGGATTCATCGACCGCTGGTCTTGTGGGATTCATCCACCATTTGCGTGGCTCGGAGTGAAAAGCTTGGCAGACATCAAGGGAATATTGTTCGACAAGGACGGGACACTTGTCGACTTCAACGCGACCTGGCTCGGCATTGCCGATTTCATGGCCATGGATGCGTCCGAAGGCGACCGCTGGAAAGCCGACAGGTTGCTGGCGGCTGCCGGCTTCGATTTCGCCAACAAGCGTTTCAAGCCGGATTCCATCTTCGCGTCCGGCACCAATCTCGACGTCGTCGAATTGTGGTTCCCGCGCCTGTCCGAAGAGGATCAGATGCTTGCGGTTGCCCGCTTCAATGAGATCACCTCGATGCAGGGCTCGGCGATGGCGGTGGCGCTGCCCGGCATCGTCGACACGCTGACAGCGTTGCACAGGAAGTCCTACCGGCTTGGCGTCGCCACCAACGATTCCACCAGCGGCGCGGAAAAGACGCTGGTCACGCTTGGCGTGGCCCAGCTGTTCGACGCTGCCTATGGCTACGACGCGGTGGCCAATCCGAAGCCTGCGCCCGACACGATCCTGGCCTTCAGCGACCTCACCGGCCTTAGACCGGCGGAGATTGCCATGGTCGGAGACAACCGCCACGACCTCGAAATGGCGCGGGCCGGCGGCTGTGGGCTGGCGGTTGGCGTGCTCTCCGGCACCGGCAACCGCGAATCGCTGGCCGGCATCGCCGACGTTGTTCTTGATTCGGTCGCCGATCTGCCCGACTTCCTCTCGGCACGGGTCAAGGAGACGATCTGATCTCGTCGGTAGATGCGGGCGCCTCGTCAGCCTTCGAAACGAAAGACACCGCTCGGCTCCAGCGCGCTGTCTTTCGCCTGGCCGAAATCCGGCACCTTGTATTCGGCGAGCAAGCGCAGCCGTGATCGTGGCAGATAGGCGCGGCCGGGGTCGCCGACCAGGACCTCGATGTCGGCTTTCAGGCAGCGTTCGAGAAAAGGCATGACGCGCTCGGCGACGTCCTGTCCATAGAAGACATCGCCGGCAAGCACGAGGTCGACCGCGGGTGGTGAACCCCTGGTGATATCGTCTCCGATCACGGTGATGGCGACGCCGTTGGCCGCCGCGTTGAGAGCGAGAGCGGCAACGCCGTTGCGGTCGATCTCGGCGGCGATGACTTCGCGCGCCCCAGCCTTGGCGGCGGCAATGCCGACAAGGCCGGAACCGGCGCCAAGGTCGAGCACGCGGCGACCGGCCACCGTTTGCGGGTGATCCAGGATGTGGCGCGCAAGCACCGCGCCGCCGGCCCACACATAGGCCCAGTAAGGCGGCTGCGGCTCAGGTCCATCATCGTCCATCTCATCGTCGGCGTATTGGCGCGGATCGATAAGCCGCCTCAAGCCGCTGGCCGGATGCGGCGTGTATAGCCGGATCTCGGGGAGCGACGGCGCCGGGGCGAGGCGCATGTTCGCCCTGATGAATTCTGTCGGATCAGGACGACAATGTGCGTGTACGGCCTGCGGGCCGTCGGCTGCCGTCATTCGCGCAGCGCTCGCCGCAGGATCTTGCCGACCGGCGTCTTCGGCAGCTCGGTGCGGAATTCGATGTATTTGGGCCGCTTGTAGCCGGTCAGGTTCTCGCGGCAATAGGCGGTCAGCGTCTCAGCCGTCAGCGCCGGATCCTTCTTGACTACGAACAGTTTCGGGACCTCGCCCGAATGCTCGTCCGGCACGCCGATCGCCGCCACTTCGAGCACGCCAGGATGCATCGCCACGACTTCCTCGAGCTCGTTCGGATAGACGTTGAAGCCCGAGACCAGGATCATATCCTTCTTGCGGTCGACGATCTTGGTGTAGCCGCGCTCGTCCATGAAGCCCATGTCGCCGGATTTGAAGTAGCCGTCCTTGGTCATCACCCTGGCGGTTTCATCCGGCCGGTTCCAGTAGCCCGCCATCACTTGCGGTCCCCGGATGCAGATTTCGCCGACCTCGCCGAGCGGCAGGTTGTTGCCGTCGTCGTCGCGGATGGCGATCT
The DNA here is from genome assembly GCF_001428185.1 of Mesorhizobium sp. Root695. Classification (NCBI taxonomy): domain Bacteria; kingdom Pseudomonadati; phylum Pseudomonadota; class Alphaproteobacteria; order Hyphomicrobiales; family Phyllobacteriaceae; genus Mesorhizobium; species Mesorhizobium sp. Root695. The sequence goes on along the minus strand of NZ_LMHO01000018.1, from coordinate 9,314 downwards.
CCGTCGAGGGCAGCGGCAGGCCGATCGTGCCGGTGAAATCGCCGGGGGTGAATTTGTTGGCGGTGGCCACCGGCGAGGTTTCCGAGAGGCCGTAGCCTTCGGTGACTGGGCAGCCGGTCAGCGTCTTCCAGCGTTCGGCGACGCCCTTCTGCACCGCCATGCCGCCGCCCAGCGTCAGCACCAGCGGCTTGAAGTCGAGCTTGCGGAAATCCTCATTGTTGAGCAGCGCGTTGAACAGCGTGTTGAGGCCCGGAAAGATGTGCACTGGATATTTCTGCAGTTCCTTGACGAAGCCGGGAATGTCGCGCGGGTTGGGAATGAGCACATTGCGAGCGCCCTGCTGCATGCCCATCAACGCGTTCACCGTCAGCGCGAAGATATGATAGAGCGGCAACGCGCAGATGAAGTTGGGGTGCGCCGGTTTCGGCTTGAACGTATAGGCGTCCTCCATCCACTGCGCGTTCTGCACGACATTGGCGAGCACGTTGCGGTGCAGCAGCGTGGCGCCTTTCGAGACGCCCGTGGTGCCGCCGGTGTATTGCAGGAAGGCGACATCGTCGGCTGACACCTTGGCCGGCTTGAAGGTCGCGCCGGCACCGGCCTTCACGGCGGCGTTGAACTTGATATGGCCGGGCAGCGACCAGGCCGGCACCATCTTCTTCACGCGGCGCACGACGAAATTGACGATGGTGCCTTTCAGGCCGCCGAGCATGTCGCCCATCGCGGCGACCACCACATTCTTGACCGCCGTCCTGGCGATCACCGCCTCCAAGGTGTTGGCAAAGTTCTCCAGGATGACGATGGCTTGCGCACCGGAGTCCTTCAGCTGGTGTTCGAGCTCGCGCGGCGTGTAGAGCGGATTGATGTTCACCACGACATAACCGGCGCGCAAGACGGCCATCATCGCTACCGGATATTGCAGCACGTTCGGCATCATCAGAGCGACGCGCGCGCCTTTCTGAAGGCCTTTCGATTGCAGGTAGGCGCCGAAGGCCGCCGACAGCCGCTCGACATCGGTGTAGCTGATGGACTTGTCCATGCAGGTGAAGGCCGGCTGCGCGGAAAATTGCTTGCAGGCGCCAACCAGGAAATCGCCGATCGAGCTATAGGGCAAGGGACCGATTTCGGCCGGCACGTTTTTCGGATAGCTCTTGAGCCACGGCTTTTCCGGCAGGCCCGCCGCCAGCGCCGTCAGCGCTTTCGGCAATCGTTTGGCGGCAGCCTCGGCAGGCTTCGCTGCCGGTGGAGCCTTTGTCGCTGCTGCCTTCGCCGCCGGCTTGACGGCGGCAGGCTTTGTCGTGGACGCCGTCTTTCCGGCAGCAGCCTTGGCCGGGGCTTTGGCCGCCGGCTTTGCGCTTGCCTTTACCGGCACGGTGGCCGCCTTCGGCTTGGCCGCAGCGGCTTTGGCAACTGGCGCTTTCGGCTTGACCGTGGCAGCAGCGGCTTTGGGAGCCGCCTTGGCTCCCGCTTTCACCGGCACCGGCGTCCTTGATGCTTTTGCCACCCGTTCCTCCCTCGACAATTCTTGTTGGTCCGCGTTGCGCTCGCCTCTGAGTTGACAGAGACGTCCTCCGCTGCTGCCGCTATGTCTTCTATGTATTGCCTCCATTGGTGACCGTGCAAGTCTTGCCCTTGCGGCAAGGCGGCGAAAGATTTGCTGTCGAAAATCTTTCCCGCCTCCGACACTTCCAACCGGTGTCCCGCTGCACCCTCGGCCGCCCGGAAAGCGCGCGCGGCATCGATATCGACAGATCGGCGATCAATAAAAAAATGCGGTCGTTAATAATCTTGTGAATGGAAAAAACTGCTAATTTTTTCTGCCTTTTTGCAAAATCGCGGATTTTTTTCCTGCTTCCCGCGGGGTAAGCAAACGGGGTGTTCCAAAGCCGGAAAAACGGTGCTTATATGCGCGCTTCGCGAGCCTGATAGAGGGGCTTGGAAGAACATCAGGGAGTGCTCAATGAAGAAGAAACTGACTTTTGCAGCCGCGTTGCTGGCTGCAAGCGTCCTGGGCGGCGTGGCCAACGCGAAAACTCTGGTCTATTGCGCGGAAGCTTCGCCGGAGGGTTTCGACCCGGCGCCGTATACCGCAGGCCAGACGTTCGACGCGTCGTCGCGCACCGTCTTCAACCGCCTTGTCGAATTCGATCACGGCAAAACAACGACCTCGCCGGGCCTGGCTGAAAGCTGGACGATCTCCGACGATGGCAAGGAATATGTCTTCAAGCTGCGCAAGGGCGTCAAGTTCGCCGCCACCGACTATTTCACCCCGACGCGCGACTTCAACGCCGACGACGTGGTGTTCTCATTCGAACGTCAGGTCGACAAGAACGGCCCGTGGTTCCAGTACATCCCAGGCATTGCCTACCAGTATTACAATGACCAGTTCGGCGACAACATCACCAAGGTCGAGAAGGTCGATGACCTGACGGTGAAGTTCACCCTCAAGGAACCGGCAATCACCTTCATTCCGACGCTGGGCATGGACTTCGCCTCGGTCGTCTCCAAGGAATATGCCGACAAGCTGCAGGCGGACAAGACACCTGAACTGTTCAACCAGAAGCCGATCGGCACCGGCCCATTCATCTTCGTCGACTACCAGACCGACGCGGCCATCCGCTACAAGGCCAACCCGGACTATTGGGGCGGCAAGCAGAAGATCGACGATCTGGTCTTCGCCATCACCACCGATCCGGCGGTGCGCGCGCAGAAGCTCAAGGCTGGCGAATGCAACATCATGTCATACCCGGCACCGGCCGACATCGCCGGCCTGCAGGCTGAAGCGAGCCTGAAGGTCGACGAGCAGGAAGGCCTCAATGTCGGCGCGCTGATGTACAACACGCAGCAGAAGCCGTTCGACGACGTGCGCGTCCGCAAGGCGCTCAACATGGCCATCAACAAGAAGGCCATCATCGACGCCGTCTTCCAGGGTGCCGGCCAGGTGGCGATCAATCCGATCCCGCCGACCATGTGGTCCTACAACAAGGAAGTGAAGGACGATCCGTACGATCCGGATGCGTCCAAGAAGCTGCTTGAAGAGGCCGGCGTCAAGGACCTCAAGATGAACGTCTGGGCCATGCCGGTATCGCGTCCGTACATGCCGAACGCGCGCCGCACCGCCGAACTGATCCAGGCGGACTTCGCCAAGGTCGGCGTCACCGTCAACATCGTCAGCTACGATTGGGGTGAATACCTCAAGCGTGCTTCCGCGGTCGATCACGACGGCGCCGTCATCGTCGGCTGGACCGGCGACAATGGCGATCCGGACAACTTTCTCGGCGTGCTCCTGAGCTGCGCTTCCGTCGGGTCGAACAACCGCGCGGAATGGTGCAACAAGGACTTCGACGCGCTCATCAACAAGGCCAAGACCGTTTCGGATCAGGCCGAGCGCACCAAGCTCTATGAACAGGCACAGGTCATCTTCAAGGAACAGGCACCCTGGGCGACGCTCGCTCACTCCAAGGTGTTCATGCCGATGCAGAAGACCGTCACCGGCTTTGCGATGGATCCGCTCGGTATCCATCGCTTCGACGGCGTCGATATCGCCGAATAAGGTTGCGAAACGGGGACGTCACCGCAGGGTGACGCCCCCAATCGCCCGCCATGCTGCGTTATATCCTCGGCAAGCTCGCCCTCATCATCCCGACCTTCATCGGGATAACCATCCTCGCCTTTGGCTTCGTGCGCATCCTGCCCGGTGATCCGGTGCTGGTGCTTGCGGGCGAACGCGGCCTGTCGCCCGAACGTCACACGGCGCTGATGCACCAGTTCGGTTTCGACCTGCCGATCTGGCAACAATATTTGACCTACTTGACCAACATCCTCAGCGGCGATTTCGGCACCTCGTTTTCCACCAAGACGCCGGTGCTCAAGGACTTCCTGGTGCGCTTTCCGGCAACGGTCGAGCTCGCCATCTGCGCCATGATCTTTGCCGTCCTCCTGGGTGTCGCCGCCGGTATCTTCGCCGCCATACGCCGTGGCTCCTGGTTCGATCAGCTGACCATGGGCACGGCGCTGGCAGGCTATTCCATGCCGATTTTCTGGTGGGGTCTGCTGCTGATCATCGTGTTCTCCGGCACGCTGCACTGGACGCCGGTTTCCGGCCGCATCGACCTTCTCTACTTCTTCAAGCCGGTGACCGGCTTCATGACCATCGATTCCCTGATCTCCGGACAGAAGGGTGCCTTCCGTTCGGCGCTGTCGCACCTCATCCTTCCAACCATCGTGCTCGGCACCATACCGCTGGCTGTCATCGCCAGGCAGACGCGTTCGGCCATGCTCGAGGTGCTCGGCGAAGACTATGTGCGCACCGCGCGCGCCAAGGGCCTGACCCCGTTCCGGGTCGTTGGCCTGCATGCCTTCCGCAATGCGCTGATCCCGGTCGTCACCACCATCGGCCTGCAGGTCGGCACGCTTTTGACCGGCGCCATCCTGACCGAGAGCATCTTCTCCTGGCCCGGCATCGGCAAATGGATGATCGACGCCATTTCCAAGCGCGACTATTTCACCGTGCAGGGCGGGTTGCTTTTGATCGCATTGATCGTCATGTCGGTGAACCTGATCGTCGACGTGCTCTACGCCGTCATCAACCCACGCATCCGGGCCAACTGACATGAGCAACGAAGGCCCAGCCACCATCGAAGCCGCGACCGTCGTCAAGCAGCAGGACGCGAGGCTGCAGATGTTCGGCGAGTTCTGGCACTACTTCTCCGTCAACAAGGGCGCGGTGATCGGGCTCTTCGTCTTTGCGCTGCTGATCCTGATCGCCATCTTCGCACCGCTGCTGGCGCCGCATTCGCCGGACGATCAGTTCCGCGACTTCTTCCTGACACCACCAGCCTGGCAGGAGGGCGGCAACGCGCAGTTCCTGCTCGGCACCGACGCGGTCGGTCGCGATATGCTGTCGCGGCTGATCTATGGCTCGCGCTTCTCGCTTGCCATCGGTTTCGTCGTCGTCACCACCGCACTGATCTCCGGCGTCATCCTGGGTCTGCTCGCCGGTTACTGCCGCGGCTGGGTCGACACGCTGATCATGCGCATCATGGACATCATCCTGGCCTTCCCGTCGCTGCTGCTGGCGCTGGTGCTGGTCGCTGTGCTCGGCCCCGGCCTCGTCAACGCCATGATCGCCATCGCCTTCGTGCTGCAGCCGCATTTCGCCCGGCTCACCCGTGCCGCCGTGATGGCCGAGAAGACCCGCGAATACGTCGTCTCCGCCAAGGTCGCCGGCGCCAGCCATCTGAGGCTGATGCTGGTCACCATCCTGCCCAACTGCATCGCGCCGCTGATCGTGCAGGCGACGCTATCCTTCTCCAACGCCATTCTCGAGGCGGCCGCCCTCGGCTTCCTCGGCATGGGCGCGCAGCCGCCGACGCCGGAATGGGGCACCATGCTAGCCGAAGCGCGCGAGTTCATCCTGCGCGCCTGGTGGGTGGTGACCTTCCCCGGCCTCGCCATCCTGATCACCGTCTTCGCCATCAATTTGATCGGCGACGGCCTGCGCGACGCGCTCGACCCCAAGCTGAAGAGGTCGTGAGCATGCCTCTGCTCGAGATCAAGAACCTCACCGTTTCCTTCGACACCGCGGCCGGACCGTTCATGGCCGTGCAAGGCATCGACCTGTCGATCGAGCCGCGCGAAGTGCTGGCGATCGTCGGCGAGTCCGGTTCCGGCAAGTCGGTGGCGATGCTGGCGGTGATGGGCCTGTTGCCCAACACGGCAACGGTCAAGGCAGACCGCATGGCCTTCGACGGCGTCGATCTCCTGGAGCTCAGCCCGTCCGAACGCCGCAAGATCGTCGGCAAGGACATCTCGATGATCTTCCAGGAGCCGATCGCCAGCCTCAACCCGTGCTTCACCGTCGGCTTCCAGATCGAAGAGGTGCTGCGCTTCCACATGGGCATGGATCGCGCCCAGCGCCGTGCGCGGGCCATCGAATTGATGAAGCTGGTCGGCATCGCCGACCCGGAAGAACGGCTGAGCTCGTTTCCGCACCAGATGTCCGGCGGCCAGTGCCAGCGCGTCATGATCGCCATCGCCATTGCCTGCAATCCGAAACTGCTCATCGCCGACGAGCCGACCACTGCGCTCGACGTCACCATCCAGAAGCAGATCCTCGATCTCCTGGTTTCGCTGCAGGCCAAATACGGCATGGGCCTGATCATGATCACCCACAATATGGGCGTGGTGGCCGAGACCGCCGACCGCGTCATCGTCCAGTACAAGGGCCGCAAGATGGAAGAGGCCGACGTGCTGTCGCTGTTTGAATCGCCGAAGAGCAACTACACGCGTGCGCTGTTGTCGGCGCTGCCGGAAAACGCCGTCGGCGACCGGCTGCCGACCGTGTCCGACATGATGTTCGAGCCGGCCCCCTCTGCCGCGGGAGCCGCCTCATGAGCACCACGGTTCTCGAAGGCAAGAACATCGTCCGCGACTATCACATTGGCGGCGGCCTGTTCACCGGACCGCGCACCGTGCATGCGGTCAAGGGCGTATCCTTCAAGGTGGACAAGGGCAAGACGCTGGCCATCGTCGGCGAAAGCGGCTGCGGCAAGTCAACGCTCGCCCGCATCATCACGTTGATCGATCCGGCGACTGCGGGCGAGCTGTTCATCGACGGCAACAAGGTCGACATCGCCAGGAATGGGTTGACGAAGGAGATGCGCCGCAAGGTGCAGATTGTCTTCCAGAATCCCTATGGGTCGCTCAATCCGCGCCAGAAGATCGGCGACGTGCTGGGCGAGCCGTTGCTGATCAACACCGACAAGTCGGCGGCCGAACGGCGCGACCTGGCGATGAAGATGCTGAAGAAGGTCGGCCTCGGCCAGGAGCACTACAACCGCTATCCGCATATGTTCTCGGGCGGCCAGCGCCAGCGCATCGCCATTGCCCGCGCGCTGATGCTCAACCCAAGCCTGCTGGTGCTGGACGAGCCGGTCTCCGCGCTCGACCTGTCGGTGCAGGCGCAGGTGCTCAACCTGCTCGCCGACCTGCAGGACGAGTTCCAGCTGACCTATGTCTTCATCAGCCATGACCTGTCCGTCGTGCGCTACATCGCCGACGATGTGATGGTGATGTATTTCGGCGAAGCGGTCGAATACGGCTCGCGCGACGAGGTCTTTGCCGACCCCAAGCACAGCTACACCAGGACACTGTTCGCCGCGACGCCGCGTGCCGACGTCGCCTCGATCAGGGCGAGACTGGCGAAGAAGAAGGCCGCCTGAGTCAAAACCCAATTACTCTGAGCGACTGAGTTTACCCGAAGACGACTTACGTCTGCCGCGAAGTGGACGGCAGCTTTGCGCCCAAGCCGGCCACCAGACTCTGTTTGCGCGATGCCTGAAAGCGGATAGCAAACCGATCGCGTTTATCTGAGGAAATCAGTGACTACTTTCACCGTGGCGGCCGGATTCTCCTCCATGATCCAATGTCCCGAACCGGGAATGACGCTCTCGGTAACGTTGTCTGCTGCGAAGCGCATCACCGTCGCCATTTGGGTACCGAACGACTTTTCTCCTCCGACCGCCAGCAAGGGCATCTTCAGCTTTCCTGACGTTTCCAGGAACGCCTTGTTATCGAGCGCGTCCTGGTCGAAGGCTGCGAACTGCGCGAAGCCGGAGTGCATCGCGCCCGGCAAAGCGTAGAGAGCGGCATAGTGCTCGCGGGACGCTTCGTCGAAATGTGATGGATCGGCAGAAAACTCGTTCCAAAATCGGTCGAGATAGATCCGCTCCCGACCTGCCACGAGCCGCTCCATATCCGGTCCACCGAACCTGAAATGCCAGAGAAGCGGGTTCTTGAGTATTTCTTCCCAAGGGCCGACGCCGGGAACAGGGGCGTCGATCAGCACAAATTTAGACACCTGATCCCGATGCTGGGCAGCAAAGGCAAAACCCACCATATTGCCAATGTCATGCGTGACGAGATCGATGCTTTGGATATTTAGGCTGCGCAGGACTGCTTCCATGTCGGCAGCCTGAGTTTTCTTGTCGTAGCCAGTCTCAGGGTGGGACGACAGACCCATGCCACGTAGATCCGGCACGATGACCATGTGATCCTTTGCCATTTCAACGGCGAGCGGTTCCCACATGTCTCCCGTCTCACCGTACCCGTGCAGCATTAGTACCGCAGGACCGGAACCGCCTACGCGCACGTGGATCGTCACACCGTCCGTCTTGACCTCGCGCGTCTCGAAGCTGGCCGGAAACGGTTTAACGTTGGCGCTGGCGGCCTGCGTGGCCAGCAACAGCGCAGTACAAAAGATCAACAGCTTCGACATCGCTTCACTTCCCCATTGTCTACCGATTGGTATATAAAAGGCGGATCGATTCACGCGTCAAGCGATAATATACCAGTCGGTACAATAAAGAGAGTGAGTGACTATGGGCAGGCCGAGAGAGTTCGATACCGAGAAAGCACTCGTGCAGGCGATGCGGCTTTTCTGGCGCAAGGGCTACGAGGGCACGTCGCTGACTGACCTTACAGAAGAGCTAGGCATCACGCGCCCCAGCCTCTACGCGGCGTTCGGCAACAAGGAAGAGTTATTCCTGAAGGTGCTCGACCGCTATGACCGCGAGACGTCGCATTTCATCCAGAATGCCTTGGACGCGCCAACTGCACGCGCGCTTGCTGAGGGGCTGATATATGGCGCATGCGCGTTCCACTCCGACACGGGAAATCCGCCAGGTTGCCTTATGGTGCATGGTGCCCTGATAGGGAGCGACGACAGCGTGTCGGCCCGCAAGGAGACAAATCTTCGACGCGGACAACTTAGAAACCAGATAGCTAAACGTCTCGAACGTGCTCAGATGGACGGTGACGTTGGCAAGGACGCCGATACAGCTGCCCTCTCAGGATACCTGGTTGCAATCCTGCGCGGGATCGCTGTCGAGGCCGCGAGCGGAGCCCAGCCAGACGAACTCCACCGCATCGCTGATGTCGCGATGAGAGCCTGGCCGGCCATTAGCCATTCTGCCGATAAATGCTGACAGTTCGTTGTCGGCCCCGTTCCCACCGTTCCGAAATGCATATCCGAATGGCATCTTCTGCCGCGGTCCTAACGTCCACTTCTGACCAGCCATTTGCGGCTGCCAGCCGATCGAGTTTTGACTTGGAGCGTTTTCCCGCTAGGTGGAATAACTTGGTGTCGCACAAATGCGGCTAAAAAGTAGATGGAGCCCACGCCGGTTCAACTTGACTGCATCTCGCTCTAGCAAGCTTCTCTGATTGGGGTTGTTGAGGTCAAGCTCCTGTTGCGTTTTTTTCGGACCGTGTCGCCCCGCGGGTCACTCGCTTCTCTTCGCGGTCGGCGCAGG